>NZ_ANBD01000039.1 GCF_000341005.1 Nocardiopsis alkaliphila YIM 80379 | reverse complement strand
CTGGACTCCAACAGGACCCGCAACGCCGACTCGTTGTCGTAGGCGGGTTTCCAACCGGCGTCGCGCAGCGTGGAGCAGTCCACCACGCACGGGTAGACGAGGAACTTGATCTCCCCGGCGGCCGCCGGGGTGATCCGGGCCTGGTGCAAGCGGCGCATCGCCCCGAAGGCGAGGTTGGCGGCGACCTCGAAGTGCTTCATCCCGGCGATCTCCTCGACCTCCCCCTGGGACAGGGAACCCTCGCTGGCCACGGCGACCACCCCCTCCTCCCCCGTCACCCCGTGCAGGGCGCAGTGGGCCAAGGCGGAGACCAGGTCCTGCTCGTGGCAGAACTGCCAGTGCTGCTGGTGGCCCTTGACGGTGAGCAACCGGGGCGCCGCGAAGTGCCGGCTCAGGAGGGTGTCCATTTCCGGACCCACCAAGGGCGCGGGGCGCACCACGGTCACCGTCAGGCCGGGATGGGCCCGGCGAGCCCGTTCGGCCAGTTCCTCGACCTCGGCGAAGTCGCCCATCAGGCCCTCGCTGTTGTCCGATACCCGGGTGGCGCCCTCGGGCAACGGGACGGGGTTGTCGGGCGCCGCGCCGTAGACCATGGTGCTGGTGACCAGGATGACTCGGGGAACACCCGCGGCGGCCGCGGCGGTCAGAACCGTCTGGGCGGCCAGGACGTTGTGTTCCCTGCGTAGGGCGGGCTTGGTCTCCAGGGAACGGTCGTCGGCGGTGTGCACGAGGACGTCTATACCGTCCAGACGGGAGACCAGACCGGGATCACAGACGTCGGCGATCCGCCAGGTGACTCCACGAAGGTCCGCGAACTCGTCGTCGATCGCCACGACCTCTCTCGCCCGGATGGAACCTTCAGGCATGGCCAGGCGTTGCACGAGAAGCCGGCCCACACCGGACGCGGCACCGGTGACCGCGACCACCGTTCCCGTTCGGCCCGAAGGGCTGTGCTCTGGGCGAACCTGGCTGCTTTGGGTATTCACTCCGGGCGACTCCCAGCTAACGTGACAGTGGAGACCAAACCTAATCCTGCCTGAGGTCTTATTGTGAGCGACCTGCCTTTCGGTTTCAGCATGCCGAACGATCCCGATGACGAGTCCGGGCGCCGTTCTGGCGACTCCGGCTCGGGTGCCGGCAGCGGCCGCCCGGGCGGGGGGGACTCCGGAACGCCGGACGGCTTCCCGTTCGGTGACCCGCGACAGATGGCCGACATGCTCCGCCAATTCGCGGACATGATGTCGTCCCAGCCTTCCCCCGGTTCCTCCGGGGAGACCACGGCGTCCTCGACGTCCGGCATCAACTGGGACATGGCCAAGAACATCGCGCGGCACACGGTGTCCCAAAAGGGGGACCCCAGCGTGCCGCCCGCCGACTACGCACGGATCGAGGAGGCCCTACGCCTCGCCGACCTATGGCTCGACCAGGCTACCGACCTCCCCTCCGGGCTCCAGACCGCTCAGGCCTGGAGTCGCTCGGAGTGGATCGAGAAGACGATGGCCTCATGGGCGCAACTGTGCGACCCCCTGACGGCCAAGACCGTTCAGGCCATGGGTCAGAACCTGCCCGAGGAGATGTCCTCCATGGCCGGTCCACTGCTGGGCATGATCCAGCAGATGGGCGGCATGATGGTCGGGCAACAGGCCGGCCAGGCCATCGGCGAACTGGCCCAAGAGGTGATCGGTACCACCGATGTAGGCCTGCCGTTGGCCGGTGAGGGGAACGCCGCGCTACTGCCCTCGGGTGTGGCCCACTTCGGTGAGGGGCTACAGATCCCCGAGGACGAGATCCGCCTGTACCTGGCCGCCCGCGAGGCCGCCGTGCACCGGCTGTACTCACACGTACCTTGGCTGCGCTCCCACCTGTCGCGCCTGGTCGAGGAGTACGCGGCCGGCATGTCCTACGACGTGAGCGGGCTGGAGGACAAGCTCGGCGAGATCGACATCACCAACCCCGAGGCCATCCAGGAGATCATGTCCGGTGGCATGGGCGCCGAAGGACTGCTCCAGCCCGAGGACACCCCGCAGCAAAAGGCCGCGTTGGCCCGCTTGGAGACCACCCTCGCCCTGATCGAGGGCTGGGTGGCGACCGTGGTCTCGTCCGCGGTGAGCGAGCGGCTCCCACAGGCCGAGGCCTTGGCCGAGACCACCCGACGCCGCCGCGCCACCGGTGGCCCCGCCGAACACACCTTCGCCGCGCTGGTCGGTCTGGAGCTGCGTCCGCGCCGACTGCGCGAGGCCGGGACGCTGTGGGCGGCGTTGGAGGAGGCCCGTGGGGTGGAGGGCCGCGACGCCGTGTGGCAACACCCCGACCTGATGCCCGGCGGGGACGACCTGGACGACCCCGACGGTTTCGTCCACGGGCGTGGCGACGAGGGCGTGGACTTCGACATCTCGTCGCTGACCGAGCCCGGCGGTGGGGAGAAGCCCAAGCCGGGTGAAGACGACAAGGGCGAGGAGTGAACCTGCGCGAGGACGCTCAGGCGGTGCTCACCGCCTGGGGCGCCCCCGACTCCGCTCAAGAGGCGTTGCGTACTTCTTACCTGGAGCACTTGGAGGCGCACCCCGACGCGATGTGGCGAACGTGTCTGCCCGGGCACCTGACCGCGAGTTCGGCGATCGTCTCCGCCGACGGCACCCGGGTGGCATTGGTCCTGCATCGCGTCCACCGCATGTGGTTGCAGACCGGTGGACATTGCGAGATGGCCGACACCAGCTTGGTCGGAGCGGCGTTGCGGGAGGCCGGCGAGGAGTCCGGGATCAGCGACATCACCATGCTCGCCGAACCGGTGCGGTTGGACCGTCACCCGGTGCCCTGCGGTGGCGGAAGTCACCACTTGGACGTCCAATTCGCCGCCGTGGCTCCCAATGACGCGGTGCTGGTCCGTGACCCGGACGAGTCCGCGGACCTGGCTTGGTTCCCGGTCGAGGAGTTGCCCGAACCCACCGACGATTCGGTGCGCGACCTGGTCCGTGCCGCCGTGGACGCGGTGCGTGCGCACGGTCCGGTCCATCCCTGAGGACGGTTCCATGTCCCTGATCACCGTCGTCGGCATGCTCGGCGGGCTCGTCATCTTCCTGAGCGCCCAGCGTGCCCGTAAGGCGGTCATCAGGGCCGTGGTCGATGAGGCGGCCGGTCGGATCGACGCACGGGAGGCCGCCCGGATCCGTTTCGAGCACAAGCGCCGCTCGTTCCGCTCGGGGCAGATGATCTGCGTTTTCTTGGCCCTGTTGATGATCGCGATCGTGGGGCGTGCGTGGGTCTCCGGTTCCTGGGGCGGCATGACGATCTACTACGTCGTCCTCGTCGGAGTCCTGTTGTCGATCAGCGCGGTCACACTGTGGCGGATACGCGAGGAACTGGAGCGTTCCCGCGCCCCTGGCGACACCTGACCCGGAAGGTGAACGCGGCCGGATCTATTCCTCGAGGGCGATCTCGTCGACTTCGAGCTCCTCGCCCTCCCCTGTGTGCGCGCAGCCTTCGGAGCGGCTGCCCGCGCTGTACCCCTCCAGGTAGCCCCGGGCCCGGTCCGCCTTGGGGTAACGACGCACCAGGTCCCAGAACTCCCGGCCGTGATGTGGAACGTGCAGGTGGGCGAGCTCGTGAACGAGGACGTAGTCGACCACCCAGGAAGGCATTCCGGCGACACGGCGGGAGATCCGGATCGTCCGGGTGTCCGGGGTGCACGAGCCCCAGCGGGTGTTCTGATTGTCGACCCAGCGGACGCTGTCGGGAAGCCGTGTACCGTCCAGGTAACGCACGGCCAGTTCGACGGCGCGTTCGTGGAGTTCCCGATCACCGGGGCGGCGCCGGCCCTCCCTCGCCTCGAGTTTTCGCAGCATCTGCTCCACCCAGCGCTTTTCCTCTGCGCGGGAGAACGTGGC
This sequence comes from Nocardiopsis alkaliphila YIM 80379, assembly GCF_000341005.1. GTDB lineage: Bacteria > Actinomycetota > Actinomycetes > Streptosporangiales > Streptosporangiaceae > Nocardiopsis > Nocardiopsis alkaliphila. The sequence goes on along the minus strand of NZ_ANBD01000039.1, from coordinate 114,258 downwards.
GGGCACGAGGACGACCGTGGTGTCCCCGTCCCGGTAGGCCGACACGGTGCGTCGGCGACGAGGACTGCGTCGTACCTCGACTTTGGTGTTCGAGGGCACGAACTTTACGGTAGCCCAGCGGAGCGTTTCCGAACAGGTGTCCCCCGCATCGAAATACCGTCGAGGTGTTTTCCCCTCCGGGTCATCGATCCGAACCGGAAAACACCACCAGGTAGCACATTCCGCCCTGGCCCGCACCACTTCCGGGCGGTGAGACGGGCCACGTCAACGCTTCCTCGGGTCGGATGCGTTCGCTTTTGGTTATACGAACGAGACCGGACGGGCCCGGGGCGAGGGGACCGTTCGGTCTCGTTCATCGACGCGCCGCGCGAACCTCGCCCGGCGTCAACACAGCCGCGACCACGCGATTTCCATGATCGCCGCCTCCGCACGGCGCTGTTCACGCCGGCGGGCGCGAAGGTGCCGGGCACCGATCCTTCTGAGCTGACGGTCACGCGGTTCTTCCTCGCTCCAGTGCACCATGCGCATGAGTTCCTGCATCATCGTCCTTCGGGTCCTTCCGGTTCGTGAGGGCTTGGTGGGGTGAGGTGCCGTCAGGCGGCGACGGGAGCGGGGTTCTTCCGAGGACGACCCCGGGGACGCTTGCGCGCCACGACCTGACCTGAGACGAGCAGCTGCCCGCCCCAGACGCCCCACGGTTCGCTCCGCTCCAGAGCGTCCGCCAGGCACTGTTCCTTGATCGGGCAGTTCCCGCAGATGGCCTTCGCGGCCTCGACGTCGGCGGGGGCCTCGGCGAAGAACAGGTCCGGCTCGAGACGGCAGGGAATGTCGACCTCACCCAGCTGGGGCGTGACCAGGACCGACGCAAGCATCGGTACCCTCCAAGATCTTTGATCGTTCGTACAACGCGGTCGGTGTTCGGTCACCGGAACCGGTCCGGTGCGGGACCTGGACTCTGCGATGCCGCCGTCTTCTCCCCGTCCCTGGGGGACGGAGGGCCGTGACGGAGATACAAAGAAAGCCGCGGGCCCCTGTGCTGGGGTCCGCGGCCACGGAGTGGACTCGCCGGTCTAGACCGGAGTCCTCCGTGGACACTCCCCCAGTGCGCCATAACGGCGCGGGGTTTCGATACGGGCGTGGACGCCACCGGTGAACTCGCCGTGAGCAAGGGCAGGTCCGGACTCATCGCGTCGCAGGCCACCGAGGACACCGGGTTCGGACACACTGGTCCCCTTGAGCAGGGAGATGTCCGCGATGAGCAACTCCACGCCCACGGTGTTCATCCGGTCGCCGGCGAAGGCGCCGTCGATGACGCCACCGCTCAGGTCGGTGCCCGAAACGACATGGGACGACAACGGACGCCACGCGGCGTCGAGGTCGGGGATCCACTGGTTCTTCGTCGTCATCAGATCAGGCACCTCCTTCAAGGTCGGGCACAGGATCTTTCACCTGTACCAAGAGCGGTCATTGCGACGGTGTACACATTACGGATGCCCAAGAAAGACGGCAACCTATTTTTGACCTGCGAAAACGTCCACATCCGGCCAGAACTTCCACGAAGGGGAGGCCGAGGCGAAAGGCATCGACCCTTCCCCCGCCCTGTCGAGACGTCCTCCCGGGTCCGCCCGCCGAACCCCACGCATCGGGTTCGAAAAAGGGGCCGAGGCGAATGGACGCCGGCCATGTGAACGGGCCGGCACCGAGGGCTTTCTCAGTCCCAGCCTTCGGCGTCCACCACGCGGATCATGCCCTCCTGCACCACCGAGCAGACCAGCTGTCCGTCTCTGGTGTAGACCAACCCCCGCGCCAGCCCCCGTGCGCCTTGGGCGGTCGGGGATTCCTGCGCGTACAGCAGCCACTCGTCGGCGCGGAAGGGACGATGGAACCACATGGCGTGGTCCAGGCTGGCCATGGTGATGCCCGCGAACGAACGTCCATGCCGCAACAGGACGGTGTCCAGCAACGTCATGTCGGAGGCGTAGGTCATCAAGCACACCTGGGTGAGTCGATCGTCCGGGAGCCTGCCGTCGACCTTGAACCAGACCGGGTTGGTGGCGGTGCGCAACCCCGGATCACGTTCGGCCTCGAAGGACATCGCACCCACCGGACGCATCTCGATGGGGTGCCACTGAACGAAGTTGGGCACCTTACCGAACGCCTCGTGCAGCCGGTCCCGCGTACTGAGCAGTTCCTCGGGCGGAGGCACGTCCGGCATCGGGATCTGGTGGTCCAACCCCGGTTCCTCCTTGTGGAAGGAGGCCGACAGCGTGAAGATCGCCTTGCCGTGCTGAATCGCCACGACCCTGCGAGTGGTGAAGGAACGCCCGTCGCGCACGCGATCGACCTCGTACACGATCGGCACCGAGGGATCACCCGGACGTATGAAGTACGCGTGCAGGGAGTGCACGTACCTCTCGGAGGGCACCGTCCGCCCCGCCGCCACCAAGGCCTGCCCCGCGACCAACCCGCCGAAGACCCGCTGTGGACCCTCGGCCGGACTGCTTCCACGAAAGATGTTGACCTCGATCTGTTCGAGGTCCAGCACCTTCAGAAGCTCGGGTAGGGACTGTCCTCCCCGCCCGATCCCGTCGCGCTCACTCATCCTCGTCCTCTCCGTCACCAACGGCCGGCTCCCTTGGATCGCGTCCCGCGACCAGTGCGAGCACCGCTTCACCGTAACGATCCAGCTTGGCCGCGCCGACACCGGATACGGCGGACAGCTGCGAGACGCTACCCGGTTCCTGTTCCGCGATGGCTTGGAGGGTGGCGTCGGTGAAGACCACGTAGGCGGGCACCTTCTGGGTCTGCGCGGTCAGGCGTCGCCAGTCTCGCAGGCGCTCCAACAACGCTTCGTCGTAGGTGGAGGGACAATCCAGGCAACGGCCCAGCTTGCGTTCGGTGACGTCGGTGAGCGCGTTGGTGCACACTCGGCAACGCGTGACCCCGCTCTTACGGCGGTCGCGGCGTCCACCCGTAGAGGGTGACGCCGGACGGAGCCCGTCGAGGAAACGTGAGGGTTTGCGGGTCTTGCGCCCCCCGGGCGAGCGAGACAACGACCAGGACATCGCCAGGTGCTCACGAGCACGGGTCACACCCACGTAGAACAGTCGGCGCTCCTCCTCGACCTCCTCGTCGGTCTCGGCGTAGATGATGGGCATCATGCCCTCGGTCAGTCCGACGAGGAACACCGCGTCCCACTCCAGGCCCTTGGCGGAGTGCAGGGAGGCGATGGTGACCCCCTCGAAACCGGGTGCGTGCTCGGTGCTCACCCGGGTTTCGAGCTCTTCGACGAAGTCGCCCATGGTGGCGGTGCCTCCACCCGGCCCGGGCTTGGCCGCCATGTCCTCGGCCAGTTGGGCCAAGGCGGACAGCGACTCCCAACGCTCGCGTGCCTGCCGGCCCTCCGGCGCGGTGTCGGTGAGCCCCATCTGGGAGAGCAGGTGGCGCACCGTCCGAACCAAGGGCTCGGCCTGTTCATCGGCGGCACCACGCCGAGCCCCGCGAAGGACGTGCACGGCCTGCCGGATCTCGGGGCGTTCGAAGAAACGGGTCGTGCCGCGCACGGTGAAGGGCACACCCTGGTCGCTCAAGGCCTGTTCGTAGGCGGCGGACTGGGAGTTGGTGCGTACCAGGATCGCGATCTCACGGGCCGGTAGACCGCCCTCCATCAGGACGCTGATCTTGCGGGCGACACCGGTGGCCTCGGCGAGCTCGTCGTCGTACTCCTGATAGAGGGGGTCCGGGCCATCGGAACGCTGGGCTCGAAGGGTGAGGTGCCCGGCGGATGTGGCCCCCTTGGCTTGGGCGATGACGTGATTGGCCACCCGCACCACCTGGGGGGTGGAGCGGTAGTCGCGGACCAGCCGGACCACGGTGGCGTGCGGGTAGCGGTCGGCGAACCCGGTCAGGTAGGCGGGGGTGGCGCCGGCGAAGGAGTAGATGGTCTGGCTGGGATCGCCGACCACGCACAGGTCGTCTCGGTCGCCCAGCCAGGCGTCCAGCAGCAGCTTCTGGAGCGGGTTGACGTCCTGGAACTCGTCGACGACGAAGTACCGGTACTGGTCACGGACCCGCTGAGCGATGGCCGGGTACTCGGTGATCATCCCCGCGGTGAGTTCGAGCATGGACTCGAAGTCGAGGAGGTTGTACTCACGGCACAGTTCCTCGTAGGCCTCGAAGACCCGGGCGACCTCGCCCGCGGGCATCGGGGCCTGGCGTCCCGCCTTGACGATCGCCTTGTCGTACTCACCGGGGCGAACCTGGGTGACCTTGGCCCACTCGATCTCGCCGGCGAGGTCGCGCAGTCCGGTCCTGTCCGGTTGCAGACCCACGGCGTGGGCGGCGCGCCCCACCGCCTTGATCTTGCTCTCGATCAAGGTGGGTTTTTCACCGCCGACCACTTGGGGCCAGAAGTAGGAGAGTTGACGCAGCGCGGCTGCGTGGAAGGTACGCGCCTGGACTCGGGGGGCGCCCAGGGCGCGCAACCGACCACGCATCTCACCGGCGGCACGAGCGGTGAAGGTGACCGCGAGGATCTGCTGTTCACCGACGACGTTGCCGGCCACCGCGTGCGCGATCCGGTGCGTGATCGCCCGCGTCTTGCCCGTTCCGGCACCCGCCAGGATGCACACGGGCCCACGCAGAGCACGTGCCGCCTCGGTCTGTTCCGGGTCCAGTCCCTCCAGGACGCGGTCGGGGTCCATGGTGCTCCTGCATCTGCTCGGACGGGTGGGTCTGGAGGAACATTGTCTCAAGAATCGACGGGCACCGTACGCCGCTGGCCCGGCTCATCGTCCCCGAGCTGGAGGAACGGCTCAAGTAACACATTCCAGAACCAGTCGCCTCTGTGAGGCGTCCCACGTTGTGTCGAACGTTCATGGGAAGCGAGGCGATCCCCATGGTGTTGGAACCGTTGGGAACCTCCCCGATCATGACCGTCGACATGGAAAAGACGTGAGCGAGATGACGAGTACGGGCACCGAGCAGTTCACGATGTACACCACGCCCTGGTGCGGTTACTGCAAGCGGCTCAAGAGCCAGCTCTCCAGGGAGGGCATCACCGGGCGCGAGGTGGACATCGAGGAGAACCCGGAGGCCGCGGAGTTCGTGATGAAGGTGAACGGTGGGAACCAGACGGTCCCCACCCTGGTCTTCAGCGACGACACGGCCATGACCAACCCGTCGCTCGCTCAGGTGAAGAAGAAGTTGGCCGAGCTGTCCTAGGACGAACGGTGCGGGCCGCGTCCACGTGGCCCGCACCGTGGGGCGCCTCCCTCAGGGTGACATCCCCGGTTCCAGGACCACGGCCGACGCCGACAGACCTGGAAATGGCGGGGAGTGTGGAGTTGGGGGACGATGTGAGGCCTCATGACATGGCGATGACCGACACGGTCGACGCCGAAGTGGTGCGACGCACCTCGAACGGGTGGCGTGTGGGCGGGGGCCAGGACGGCCACGACGTTCCGGACCTGATCAGTGCGATGGTACTGGCCGACCTGCTCGCCACCGAGGCGGGCGGCTCCCGCCAACGTGCTCAGGCCCCCGGCCGAGCACCAGAGGGCGCCTCGGAGGTGGAGCGCCTGAGGCACACCATCGCGCAGTTGGAACACGCCCTGCACTCGCGTGTGGTGGTGGAACAGGCGATCGGTGTCCTGGCCGAACGGCACACCATGCCGCCGCGCGAGGCGTTCGAACGGCTGCGTTCCTGTGCGCGTTCACGCGGACGCAAGGTCGCCGATCTGGCCCAGGACGTGGTGGAGAGCAGCACCAGCCCGTTGACGGTCCTGCCCGACGAGCTCGGCCAAGGCTGAGCGGACCGCGACGTTCGTACCGGCGACGCCCACACGGCGGCCCGACCGGTCGACGCGGACCGTCCGCTACGGGGGGACGGACGGTCCGCGATCTTCACCCGTCCGGCTACTACCAGCCTCCGCTCAGCGCTCCCCCGTACCAGTGCTCGAGGAGTGTGCGGGCGATGGAGACCCGCCCCGGGAGGATGACCTCTCCACTACGGGTCGCCTCGGCCAGTTCCGGACGGGTGAACCACCGGGTCTGGGCGATCTCGTCGTCGGTGGGATCGGCCTGCGCCACCGCCCGGGCGGTATAGCCCATCATGAGACTGCGCGGGAACGGCCAGGGCTGGGAGGACACGTAACGGGGATGCTCCACGACCACACCCGTCTCCTCGGCGACCTCTCGGATGACCGCCTGCTCCAGGGACTCACCGGCGTCGACGAATCCGGCCAGGACGGAGAAGCGCCGCGCGTCCCAGTTGGAGTTGTGGCCGAGCAGCACTTCTTCCCGACCCTCACGTTCACGGTGGACCAGCATGATCACCGCCGGGTCCATCCGAGGGAACTGTTCGGTTCCCTCCTCCTCGCAGACCCGCACGTGGCCGGCCTTCTCGATCCGGGTGCGTGAACCACAGCGTGGACAGAAGCCGTGGGTGGCGTTCCAGTTGGCCAAGGCGATGGCGCGGGTGAACAGGCCGGTGTCATGGTCGTCGAGGATCGCGCCGACCTCGCGCAGGGACGCGGGTTCGGCGACGGGACCGGCGAGAAGTTCCTCGGGAGAGCGGACCGCGAAGTAGGCGCGCTCGCCATCGCTGCCCAGAAGGTAGCGCTCCCCCTTCGGAGCGAGTCCAGGGGTGGTGAGGACGAGTTCTCGGGTCTTACCGGTTGTGACCAGGGCACGGGATTGTTTGGCCATCAACGCCTGCCTGCCATGACCGCCGGGTTCACCGCCCTCCAAGACCAGGACACGCGTGTTCGGGTCGGCCCAAGCCTTGGCCAGCCACTCGTCGTCGCTCCGAAGGTGCGCGGCGGCGCCGACCGCGGCGCGGGAGAGTGCGGGTACGGGGTCCAAGTCCATGGCGCCTTCCTGTGTTCGTGTTCGCTACACCAGGTATAACGGCCTCCGCCTCCCCGCGCACTCCCAACGAGGGAACGGTGGAAGCGCGCGGGTGAGCGACGTCGGGGTTCATACGTCCTTGGCGGTGCCCAGTGCCTCCCACAGGTAGGCGGCGCTCTCCGCGCCCTTGAGCAAGAGGGGCATCTCGACCTTCTCGTTGGGAGCGTGGATGCGGTCCTCGTTGAGGCCCACCGCGACGAACACCAAGGGGGTGTCGAGGATGTCGGCGATGTCGGCCTCGGGTCCGCTTCCGCCCTCACGAGTGAACAGGACCTCCTTGCCGAAGGCCCGGCCCATCGCGGAACGGGCGGCCTTCAACGCGGTGGAGGTCAGGTCGGAGGCACAGGCGCGCACGCCGGGGCCGCCGAACTCCAGTTCGGCGCGGACACCGGCGGGGATGCGGTCCTGCACGTACTCACGGACACGCTTCTGGATCTCCAAGGGCTCCTGGCCGGGTACCAGTCGGAAGCTGATCTTGGCGTGGGCGGAACGGGGGACGATGGTCTTGCCGCCCGCTCCGGTGTGGCCGCCCCACATGCCGTTGATCTCCGCGGTGGGCCGCAGCCAGACACGTTCCAGGGTGCTGTAGCCCTTCTCACCGCGCGGGGCGCTGGAGGCGGCGGTGGCCAGCCACGCCTTCTCGTCGAAGGGCAGACGAGCGATGAGTTCGCGTTCTTCGGCACTGGCCTCGACGACCCCGTCGTAGAATCCGGGGATGGCGACGCGGTCGTCGGCGTCGTGCAGGCCGGAGAGCAGGTCGCTCATGATCTTGAGCGGGTTGGGGACGGCGCCACCGAAGGAACCGCTGTGCAGGTCCCGCTCGGGGCCGTAAAGGTTGATCTCGACGTCGGTGACGCCACGCATGCCCACGCACATGGAGGGAGTATCGGCCGCCCACATGGTGGTGTCGGAGATGACCGCGACATCACAGGCCAAACGCTCACGGTTGGTCTTCATCAGCTCGGCGAAGTGGACCGAACCCGACTCCTCCTCCCCCTCGACCAGTAGCTTGATGGTCACGGGCGGGGCGTCGGCCCCGGCTACGGCCAGGGCGGCGCGCACCCCCAGGGCATGGAAGAGAACCTGACCCTTGTCATCGGAGGCCCCGCGCGCGTACAGGGAGGTCCCGCGTTCGGTGGGCACGAACGGGGGTGTCTGCCACTCCTCCATCGGGTCCACGGGCTGTACGTCGTGGTGGCCGTAGACGAGCACGGTGGGCGCGGCCGGGTCCGTGGCCGGCCACTCCGCGAACACGGCGGGCAGGCCGGGGGTCTGCCAGACCTCGACCGTGGGGAAGCCGGTCTCGGTGAGGTGGTCGGCGAGCCACCGGGCCGAGCGGCGCACGTCCTCGTGGTGCTCGGGGTCGGCGGAGATCGAAGGGATCGCCAGCCACTCCTTGAGCGCGTCGAAGAACTCGTCCTTGTGGGTTTCGATGTAGGCGCGTGCGTCCATCTGTCGTCCTTGTCCTGGACATCTTTGTCGGATTCGACCATAGGACCTGGATGGATGGGGAGGTGACACCCCTCCCCGGGGACAGTGGCATGACGGGAACCGTTTCCGGCCCGTGGGACTCTGACAGAGGAGTCGGGAGAGCCTCGACTCCGCGCACAGGAGGTCCGAGTGAGCACCAATCCCCAGATCACCGCCCGGTTCGGCGACCTCTTCGACGTTCTGGACATCGACGACGACAAGGTCGTGACATGGGATGACTACCAAAGACTCGTGAACCGCTACGTCACCGGATACGGGTTGGAGGCACAAGAGCCCCGGGCCCGAGCCATCCAGAGTGCCTACGAGGCATTGTGGGGCAAGCTGGTCGACCTGTCCGGTGGCGAGGAGGGTCGGTTGGACCGGGAGCGGTTCGTGGCGGCCATTCACGCGGTCTCGGAGGACCGGACCCGTTCGAACGCCGCCGAGGCGGTCGCCGAGGCGATCTTCGACTTGTTGGACGCGGACGGAGACGGGCGGATCAGTGAGGTGGAGTTCCTGATCTACGCGAACGCCTTGGGTGCGGAGGAGGTGAGCGCCCGCAAACGGTTCGCGCACGTGGATACCGACGGAGACGGCGACATCGACCGAGAGGAGTTCGTGCTGTCGGCACGGCGTTACCTGTTCGGCGGCGACATCGACTCGCCGGGCGGGTTCGTCTTCGGCGTGGTCTGACCGGAGCCGGGCGGCGGAGGACGGGGATCTCCACCGCCCGGCGTGGGTGTCCCCACAGGGACCGGCGTCCTGCTACCGGAGCGTACTCGGGAGAGTTCGAAGCCTCCTCGTCCGTGAGCCAGAGGGTTCCCCCTGAACAGCCGGTTCACGAACCGGGCACCGAGACCACGGAATCTATATCAGGCACATTCGGAACTTTCCCGCCATATCCGACATCTGTTCGTGTGGTCCGTCATCCATCACAGAATCCAGGAGGCCGCGATGCGGCGAATCCCCCATAATCGAATTCTCGTCGGAACGGTTCTGGGAACGCTTTCCGTGCTCTTGGCCACCGGCTGCTCGTTCGACTTCAGCCTCGGTGGCCCCGGGGTCATCGAAGCCGAGCAGGTCGCCGAGAAGTCCAGCGAGATGCTGGCCGAGCAGATCGGCGAGGCCCCGGACGAGTTCACCTGCTCTGAGGACCTGCCCGCGGAGGTGGGTGCCGAGATCCGCTGCGAACTCACCCACGGCGGCGAGAGCCTCGGTGTGACCGTCACCACGACCTCGGTGGACGGTGACCAGGCCGAGTGGGACATCAAGGTCGACGAGGCCCCGGCCGATGACACCGCCGCCGGGGAGGACAGCGGCAGCGAGGACAACAGCACCGCGGCGAGCGGCGGCCAGGTCAGCAACACAGAGGTCATCAACCAGACGAGCACCGTGCTGGAGGCCCAGGGCCATTCGCCCGAGAACTTCACCTGCAACGACACCCACCTCGTCGCGGAGGTGGGAGCCGAGTTGGGCTGCCAATTCATGGAGAACGGCGCCACCCACCACATCACCGTCACGGTGACCTCCGTCGAGGGCGACAACGTCCTGTGGGACATCGAGTTCGACGAAGCCCAGTAGCGTCGGCGCACCGCCCGGGCGGGTGCACGGCCTGTCACGAACGATCGCCAGGCCGTGCACCCGCCCGGTGGTGTCTCTGGAACCGTCATGTGCCGGGTCTTGTGGAGCCGTGCTCTCGGATTCTCAGGCCACAGCGCTCGGTCGTTCGTTCTCGAACTCTACGGGTGCGAGCCGGCCGATCGCCGAGTGCCGACGTCGCCGGTCGTGGAGTCCGCGGCCCGGTTCCCGGGGCTCATTCCGGTTCCGGGACACCGGCGATCAGCGCGGCCAGTCCTTGCGCGTCGAGCAGGTCGACCGGGCGGACCGTTTCATTCGCGCGCACGTAGTGGAAGGCCGCGCGCACCTCTTCGGGTTCCACCCCGACCAGATCGGCCCAGGCCAGCCGGTAGGCGGCCAACTGCACCCCCACCGCACGGCGCTCGGCGGCGTTGCCCGGCGGACGCCCGGTCTTCCAGTCGACCACGTCGTAGGTACCGCTCTCGGGGTCACGGAAGACCGCGTCCATGCGTCCTCGGACGAGGCGGTCACCGATGACCGTCTCGAAGGGCACCTCCACCTCCACCGGCACGCGCGCGCCCCACTCGCTCTCCTCGAACCGATGCTGTAGCTCGGCCAGGTCCTCATCCGCACCGGCCGTCTCGTCCGCGGCCCCGGGCAGCTCGTCGAGCAGGGTCGCGCTCTGCCCGAAGCGCTGTTCCAGCCAGTTGTGGAAGGCCGTGCCCCGACGGGTGTGCGGGGCGGGCGGGCGGGGCAGTGGACGACGGATCCGACGTGCCAGGGCGGAGGGGTCGCGGGCCAGCCAGACCATGGAGGAGACCGACAGGTGGTCGGGCAACTCCACCTCTACGGGGCCCTCCCTCGGCCCGGCCGCGCGGTCCCGGTGGGCGAGCAGCAGTTCGATGTCGCGTTCCCAGCCGCCGAGCCTGCGCCGTAGCACCTCGGGGGTCTTGTCGGGGAGGGCGGATCCGCCCTCGCGGATCTTGGCCCGGGCCTTCTCCACCAGGTCGGCCCCGGCCAGGATCTGCTCCCGGCGGGTGCCCGTGTCGCCTTCGAGGGTCATGGTCCGCGCTTCGCCGGACTCGGATTCGCGCGGTTCCTCGGGCACGGGCTCGCTCCCCCCGGCCGTGGGGACATCGGCGGGGGGCCACACGGCCGAGGACTCCTCTTCGTCATGCGGGTTGGTGTCCTCGGGGTCGGGTGGCGGCGCCCAGACCACCACGGACCCGGCGCCCTGTTCGCAGACTTCACGGACCTCCTCCAGGAACACCGAGGGGCCGCGCGGGGAACTGCCGGTCCGGCCCCACCAGTGGCCGCTGCACACCAACGCGTAGGAGGCACGAGTGACCGCCACGTAGGCCAGCCGGCGTTCCTCCATCAGATGGCGGGCCTCCTCCGCCGTCTTGAACTCGGCGATGTCCTCCTTGGTGACACCACTCAGGGTGGGCAGGCTCGCCCGGTCACCGCGCAGCGGGTAGGGCAACAGGTGCTCGGCCTTGACCCAGGCCAGGGAGTCGCGGGCCTTGGCCGGGAACAGCGGCGCGCGCTTGCCCGCACTGATCCCGGGCACGAACACCACCGGCCACTCCAGACCCTTGGCTCCGTGCATGGTCATGAGCTTGACGCTGTCCGAAGCTCCCACGCGTTCACCGGGACTGAGCGCGCTCTCGTTCTCCTCGGCGGCGTTGAGGTAGCCGAGGAAGGAGCCCAGGGTGGGGTCCTCGGTGTTACCGACGAACCGGACCGCGTGGTCCACGAAGGCGTCCAGGTCGGCGCGGGCCGAGAGGGGATCGCGGTTGGTGCGCGAACCCACTTCGATGTCCAGACCGAGCATGCGCTCGACCTCGGTGATGAGGTCGGGAAGGGGCTGGCCGATCAGCTTGCGCAGGGACCGCAGTTCCTCGGCCAGACGACCCAGTCGTTCGTAGGCGGTCTCGGAGTAGTCCTCTGCCGGGCCGGGATCGTCCACGGCGTCCACGAGACTGCCGCTCTCGGCCGTCAGGTCCAGGACGGTGCGGCGGAGCAGGTCGTCATCGCCGTCGTCCTCGTCCTCGGGGCCTGGCGCGGTGAGGTCGCGGCGGGAGTGCCGGGCCAGTTCGGTGGCGCGTGCACCCAACGCGGCGAGGTCCCGAGGCCCGAGCCGCCAACGGGGACCGGTGAGCAGGCGGGCCAGTTCGTTTCCGGCCGAGGCGTCGTGGATCACCCGCAGGGTGGCGATGATGTCCCGGACCTCGGGCACCAGCATGAGGCCGCCCAGGCCGACGACCTCCACCGGAATGTTCCGTGCTTCCAAGGCCTCGCGCAGCGGTGGGAACTGGGAACGCTTGCGGCACAGGATCGCGATGTCGCCGGGGCTGATCCCACCGTCGGGGGCACCACCGGTCTCACCCTCGGGCCAGGCACGGCCATCGGGTGCGAAGACGGGGCCGCCCGGCTCCTCCGCGGTGGCGTCGAGCAAGGCTTGGGCCTGCTCGGCGACCCACTCGGCCTCCTCGGTTTCGGTGGACAACAGTGCGGCGATGGTGGTGCCCCGGTCCCGGCGGGCCGGCCCCGGGTAGAGAACGGGCACTTCGGTGGCTTCGACCCGCAACTCCTCGGAGACGCGTTCGGCCACGTCCAAGACGCGCTGACCGTTGCGGAAGCTCACCGACAGACGCCGTACCGGGGCGGGGCGACCGGGAGCGAGCGGGAAGTCGGTGGGAAAACCGGTGAGGTTGGCGGCGATGGCTCCACGCCACCCATAGATGGACTGGCAGGGGTCGCCGACCGCCGTGACCGGGTGTCCCTCACCGAACAGGGCCCGAAGCAGCACTAGTTGGGCGTGGCTGGTGTCCTGGTACTCGTCCAGCAACACCACCCGGAAGCGACCGCGTTCGATCAGGCCCACCTCGGGGTGGTTGAGGGCGATACGGGCGGCCAAGGCCATCTGTTCACCGAAGTCCATCGCCTCGCGAACACGTTTGGCCTGGTCGTACCGGTCCACCAGGGGCAAGAGCTCCTCACGACGACGCTGGGTCGCCACCAGGTCCCGGGTTTCCTTGGTGGACTTGCGGGTCATGGCGTCCACCTCGGTCTGGATCCACCGGCCCACTCCGCGCACCCGGTCGGTGCTGGTGAGGTGATCGGCGATCTGCCCCGACAGGTCCAGGACCCGGCGGGTGACGGTATCGGCTCCGACGTCGATGTGGTCCATGGGCCCGTCGTATTCATCGACGATCCGAGCGGCCAGTTGCCAGGCCTGGCCCTCGCTGAGCAGCCGAGAGGTGGGCTCCACGGCCTCCCGCAGGGCGTGGTCGGCGACGATGCGCCCCGCGTAGGAGTTGTAGGTGCAGACCGTGGGCTCGCCGTCCAGTGCTTCCTCGGGGAACAGTTCGGTGGCGCGCAACTGTTCCAGGCGCTTGCGCACACGTTCGGCGAGTTCGGCGGTGGCCTTACGGGTGAAGGTCAGCCCGAGAACCTGTTCGGGGCGCACGAGGCCGTTGGCGACCAGCCAGACCACTCGGGCGGCCATGGTCTCGCTCTTGCCCGATCCGGCGCCGGCGATCACCACGCCGGGTTCCAGGGGTGCGGAGATCACCCTGGCCTGCTCGACCGTGGGTTCTGGGCGGCCGAGCAGTCGGGCGAGCTCCGCGGGGCCGAAACTCGGTGCGGGGGTGGGGGTGGCTTCAGACATGTCTGCCCTCGTCCTGGACCGGGCAACAGGCGCGCACCGCGCACGAGTTGCATCCGATGTTGCGGGTTGCGGCGAAGCGAGAGCCGCCCATGCCGGTGGCGACCTCGTGCACGAGGCTCTGCGCCCATTCGGGGTCGGGGTCCTCGCCCAGGGGCGGCTGGGCCTGCTCGCGCGCCTTCTTGCCGAACGCGGCCTTACCGACCTGGACCAGCTCGGCGCCACCCGGTTCGGCCAAGCCGAGTTTGGCGAAGGCGCCCTTGAGCACCGCCATCTGGTAGACGCCCAGCTGGGGATGGCGAGCCAGGTCCTCGGCCTTGGTACCGCCGGTCTTGATGTCGACGACCACGGCACGCCCCTGGTCGTCGCGTTCGAGGCGGTCGACGCGACCGGTGATCTCGATGCCGCCGACGTCCACCTTGAACCCCTCCTCGGTGACGACCAGCTCACGCGGGTTGCTGGCGTCCCAGTCGAGGAGCTTGCGGATCATCTCGTCGGCGCGATCGCGTTGTTTACCGGCCTGCCAAGGGCCGCCGAAGTCCAGGTCGGGCCAGATCTGGTCCATGCGTTCACCGATCTCGTTCGCGGTGCTGCCCTGGGCGACCAGGACCGCGACCGCGTGCACGAGCGTGCCCAGCGCCGAGGCGGAGTCGCCGGAGGAGGCCCCGGCCGCACGTTCCAGCAACCAACGCAGCTGACAGTTGGTGAAGCTCTCCACTTGGGAGGGCGAGACCCGGATGACGTCCTCCGAGTCGGCCAAGGGCCGGTCATCGCTGAAGGGGGTGAGCGCGTACCACTCGGCCGGATCGGCGCCGCGCACCCCCTCCTGCGCGAGGCGGGCCAGGTGGGCGGCGGCGGCCTCGCGCAGGGGGCCGGGGGCCGTGGGGTCGGTGACGACCGAACGCAGATCGGCGACCAGGGCGGGCAAGGACAGCCAACGCCTCCCGGTGCCGACCGGTTCGGGCTCACCCAGTCCCATCTCGGTGATGAAGCGGGAAGGGCGTTCGTCGGTGTCGTCGCCGCCCACACAGGTGACGTGGAGGGTGCGGCGGGCACGAGTGAGGGCCACGTAGAACAGTCGGCGCTCCTCGTCCAGGAGTTTGGAGGCCAGTGCCGCCCCGAAGGAGTCGGCGGAGTGGCTCTGGGAGTCCACGAGTTCCTCCACCCCGAGCAGGGAGCCGCGAAGCCGCAGGTCGGGCCACTCGCCCTCTTGAGCCCCGGCCACTACGACCAGCCCCCACTCCAGACCCTTGGAACGGTGCGCGGTGAGGATCCGCACCGCCTCTCCCTCAGGGGCGCGTTCGGCGAGACTGTCACCGGGGATCTCTTGGGCCACCAGGTCCTCCAGGAACCCGGCGGGGGCCCCGGGAGGCAGTCGGTCACAGTAGCGGGCGGCGCTCTCGAACAAGGCGACCACCGCGTCCAGGTCACGGTCCGCGGCGGCGCCACGGCGTCCCCCGGCCAGACTGGCGCGCAGCAACCGGTCCGCCAGTCCGCTTTCTCGCCATAGTTCCCACAGGAGCTGTTCGGCGTCGGCGCCCTTGGCGGTGAGGTCGCCTACGGTGCGCAGGGCCGTGGCGATCCGGATGGCCGGGGCGGCGATCTCCGGGTCGATCAGGGTGAGTTCGCGCGGATCACGTAGGGCGTCCACCAATAGTCGGGAGGAGGGACGATGGCCTTCCTCCGGTCCCTCCGTGGTGGTTCCGGCGCCCTCGTTGTTCCGGGCGTCGCGGATCCGGTCCAGGTCCAGGCGGCGCAGGGCTCGGACCAGGCGGCGCAGTCGGACGGCGTCGGCCTCCCCGAAGGGGCTCATCAGGAGTTCTCGAGCGGCCTCCTCGTCCAGTCCGTCGGGACGCAGACCATGGCGGATGAGGCCGAGCAGGGGGCGGACGATGGGTTCGGCCGCCACCGGCAGATCGTCCGAACCCACCACGACCGGGACCGACGCCGCGGTCAGCGCGCGACGCAGCACCGGTAGCTGTCGGCTGGAGGAACGCACCAGCACCGCCATGTCCGACCACGGGATTCCGTCGATCAGGTGGGCGCGGCGCAGGGTGTCGGCGATGACCGCGGCTTCCTGGGTGGCGCTGTCGGCCATCGACAGGTGCACCTCGCCGTCGGGGATCCCTTCGGCGGGGACGAGGTCACGGTGGGCGTTGACCCGGTTGGGGCCGGAGACCACCGCGGGCAGTCTGCGGGTGAGCCCACGCGAAGCGGCCAGCAGGGCGGTACCGCTGCGGCGGCAGGTACGCAACGCCACGACCGGGGCGTCGCGACGTTGGAGTGTGCGGAAGCGGGCCGGGAACTCCAGGATGTTGTGCACTTCGGCGCCACGGAACGCGTAGATGGACTGGTCCGGGTCACCGACCGCGATCAGGTCACGACCGTCACCGGCCAGGGCGTGCAGGAGTTCTTCCTGAGCGGGGTCGGTGTCCTGGTACTCGTCGACGAACACGACTTCGTGCGCGGCCCGTTCCCGTGCCTGGACCGCCGGGTCGGAGAGCATGTTCGCCGCGACCCGCACCAGTTCGGCGTAGTTGAGCGTGGGCACCGGGGCGATGTCGAAACGGCCGTTCATGCGGGCCAGGAACCCGGCCGCGGCGGTCCAGTCGTCCCGGTCCCGTTCGGCACCCATCGCGGCCAGTTCAGCGGGTCCCAGGCCGCGTTCCTGGGCGCGCATCAGGAAGTCACGCAGTTCCTCGGCGAAACCACGGGTCTCCAGCGCGGGGCGGAGTCGCTGCGGCCAGTCCAGGCCGCCTTCGGCCGCCTCCCAGGTGAGTAGCTCACGGACCTCCATGAGCTGTTCGGGCCCGGACAACAGGCGGGGAGGAAGGTCGCCCATGCGTTGGAACTCACGTCTGATCAGCGAGTACGCGTAGCTGTGGAAGGTGAGGGCGAGGGGCTCGCGGGTGGTGCGGCGCAGTCGGCCGGTGATTCGCTCGCGTAGTTCTTGGGCCGCCTTGCGGCTGAAGGTCAGTACCAGGATCCGGGAGGGGTCCACCCCACGGTTGTCGATGCGGTCGACGACGGCCTCGACGATGGTGGTGGTCTTTCCGGTCCCCGGCCCCGCGAGCACAAGGAGAGGACCACCCGGGTGGTCGACCACCCGTTGCTGGTTCTCGTCCAGCACCGGCGGCGGCGTCGCTCGGTTGGCGCGCCGCACGAGACGGTACGGGGAAGTGTTCACGTCTCCAGTTCACCAGAGGAGAACGACCACCCCGGACGTCTCGGAAGGGGTCAGGTCTCCCTCAGCCCCCGGTCCGCCCGTCCCACCGGGCCTGGGACATGTCCACCCGGTCGGTGCGGGGCCGCATCGGGGTGCCCTCCGCCGCGTAGTGGGAAAGGGCCCGAACCTCGTGCCCGGCGGCCGGTCGCCCATCCGCCCGCACCACTCGCCACCAGGGGACTCCCCCACCCCAGTGGGACATCACCGCGCCCACCTGCCGGGGCCCGCCCCGACCGACGTATTCGGCGATGTCACCGTAGCTCATCACCCGCCCCGCCGGGATCAGCTCGACCACGGACAGGACCTCCTCGGTGTACTGGTCGGGTGCGGCCTCCTCGGACGGTGCTTCGATCATGGAGGTGAGCCTAGTACCGACGACCCGAAGCCGCCCCACGACGAGGGCGGCTTCGAAGAAGGCCGAGAGGCAATCAGGTCAGGGCGTGCGCGTACTCACCCCGGTCTGTCCGCTCCAGGCCATCTCCGGATCACGTCTGCGGGTCTGTCGTGCCTTGAGCAGGCCCACGACCCCCAAGGCCGCGATGGCGGCTCCGCCGATCCACGCGGTCAACGCGGCCCCCAGGATCTGGGTGAATCCGAGCAGCCACGGCAGGACGAAGAGCAGCGCTCCGCCCGCGATCACACCCATTTCACCGGTCAGCGCGCCGGGACGGGTCAACGACATCACCGCACCGAGGATGACCCCCAGCCCGAGGAGGAAGAACATCCCCCCAGAGAATCCGTACATCCCGTGTACGGTCCAGCTCAGTCCCACGATGAGGCCCAGGGCGATCGCCGCCCAGTCGGCCCAACGTCCCTTCAGGCTCATAACGCCACCTCCCAGAGGCTCCGGGTGCGCCGGTGGTCGATACAGCGACCCGTATCGGGGATTTGTACCCATTCGGGAGCCTTTCAGGGAGGGCCACCACGAAAACACGTCCGGGCGGCGTGGAGAGGATCTCCACACCGCCCGGACCATGGGTGTTCTGGGCCCTGCTCGGTGAACCGCAAAGGGTCGACGTTCGGACGGTGACGGGCGACGGGCGGACCATCACACCGTAGACACCATGGTGCCCCTTGAACCCGTTCCCGACCTCTCAGGTCAGTACGTCCAAGTTCCCGAACACGCCGAAGTGAAGCCGAAGGCGCTCAGTAGCTCGGCAGGCTCGGGTCGATCTGGTTGACCCAGGCCAAGACGCCACCGCCGACGTGCACGGCGTCGGAGAACCCGGCGGCCTTGACCGCGGCCAAGGCCTCGGCCGAACGCACCCCGGACTTGCAGTGCAAGACGACGCGCTTGTCCTGGGGCAGCTTCTCGAAGGCCTTGCCATTGAGGAACTCACCCTTGGGGATGAGCGTCGCGCCCGGGATGTTGACGATCTCGTACTCGTTCTTCTCACGAACGTCCACGAGGTAGATCTCGTCGGGCTTGTCGTCCAAGAGCCCCTTGAGCTCGGGCACGGTGATGGTGGAGTCCGCGGCCGCCTCGGTGGCCTCCTCGGACACCACACCACAGAAGGCCTCGTAGTCGATGAGCTCGGTGACCGGCTCGGTCTCCGGGTCCTTGCGGACCTTGACCTCTCGCCAGCTCATCTCGAGGGCGTCGAAGATGAGCAGACGTCCGACCAGCGGTTCGCCGATACCGGTGATCAGTTTGATGGCCTCGTTGACCATGACCGAACCGATGGAGGCGCACAGGACGCCCAGGACGCCGCCCTCGGCGCAGGAGGGGACCATGCCCGGCGGCGGCGGCTCGGGGTACAGGTCGCGGTACTGCGGCCCGTACTCGTTCCAAAAGACGCTGACCTGGCCGTCGAAGCGGTAGATCGAACCCCACACGTAGGGCTTGTTCAAAATGACGCAGGCGTCGTTGACCAGGTAGCGGGTGGCGAAGTTGTCGGTGCCGTCCAGAACCAGGTCGTAGTCGGCGAAGACCTCCAACGCGTTGTCCGAGTCCAGGCGATCCTGGTGCAGGATCACCTCGACGTTGGGGTTCACCTCCTTGACGCTGTCCCGAGCGGACTCGGCCTTGGGCCGGCCCACATCGCTCTGCCCATGGATGATCTGACGCTGGAGGTTGGATTCGTCCACGACGTCGAAGTCGATGATGCCGAGCGTTCCCACACCCGCGGCGGCGAGGTACAGCAGGGCCGGGGAACCCAGACCGCCCGCGCCGACGACCAGCACCTTCGCGTTCTTCAAACGCTTTTGGCCGTCCATCCCCACGTCCGGGATGATCAGGTGCCGCGAGTAACGGCGCACCTCGTCCACGGTCAGCTCGGCGGCCGGCTCGACCAGCGGCGGCAGCGACACGGTGACTCCTCATGTCTGTTCGGGTTGCCTCGCACCCACACCCGTACCGCAGGGACCCACGGTGGGAGGGGGCGACGCGAAGCCTCTTGCACTTATACCCAACCTAACGGGTGGGGTATTCCATTCCCACCCCGGGGAGGCGTCGCCCACATCGCCCCACGGGATGCCTGATCAGTCCCAACCACGAGGTACGTCCGATTCATTCCGCGCGGGCTCCCTCGCCTCGGCGATGGCCGGATGTAGTGTCACGAGTACCATCGACGACGTTGGGGAGGACTCATGGCATCTTCCGATCAGCGAGGCGACAGACACCGCTCCGACGCCGAGGCGCCGAGCGTGGGCGTTCCCGAGGCCGATGCGGTCGAGCAGCAGATCTCCGTGATCCCACAAGAGGACGGTGACCGGTTCGAGGACGCCTCCCAAGAGGCCTTCGAGGAGGCGAACGAGGCCGACGTGATCGAGCAGTCCCTGGACGCCGGGGACGATGACGAGGAACACCGTTGAAGGTTCTCCCACTTGAACTTCGACGGCCATGGCTCACGTATTCGGTGGCCACTCGACGCCCCTTCCCACCTGCGCCATCGGATTGTCGTCGCGCCTTTGGAGGCCGATCCCTCGCTTCACTCCGCCCACACCCAACTTACGCAGGAGTAAGATGAGGAGAAAGCCGCGGGCCGCGACACGGAGCCGAAGTCGCGCCCGCGGACGCTAGCCGAGCAGATGCCCAGTGAATGGCGTGCATCTGCCATGCCGAGTTCGGAGGGTGTGGGTGTGACAGCTCCTTCAGACGCCCGCGCCCGGGGCACTCGCTTGCCCCGGGTCAGGCGCCGCCGCCAGCTCCTGGCCGCAGCACAGGAGGTTTTCGTCGCCCGCGGATACCACGCGGCGGCGATGGACGAGATCGCGGAACGCGCGGGTGTCAGCAAACCCGTTCTGTACCAGCACTTTCCGGGGAAGTTGGAGCTCTACTTGGCCCTCTTGGAGGAACACTCCGAGGTCTTGGTCGAGAAGCAACGCGAGGCCTTGGAGAGCACCGACGACAACCGTCAGCGTGTCACGGCGAGTTTTCAGGCCTACTTCGACTTCGTCGCGGGCGATGGCGAGGCCTTCCGGCTGGTCTTCGAGTCCGACCTGCGCAACCTCCCTGCGGTCCGGGAGAAGAGCGAGCAGACGTTCCAGCGCTGTGCCGAGTTGATCGGCGATGTGATCCGTCAGGACACGAGCATCTCCGACGAAGAGGCACACCTGCTGAGCATCGCCCTGGTCGGTATGGCCGAGACCAGCGCCAGGTACTGGCTGAACAACCATGGTTCCGTACCCCAGGACGCCGCCGAACAGTTGGTGGCCCGACTGGCTTGGCGTGGAATCAGCGGTTGGGACCTCACCCGCTCGGCCGAGGAGGCCGCTTCCGGGGACTGACCCCGGCGGGAACGTCCACGTCGACCCGGCATCGCAGGGGCCCTCGGGCGTTCGAAAGCACGGTGTGCTTTCGAACGCCCGAGGGCCTTTCGTCTATGAGGGGGCCATGACAAGGTCGACCACGAGTTCTCCCGAATAAGAAAAAGAAATAAATCCATCCCACCTTCAATCTTTCGTAAATTCTCGGCAACCACATCTTCGAATCGATCACAAAAGGTTCGATCTCCGACCTCGGGGTATCGCGGAAATGAGAAGTACCGAGCTTCTCTTCGCCGTATCCGCTCGATCGAGATCATTGGTTCGATGGGCGGTACAAGCGATTCGGAGGTGAAGACGTATGGACATGGGTCAGGGTCTGATGGACGCCTGGCAGGCAGTGGCGAGTTTCGTACCGCTGCTGTTGGGATTCCTGGTGGTCCTCATTCTGGGCTGGTTCATCGCCTGGTTGGTGGGCAAGGGGGTCGCCAAGGGCCTCCACGGCGTCGGACTGGACCGCGCCCTGCACCGTGGCGGCGTGGGAGAGTACTTCGAGCGCAGCCGCTGGACCGCCAGTGAGATCGCCGGAAAGATCGTCTACTACATCGGACTGCTGTTCGTGCTGACGCTCGCGTTCAACGTCTTCGGGACGAATCCGATCAGCACACTGCTCAACGACGTCATCTCGTGGATCCCGAACGCCATCGTCGCGTTGGTCATCATCGTGGTGGCCGGCATGATCGCCAAGGCCGCACGGGATCTCATCAGCGGGGCCTTGGGCGGTCTGTCCTACGGACGCCTCCTGGCCGACATCGCCGCCGTGGCCGTCCTGGCCCTCGGTGTGATCGCCGCCCTGAACCAGATGGGCGTGGCCGTCTCCGTCACCATGCCGGTACTGATCGCAGTGCTGGCGACCGTCGGCGGCATCCTCGTCGTCGGCGTCGGCGGCGGTCTGATCAAGCCGATGCAGGCCCGCTGGGAGAACTGGTTGAACGCTGCGGAGCGTGAAACGGGCAGGATGTCCGAGCAGAGCAGTTACCAGGCCGGCCGGGAGGCCGCGATGAACCGGCCCGGGGCCACGGCCAGGGAAGGCCGGACCGAGGAGAGGGAGGAGGCCTCCACCCTGCCCGGACAGCGCGGGCGTGGCGGCGAGACCACTCCATGAGCGCAGGCCGCACGTGGCCCGTTCGGGGAGGACGGACCACGCCTGGGCCCGGGAGGCCCGGGGGCTCGCCCTAGGGCGACGGAGGAGGGCGAGGCCGATCGGCCTCGCCCTCTTGCCGTGTTCGTGTCGTCGTGTGTCCGAGTTCCCTGGGGTTCGGGATCGGCTCACAGGAATTCGGAGTCGCGCAGCTCCTGCCGGGAGAGGTGTTCGATCCGTCGGAAGGCGAGCACGAGGCTGGCGATCAGGGGAAGGAAAGCCAACCAGAAGACGATGCTCCCGGGCCCCGTGAACACCATCGACGCGAGCGCGACGACAAAAATCAGTGCGAAAAGCGCGAAGTCGACGCGATCCTGCTGGATCAGGACGCCGACGGGTGGGCGCGCCGCCCCATGCCGACCGCTCCTCATTCGCATTCCTTTCTCGCGGCCGTACAAGCCGCTCCGCCAGTTCCGGTGACGCCGGATCCGTTTCGGACCCTTAACACCGTGAATCCCACGTTGCATTCCGCAGGGCCGGTTCCCCTGAGCGGGCCGTGCCGAATCGGCCACCATGAGGCCCGGCACGTTTCAGCCTACGCTCGGTTTCGGCTTTTCGCCGGGGAACCACGAGGGAGGTTGCCGCGAGAAGGCTCGCGTCGAAGATCACACCCGCCTGCGGGTACGACCAACCTAGCGGACGAAACCTCGCTCCTTGGCCAGACGGCAGATCGCGAGAATACGGAGGGTCTCCCAGTCGTATCCCGCGTCATCGGAGTGCCAGCCGCGTTCGAGGCAGCCGTCGAGGAAGCCGTGAAGGTACGTGCCGAGGGTGGTGGCGTCGAGCTCGGCACCGCCGGAGACGATGCCTTCGCACACCTGTGCGGCGTGCTGGTCCAGCTCAGCGCTCATCCAAGGCTCGATCGGGCCCTCGAGAGGGCCGATGCGGTGGAAGTCACGGGTGAGTCCGGCCAGCGGGTGGCGCACGGAGGTCCCACGGGGCATGGAAGTACCTACTCGCGTGGTCAGGAGATGGGAAGTCTCATCGACTATATGTGCTCTGCACCAATGGATCGTAATGAATGTGTTGGAAATTACCCGCTCTTGACCAAGCACTACCAAGCTCAGGCCAAGTGTTCGAAAGAACGACAAAACCAACACACATCGACATCGCGACGGTGCCGGTAGGGCCGTAAGGGCCCGTGGCAAGGCTCTTCCGGCCGAGGACGTGGCAGGGTTCTTCCGGCCGAGGGCTCCTACTCGGACAGGCCCATCGCGGAGAGGCGGGCGAGGTGACCCTCGGTCAGCGAGGCGAACATCCGACTCACCGCGGCGAGGTCACCCAGGCCGGTGGGCTCCTCGTTCTCCTCCGCCTCGCGGGCCAGCAGGGCGGCGAGCTTCGGGCGCTCCACCGCCACTGTCTGTGCCTGGCTCAGCGCCTCGCCCACCAGGCGACGGGCCCACAGGGACAGACGCCCGGCCAGTTTGGGCTCCTTCGCCAAGGCGGCACGTACCTGCCCGGCCACGAACTCGGCCCGACCGGTCTCGGCCAGCACCTTCTCGACCAACGCCTTGGTCTCGGGATCGGCCAGTTCGGCGAGCTTGCAGTAGAAATCGCCCGCGATGCCGTCACCCACGTAGGTCTTGACCAGGCTCTCCAACCAACTCTGCGGCTCGGTGCGCTCGTGCCAGGCGTCCAGAGGCCGCACGAACGGCGTCATCGCCTCTTCCGGATCCACACCGAACCCGACCAGGTGGTCACGGAGCAGGCTGTAGTGCTGTTGCTCCATCGCCGCCAGGCCGGCGAGTTCTCCCCTGGTTCGCAACGACGGCGCGAGCACGGCGTCATCGGCCAGACGGAAGAAGGAACCCAGCTCGGCGTAGGCGAGGAGTCCGAGAAGATCGATCACACCGGGGTCGACGGAAGAGCCTTTGATCATGCCCGTCAGGGTATCGCCAGGGCCCTGGCGGCCCGACCGAGGACTAAACGGTGCCCGAACACGGTTGCACTCGCCAGGAGCGGGTACGGTCTCGGCCGTCCATAAGCCTCGGTGAACCGCTATGTCCACCGGGCGAACCAACAGCTAGACTCTGTGTGATGGCCGGCATGCGCGAACACCGCGCCGCCTACCGCGCCCCTCGAACGCGGGTCCTTGCGCGCGTACCTCTCGGCGCCGCGGAGGCGGGTGCCCGGGGCGCGGGCGCCGAATTCACACGACGTGTCCTCACGACCAGTGCGGCGTGAGGGGGCGATGGTCACGCGCCCAGCGACGCACCGCACACGACAAACCAGCGGATGGAACCAAGAAACCCGCGGCCAGGGCACCCCCCGGGCCGCACGGATCCAGTCGGCAGCGCCACCGCGACCTCCTCGCCCAAGCGAGGACCCGGTGAGCCGCGCCCTCCGCGGCGGTCAGAAGCCGCCCGCGACCGCACCCCGCCGCGGCCACGAACAACGCTGCGGCCCGCCTAGATGGAGGCTTGAGCCCTGAGCAGCACAGACGAGACAACGACGCCCCGAACCACCTTTCGAACCCTTGGTGTGAGCCCTGAGATCGCCGAGGCCCTTGAAGCCGAAGGGATCATCGAGCCCTTTCCCATTCAGGAATTGGCCCTTCCCATCGCGCTGAACGGCAGCGACATCATCGGGCAGGCCCGCACCGGCACCGGCAAGACCCTCGCCTTCGGTCTGCCCCTTCTCCAGAAGGCCCAGGAGAACCCGGGCTCGACCAAGCGGCCGCGCGCCCTGGTCGTGGTCCCCACCCGGGAGTTGGCCATCCAGGTGGCCGCCGACCTGACCACCGCGAGCAAGCGCAGCGGTGGCCGCATCCTCACCGTCTACGGTGGCCGTTCCTACGAGCCGCAGATCACCGGGCTCAAAGAGGGTACCGACGTGGTCGTCGGCACCCCGGGCCGGTTGCTGGACTTGGAGAACCAGAAGCATCTGCGTCTGGACGGCGTCACCGCGGTGGTCTTGGACGAGGCCGACAAGATGCTCGACCTGGGCTTCCTCCCCGACATCGAGCGCATCCTCACCAAGACTCCGAGCAAGCGCCAGACGATGCTCTTCTCGGCCACCATGCCGAGCGAGATCGTCACCCTCTCTCGGAACTACCTGACCCGACCCACGCACGTGCGGGCCGGTGACGACAACGAGATCGACGGCTCCACCATCACCAACCGGATCGCCCAGCACGCGTTCCGCACCCACCAGATGGACAAGCCGGAGATGCTCGCCCGTCTCCTGCAGTCCGAGGACCATGGTCAGAGCATGGTGTTCTGTCAGACCAAGCGGACCTGCGACCGGATCGCGAGCGAACTGAAGACCCGTGGGTTCGCGGCCGCCGCCGTCCATGGCGACCTCGGACAGAGCCAGCGCGAACGCGCCCTGCGCGCCTTCCGCAACGGCAAGATCAACATCTTGGTGGCCACCGACGTGGCGGCACGCGGTCTGGACGTGGACGACGTGACCCACGTGGTCAACTACGAGACGCCCGAGGACGAGAAGACCTACACGCACCGCATCGGTCGTACCGGCCGTGCTGGACGCACGGGCACCGCGGTCACCTTCGTGGACTGGCAGGAGATGCCGCGTTGGAAGCTGATCAACGGTGCGCTCGGCCTGGACTTCCACGAGCCGGTGGAGACCTACTCCACCTCCCCGCACTTCTTCGAGGCCCTGAACATCCCCAAGGGGACCAAGGGCGGACTGGCCGCCGACAAGCGTGGTGAGCACGCCGGTCTGGAGGCCGAGGAGGTCGAGGACATCGGCGACACCGGCCAGACGCGCGGTGGAGGACGTGGTGGCCTTCGAGGCCAAAACGATCGTGGCCGAGATGAACGGCGCGAGCGCCGTCACGGACGCAACCGCAACCGCAAGAGGACCCGCAACGGCGAGACCTCATCCGGGTCCGGGGCGAACACCGAGAAGGCCACCGCCACCGCGTCGGCCACCACGAAGAGCGGTGAACGCCCCGTCGGCGGCTCGGGAGGGTCCGTTGAGGGGGAGGGGGCCCGTCGAGTCCGCCGCCGTCGCCGTACCCGCGGTGGTGCCCGCAGGGACCCCGAGAACACCTGACGTACCTCGGGTTCCTCCCTGATCGGTAGTGCGATCGCCCAAGGCGTGTTCCATGGATGCTGCCCGTCGTCATGAAGATCGCCGCACCGTAGACCTCCGTTGAGGATGGTGGCGGGCGACGGGCGGGCGTATCCAGTGGTGCAGGTACGAGGCCGAAGGAGGAGTTCCCTCTATGCCTTGCCACGCAAGCTCCGTGGCGTCGCACGGCCAGGCCCGCCTTGGTCGGTCGTCGACTGTCGGGAACGCGGTGACGCTACCGCTGGAGCATCGCCTAGCAGGGTAGGTACGCACCGAACATGCCCTAGGGTGGCCCGACGTGAGTACACCTGAGTTCCTCGAACCGCCGCCGGGTGTGCGGCGCACGGACCTGCGTCTTTCGTATGGTCCGGTGGCCGCGCTCCGGGCCCTGCCCACCTCCGGCGGCACCGAACTGTCCCCTGCCGTGCTGGTGCACGGCTTCACCGGCAGCAAGGAAGACTTCATAGCCCTCCTCCAGAGCCTGGCGCAGGCCGGGCGGGAGGTGGTCGCGATCGATCTGCCCGGCACCTATCAGTCGCCGGGCCCTGAGACCCTCACCCCGCCGCCCGGAGTGAGGCTCCCCGACTACCGCCTCTCCTCACTGGGCGAGGTGGTCGTCGAGGTCATGGACCAGGTCGGCGATGGTGGCCCCGTACATTTGGTGGGGCACTCCTTCGGTGGGCTGGTCTCCCGTGAGGCGGCGCTGGTCGACCGTTCCCCGCTCGCCTCCCTCACCCTGTTGTGCTCCGGCCCTGGAGCGTTGAGTGGTGTCTCCGCCGTCCGCGCGCGCAACCTGATCGCCGCCGTGTCGATGAACCCCACCAGTGAACGCCTTCAACAGCTGTGGGAGGAACTCTTCGAGGCCGAGGCGCGCACACGTTCCGCCAAGCCCGAGATCGTCGACTTCCTCCGAGACAGGTTGCTGTCCAGCAGCGCCGTGGGCCTCATGCGGATGGCCGAGGACCTGTTGGGCGCCCCGGACCGGGTGGACGAGTTGGCCGAGTTGGACGTTCGTGCACTGGTCGTCTACGGCGAGAACGATGAGGCCTGGCCCACGTCCGCGCAGGACGACATGGCCGAACGACTCGGCGCCAGGCGTTTGGTGGTCCCGGGTGCGGGCCACTCCCCCAACGTGGAGGCGCCGGAGACCACCTCGAGCGCCCTGACCTCCTTTTGGAACGAGGTCGAGTCGGTCGGCCGCCGCTGAGGCTTCCGTCCGGAGTGACCTCTCCCGCCCTTGGCGCATGACGTGCCGCCACCCGTGGGAACGGATGACGGCACGCTGTGTCCAGGGATCCTCAGGGGAGACCGGGATCAGACCCAGGCGTCGAAGTTCTTGTTCTCGGCCTCCACGGTCGTGGAGGGACCACGGTCCGGCAGGACGCGGGTGTCCGGCGGCAACGTCAGCAGGTTCTCACCGATGGAGGCCAGCTGGGTGGTGTAGTCCAGATAGGTGTCACCGACCTGGCCGGGGCTGCCCTTGAGGAGGGTGTCACCGGAGAACACGGCACCGAGTTGACTGACGTAGTAGCCGACGGTACCGGGGGAGGTGCCCGGCAGAGCCAGGACGTCGATGTGCAGGTCGCCGACGTCCAAGGCACCGCCGCCCTCCACATCGATCTCCGGACGATGCTCCGCGCCGTGGACACGTCGCCAGGCCCGCATCTCGCGAGGGTGCAGGGCGATGTCCGCCTCGGTTTCCTCGGCGATGGTCAGGGCGGCCCCGATGTGCGGGCTGTAACCGTTGGTGCAAGCCACGAGGTAGACCTCACGGTCACCGATGACCTTCATGATCGCCTCGGCGTCGTGGGCCGGGTCGATGACGATGACACCGTCCTTGTCGGCCTCGATGATCCAGGTGTTGTTGAGAACCTCGAACTTCTCGTCACCGAACTCGAACGTGCCGGCGGTGCGCACACGGGTGATGCCGTCGGAGTCGGGACCGGCGACCCCGACCTCCTCGACCTCGTCTTCGTCGTCGGCCTCGAAGGCGGTGGCTCCGGACGCACCGGAGGACTCGTCCTTGGACTCACCGTTCTCGTCTTCGACGTCGACCGCGGCCTTCTCCGTCTCCTCGGAGTCGGACTTCTCGACCTTCTTCGCGTCCTTGTCCTCGGACTCGACCGCCTCGTGGGTCTCCTCTGTGGTGTCCTCCGCGACCTCCGCAGCGGAATCGGTGGCCTCCTGGCCTTCCTGCTTCTTCGACTTCCGCTTCCAGAACACGGTGTCAGACCCTTCGTCCAGATATGTACTGATTCAACACTGTGACCATTGTCGCGCTCTCACACAGTGGTCCGTACCGTATCGAATCCTCGACGCGCCAAGCCCTCTCGGCCACCACTCCCTCAGCCTTTCAAGAGGGAGGCCCCTGTCGCGGGGGCGACGAGCTCCTCGAACGCCTCCGGGGCCGTCGTACGGCGACCGAGTCGGCGACCGGTCAGGGCACCATGGTCGTCGCTGGAGCCGGTGACCACCACACCCAGATCAGTGGCGATCCCGCGCCAGAACTTGGTCTGCGACCGGTTGTGCGAGGGGTGGTCCGCCTCGATCCCGCCCAGGCCGGCCTCGACCATGCGCTCGGCCAACTCGACCGGGACCGCTCCGTTGCTCGCCCCCTCCGCACGCGCCGGGTGGGCCAGGGAACAGACCCCACCCGCCTCACGGACCAAGCGCACCGCACGCACCGGGTCGATCGCGTACCGGGAGGCATAGGCGGGACCGCCCGAGCCGATCCATCGGTCGAAGGCGTCCTGTACGTCCTTGGCCGCGCCCGCCTCCACCACCGCGCGGGCCAGGTGGGGGCGGCCGATCGTGTTGGCGTCGGCGTATTCGGCGTGCCCCGCCCCGGCGATCTCCAGCACCCGTTCCCAGGTCACCTCCACCCCATGCTCTTGGAGTCTACGAACCATCTCCTCCGCCCGGGAGGCCCGGTCGGAACGGACCCGGCGTAGTTCCTCGGCCAACGCCGAAGAATCCGGGTCGAACAGGTAGCAGACCAGATGGACGCTGGATCCCTGGTGGGCACAGGACAATTCCATCCCGGGCACCAAGGTGAACCCGGGTGGCAGGTGTCGGGAGGCCTCCTCGATCCCACCGACCGTGTCGTGGTCGGTCAGGGCGAGCACGTCGAGCCCGGCCTCGACCGCGTACGCGATGACCTCGGCGGGGGTGTCGGTGCCGTCCGAGACCGAACTGTGTGAATGCAGGTCGATACGTGTCACCGGGCGATTGTACGTGCGTGGCCCGGCACCGCGTGGTCCGGGCGAGCCCTCTCAGGCGGTTTCGTCCCTGGGGGCGAGCACCCGACCCAGGAAGGGGCTCGGTGCCCCGAACGGTGGTTCGAGGGCCGGACCACCATCACGCAGGTCCCTCAGGTCACGCAGGGAGTTGATCTCGCACATGAGCATCCCGGTGTCCGCGGAGGCGAACACCACCCACAACCAGTGCGCGAGCGCTTCACCGGTGTAGACGGCGCGGTCTGGGCCCACCTCCAGGTTCCACAGGGCGATCTCGTGCCCGTCGAAGCGAACCTTGGCGTCGGGCGGTCCCTTGTCGAAACCGCTTCCGGGATCGGGCCCCTCCAATCCGGCCAATCGAGCGCCCAAGCCGATCCCGGGGTCCTCCGCGACGATGGCCACCTCACCGACCCCGCCGAGCGGGTTCGGACCGGACAGGGCCACGACGGTCGCGATCGCACCGCTGCGGTCATCACCGACGTCGGCCAATCCGGTGACCACCCAGCCTCCGGGCAGCGGCCACGGGAGCCAGAGGGGGACCTGGGCCTGAGGAAGAAGGACCTCGAGTGTGCTGGAATTCGGGGCGCGCACCCCTTGGAGCGGCGCCACCGGTCCGTGGGCGTCGCACTGCCAGGCGCTGCTCCACAACCCCGGGGGTTGTACGTTGCGCCCGCATCGTGGACACGAGGGCTCGGGTTTCATGTTCTGATCATCTACCCGAGTGGAACCCGTGGAAAACGCGTGACGGGTGGGACACCCTCGTGCCCCACCCGTCGGCCGATCCTCAACCCGGCCGCAAGGCCGGGAAAGCTCCGTTAGCGCTGCTGACGCTTCTTGTTGGCGGTGATACGGGCGCGTTCCTTCTGATCCAAGATGACCTTGCGGATCCGCACGTGCTCGGGGGTCACCTCGACGCACTCGTCCTCACGGCAGAACTCCAACGCCTGTTCCAAGGAGAGCTTGCGCGGCGGCACCAGACGGACGAGCTCGTCGCCGGTGGCCGAACGCATGTTGGTGAGCTTCTTCTCCTTGGTGATGTTGACGTCCATGTCGTCGGCACGCGAGTTCTCCCCGACGATCATGCCCTCGTACACCTCGGTACCGGGCTCGACGAACAGGACGCCGCGTTCTTGCAGGTTGAACATGGCGAAAGCGACGGCCGCACCGGCGCGGTCGGCCACCAGGGAACCGTTGGCTCGTGTGCGCAGATCACCGAACCACGGTTCGAACTTCTCGAACACGTGGTGAGCGATGCCGGTACCACGGGTCTCGGTGAGGAACTCGGTGCGGAAACCGATGAGACCGCGGGAGGGCACCAGCCAGTCCATGCGCACCCAGCCGGTGCCATGGTTGACCATGTTCTCCATGCGGCCCTTACGGACACTGAGCAACTGGGTGATGGCCCCCATGTACTCCTCGGGCGCGTCCACGGTCAAACGCTCGACCGGTTCGTGCACCTTGCCGTCGATGACCTTGGTGACCACCTGCGGCTTGCCGACGGTGAGTTCGTAGCCCTCACGGCGCATCTGCTCCACCAGGATGGCCAGCGCCAGCTCACCACGGCCCTGGACCTCCCAGGCGTCGGGACGCTCGGTGGGCAGGATCCGCAGGGAGACGTTACCGACGAGCTCCTTGTCCAGACGATCCTTGACCAGACGGGCGGTGACCTTGGCGCCCTTGGTCTTGCCGACCAGCGGCGAGGTGTTGGTACCGATGGTCATGGAGATGGCGGGCTCGTCCACCTTGATCAGTGGCAGCGCGACGGGGGTCTCCACGTCGGCGAGGGTCTCGCCGATCATGATGTCCTCGATACCGGCGATGGCCGCGATGTCACCGGGGCCGGCCTTGTCCGCGGGCTTGCGCTCCAGGCCGTCGGTCATGAGCAGTTCGGTGATCTTGACCTGCTGGATGCTGCCGTCGGTGCGGATCCACGCGACCTGCTGCCCCTTGCGGAGCTCGCCCTGCTGAACCCGGACCAGGGCCAGACGACCGAGGAAGGGAGAGGCGTCCAGGTTGGTGACGTGGGCCTGAAGCGGAGCCTGTGGCACGTATTCGGGGGCCGGGATGGTGTCCAGGATCGTGCTGAACAGCGGAACCATGTTGTCGTTGTCGGGCATGGTGCCGTTGGCCGGGCGCTCCACGGAGGCCTTGCCGTCACGGGCGCAGGTATAGACGATCGGAAACTCGATCTGTGACTCGTCGGCGTCCAGGTCCAGGAACAGTTCGTAGGTGTCGTCCACGACCTCGGCGATCCGGCTGTCGGGCCGGTCCACCTTGTTGATCACGAGGATGACGGGAAGCTTGGCCTGGAGGGCCTTGCGAAGCACGAAACGGGTCTGCGGGAGAGGGCCCTCGCTGGCGTCGACCAGCAGGACCACACCGTCGACCATCGACAGACCGCGCTCGACCTCACCACCGAAGTCGGCGTGGCCGGGGGTGTCGATGATGTTGATGACCACGTCCTCGCCCTCGGGCGTGGTGTAGCGAACCGCGGTGTTCTTCGCGAGAATGGTGATGCCCTTCTCGCGCTCCAGGTCATTGGAGTCCATCACCCGCTCGTCGACGTCCTGGTTCTCGCGGAAGACGCCCGCCTGCCAGAGCATAGAGTCGACGAGGGTCGTCTTACCGTGGTCGACGTGGGCCACGATGGCCACGTTGCGCAGGTCGTTTCGGCGGGCGGAGCCCTCCAGGGGTGTGGCACTGGACATGCTTGAAACTCGTTTTCCTGTACTGGGTAGAGACCGCAGGGTGCCACGGCCCGTCACCAGTTTATGCGCTCATAGTGGTTCGAGCGGGAACCGTACGGATCGTCATGGTCGACTTGGTCACCCCTTGGCGGTCGAAGCGGCCTTGCCTCACGATGTCGAGTGTGCCCGGCCGGTCGCTTCCAATAGCGGAACCAGCGGACCCAGGAAGGGACGGTCCGCGGGGAGCCAATCGAGGCTTTGCAACCCGTCGGGATCGACCCAGGCCAGGGCGAGGTGTTCCAGGGGTCGGGGCTCGCCGGCCAGAAGTTCGGCCCGCAGCAACCGGAGGACGGCCGGGCGTACCGACGTACCCCCGGTGAACGGGGCGAGGGGAACGTCGTCGCCGACCGGGGCCCCCGCCCGGATGGTGATCCCCAATTCCTCGCGACATTCGCGAACGAGTGCTTGGGCGGGGCTCTCACCCGGATCGATCTTGCCGCCGGGGAACTCCCAAAGACCACGCAGGGCCGCCGGTTCCGCCCGTTGCGCGGCCAAGACCCTGCCATCACGGACGATGGCGGCACCGACCACGATCAGTTCGTCTCGCACGGTGTCCAGACTAGGAGAAGCCGGCGACGGTCCGGGCTCGTGGAACGTTCGGCCGAGCGGTCCTGGACCGACGGGGTTCAACGGCGCAGCCGGTGGGCGAGGGCGGTGTGGCGACGACCGGAAGAGGCGTTGCGGACCGCCTGGGCCAAGGCGCGGCGAGAGCCCACCAGCACGACCAGCTTCTTGGCACGGGTGATCGCCGTGTAAAGCAGGTTGCGTTGCAGCATCATCCAGGCACTGGTGGTGACGGGGACGACCACGGCCGGGTACTCACTGCCCTGGGACCGGTGCACGGTGATCGCGTAGGCGTGGGCGAGTTCGTCGAGTTCGGCGAAGTCGTAGGTGATCTCTTCGTCCTCGTCGGTGCGGATCGTCACCTCCTGTGCGACGGAATCCAGTCCGGTGACCACCCCGAGGGTGCCGTTGAAGACGCCGTTCCTTCCCTTGTCGTAGTTGTTGCGGATCTGGGTGACCTTGTCACCGACCCGGAAGATCCGGCCCCCGAAACGGCGTTCGGCCACCCTCTCCCCGGACGGGGTGAGCGCCTCCTGTAGGGCCGTGTTGAGGTTCGTGGCCCCGGACGGCCCTCCCTTCATAGGGGTCAGGACCTGGATGTCCCGCAGTGGGTCCAGCCCGAAGCGTCGGGGGACACGGCGGGCCACCACGTCGACGGTCATCGTGGCGGCGGACTCGGCGTCCTCGCAGGGGAACAAGAAGAAGTCGCTCATTCCCTGGAGGTGGGGCGACTCGCCTCGGTTCACTCGGTGGGCGTTGGTGACCACGCCGGACTGTTGGGCCTGACGGAACACGTGGGTCAGGCGAACGTTGGGGATGGGCGAACCCTCCTCCAACAGATCACGCAGAACCTGACCCGCGCCCACCGAGGGCAACTGGTCGACGTCGCCGACGAACACCAGGTGCGCCCCTGGCGGTACCGCCTTGACCAACTTGTTCGCCAGGATGAGGTCGAGCATGGAGGCTTCGTCCACCACGAGCATGTCGCAGTCGAGTGGGTTGTCCCGATCGTGCGCGGCTTCCCCACCCGGACGCAACTCCAGGAGCCGGTGCACGGTGGCGGCCTCGTGTCCGGTGAGTTCGGTGAGGCGTTTGGCCGCCCGTCCGGTGGGCGCGGCCAGGATGACCTTGGCGTTCTTGGCCCGGGCCATGGCGACGATGGAGGCGACGGTGAAGGACTTTCCACAGCCGGGCCCACCCGTGAGCACGCATACCTTCCGGGAGAGCGCCTCCCTGACCGCCTCGCGCTGGCCCTGCGCCAAGGAGGCTCCGGTGTGCCGGTCCAGCCAGTCCAGCGCCACCGGCCAGTCGACGTCGGTGAAGGCCGGCATACGCTCCTCGGGGCCGTCCAAGAGCGCGTGCAGCCCGGAGGCCAGTCCCATCTCGGCTCGGTGGAAGGGAAGCAGGTAGATGGCCTGGACGGGTTCGCCCTCGGGGCCGGGAACGGTCTCACGGGCCACCCCCTCCTCCGCGACGAGTCGGGCCACGCACTCGATGACCAGTCCGGCCTCCACCTGGAGGATCTTGACCGCCGCGGAGATGAGTCGTTCCTCGGGCAAGTAGCAGTGCCCGTCGTTACTCGACTCGGACAAGGTGAACTGGATCCCCGCCATCACTCGCTCAGGGCTGTCGTGCGGGATACCGACCGCCCGGGCGATGGTGTCGGCGGTCTTGAAACCGATCCCCCACACGTCGGAGGCGAGCCGGTAGGGCTCCTTTTGAACCACCTCGATGGAGGAGTCGCCGTACTTCTTGTAGATACGCACGGCCAGCGAGGTGGTGACCTCGACCCCTTGGAGGAACACCATGACCTCCTTGATGGCCTTTTGTTCCTCCCAGGCGTCGGCGATGAGCCTGGTGCGTTTGGGGCCCAACCCCGGTACCTCGATGAGGCGCTTCGGCTCCTCCTCGATGACGTCCAAGGCCTCGGTACCGAAGTGTTCGACGATCCGTTCGGCCATCTTGGGCCCGATCCCCTTGATCAGGCCGGAGCCGAGGTAACGGCGGATGCCCTGGACGGTGGCGGGCAGCACGGTGGTGTAGTCGTCCACGTGGAACTGGCGGCCGTACTGAGGGTGGGACCCCCATCGTCCGCGTAGCCGTAGCGCCTCACCGGGCTGTACCCCCAGTAGGGAACCGACCACGGTGAGCAGGTCGTTGCCGCCCCGGCCGGTATCGACCTTGGCGACGGTGTAGCCGTTCTCCTCGTTGGCGTAGGTGATGCGCTCCAGCACCCCCTGGACCACGGCCTGCCGAGGGGTGGGCTGGGATGTGGTGGCCACTGCTTACCGCCGTCCTTCCTCAGGTGTGCTCGTCGATCGTCGAGGAGCCTCCGTCCAAGGCCGCCGGCACACGGTCTCGGTCCGTCCGACGCAGACCGCGGGCGACCAACCGGTATGAGTGGTCGAGCATGTCCAGGAGTTCGTCGTCTGGGACGCTCCCGTCCAGCCGTACCGAATTCCAGTGACGCTTGTTCATGTGCCATCCAGGGCCGACCACGGAGAACTCGACGCGCAACTCCAAGGCCAGGTCGGGGTCGCACTCGAGGTCGACCATGGCCTGCCCCTCCCCCGATCCCGGAGTGAGCAGCGCGAACATCTTCCGCCGCGCGACCTTGTAGACCAAGGGGCGCGGTCCAAAGGGTTCGTTCTCCTGGGCCTCAGGGAAGCACAGGGCCGCGTCGATGAACTGTTCTGGTCCCATGTTCACCCCGTTCGTCTTCTCCGAGCCGTCATCACCATCGACATTGCCAGAAAGCGAGGACGTTCGGGGCCCGCCGGGAGGGATGAAGGCGCGCGGCACACGCAGACTCGCCCCTTTGGAGCCAGGGGACCCGAGCAGGATCGGTGGCCCTCGGCTGCGCGGACGCGTGGGTTCGGGCGGCGGCGTGGTTGGATGCTCCTGGGGCCGGCGGCGGGGAACGCCCAGGCCCTACGGGCGATCCACTCGGCCGGGGTGGTGCACCGCGACCTGAAGCCGAGCAACGTGGTGACGTCCGCTCAGGGCCCCGAGCCGTTGGACCTCGGGATCGCGCACGCGGCGGAGGGTTCCGACGCCACCAAGTGGCTGCGCCCGCCCCTCCCACCACGCGCCTGAAACACCGGGATCGGGCTCTAGAGCAGCCCGAAGTAGGCACGTCCCTCCTGGGAGAGCATGTTGACCGACATCCAGATGGTGAAGCCCAGCGGCACGGCCATGAGGAGCTCACCGCCGAGCAGGGCCCACACCAGGAGGAGTCCGGCCAGTCCCTGGAAGACCACGGTGCCCCAGTAGACGCCGACGGTGCGGTTGCGCAGGCGCTTGCCCAACAGCAGGGAGAGCGCGCCGTACAAGCCGGTGACCAACGCCATGACGGTCATCATCGCGCGCATCATCTCGGCGTCGACCGCCAGGGCGACCCCTTCCTCGGCCATGAGCGCGGCCTGCTGGTCCAAGGCCTCGTTCAACGCCTCGGCCGGAGCGGCCAACCCCATGAGGAAGAGCAGGGACAGCAGCAGGCCCGACACACCACCGAGGTACATCAAGGTGCGGGTGGTCGTGACCTTGGCCGGCATGGGAGCGTCGGGGCGCATGGCCTCGAAACGAGCGTTGAAGTCCGGCATCCCCTGCCGTGAGGGGACCTCGCCTTGTCCTGGGTCGTGCGGGTCCTGACCAGAGGAAAACACGGACGCCCTCCGAGGGATGTATCGAGAACCGACTGTCCCCTCCATGGTAGAGGTGCGACGCCTTGGGGTTCACGGCCCGGGGATCCCTGGCGAGCATCTTGTCCGAAAGTCACCCACCCAAGGCGACCGTAAGGCGAGCACCGTGACGATGGGCGACACACGGACGTCGAAAATCTCCACGCACACAGGAGATTCTGCAAATCGTAACCCCTTGGCCCGTGCCTCTCCTGTCTGTCCCCTTTAAGGTGAACGGATTCCGTCCCTTACCCCCGGCGGAACCTCCGCACCATCCCCTGAAGGAGCCTCAGCACAGATGTCCAGACTCGTGCGCGTGTCCGGTGCACTGATCCTGACCGGCGCGCTGGTGGTGCCCTTCGCACCCGCCGCCGGCGCGTCCGTTCCGATGGACGCCCCCGAGGGCGCTGCCTTCACCCTCACCGTCCTGCACGGCAACGACCCGGAGTCCGCCCTGCTGCACGCCCCCGCCGACCCGGAGTACGGCGGGGCGGCACGCTTCACCACCCTCCTACGTGATCTTCGGTCCAGTGAGATCGCGGGCGAGGACGTCGGAGACGACGAAGCCGCCAATCGTGGTGTGGTCACCGTGAACTCCGGTGACATGTACCTGCCCGGTCCCGAGCTCTCCGCCTCCCTGGAGGAGGACGCCCCCTTCTACGACGCGATCGTCGCCGCCCACGCCCAGTACGACGCGATCTCCATGGGCAACCACGAGTTCGACTTCGGACCCGACCTGTACGCCGACTTCATCGGCGAGCTCCCCGAGAGCACCAAGGTGGTCGCCGCCAACGTGGACGTGTCCGGTGAACCGGCCCTGGCCGAGCACGAGGCGACGGGGCGCATCGCCCCCAGCACCGTCGTGGACACCGGGGACGAACAAGTCGGCGTCGTCGGCGCCCTCTACCCACCGCTGGCCACGATCAGCAGCCCGCGCGACGTCGTGGTCGACGAGGTCGTCGACCCGGTGCAGACCGAGGTCGATCGGCTGACCACCGATGGCGTCGACAAGATCATCCTGATCTCCCACCTACAGAACATCACCTACGAAGAGCGGGTCGCCCAGGAGCTGACCGGTGTCGACGCCATCGTCTCGGGTGGCGGTCACGAGGTGATGGCCGACGAGGGAGACGCCCTGGTCCCCGGCGATGGGATCACCACCCATCCGGGCACCGGTGAACCGCTCTCCTACCCGTTGATGGTCCAGAACCCCGAGGGCGCCGAGGTTCCGATCGTGACGGCCGGCTCCAACTACAAGTACGTGGGTCGCCTGGTCCTCAACTTCGACGCCGATGGTGATCTGGTCTCGGTCGGTGACCGGTCCGGCCCTGTCGTGGTGGACGGTTCCGTCACCGCCGACCCCGAGATCGAGGCACAGGTCACCAAACCGGTCGCCGACTACGTGGACGAACTCGCCGAGACCGAGGTCGCCCGGAGCGAGGTCGCCCTCGAAGGCCGCCAGGACCCGGGCGTGCGCACCCAGGAGACGAACCTGGGCGACCTGATGGCGGACGCGCTTCTCGACACCGGTGTGCGCAACGCCGAGGAGTACGGCGTCCCCGAGCCGCAGATCGGTATCCAAAACGGCGGAGGCATCCGCAACGCCTCCCTGCTCCCGGCCGGGCCGCTCACCGTGCTGGACACCTATGCGATCGCTCCGTTCGCCAACCAGGTCGCGGTGGTGCCGGACGTGCCTCGCTCCCAGGTCAAGGAACTGTTGGAGCGCGGTGTCGCCTCCGCCCCCGCCGCCGACGGCGGGTTCATGCAGGTCGGCGGGGTCAACTTCGCCTATGACCCAGAACGTACCGCCCAAGAGGTGAACGAGGACGGGGAGGTGCTCACCGCGGGCGAGCGCGTGCGCAACGTGGTCCTGCACGACGGCACCGTACTCGTCGAGGACGGCGAAGTCGTGGAGGGCGATCCCATCAGCATCGCCACCAACGACTTCTCGGCCCGTGGTGGCGACATGTACCCGTTCCGTGGGGCGGACTTCACCGTGGTGGGCTCCACCTACCAGGGCGCCTTGGAGCGGTTCGTGACCTCCACTCTGGAGGGGGAGATCACCGTGGAGGACTACCCCGAGGGCGGTTCCGGCCGCATCGTGATCGGCGACGTCGCCACCACCCCCTCGAACGGCGGCGACGGGGGCGATGATGAGCACGAGGACGACCAGACGCCTTCACCGTCTCCCTCCCCCGACCCGACCGACGGCCCGGACACCGGACCGACCGAAGCCCCGGGTGACGATGGTGGTTCCACCGACGACAAGGGTGGTAAGCCTTCCCTCCCGCTCACGGGTGGTGCCTTGACCGGTCTCATCATCGCGGCACTGGTCGCGGTGGGTGCCGGTGGCGGTGCGCTCTACCTGAGCCGTAAGCGCACGTCGAGCCCGGAGGGGATCGAGGGCTGACACCGACGGACGGCACCGACGTGTGGGCGGGCCCGCCCGTTCCGGGAGGGCCCGCCTGGTGTCCGGATGGTCAGCAACCGACGATGTCCTCCACGTCCTGGGTCATCGCCGTCCGCCCACCCTCGTCCATGCCCGTTCCCTCGAACCAGATGAGCACGACGTGGCAGGCGTTCCGGAGGTCCACCACACCGCTTTCCACTTCGCCTTCCTCCTGACCCAAGAGGCTCAGAACCACCGTGGCTGCGATGAGGGGACCGTCGAAGGAAACGACCCGAACGAGATCCGTCTCCACCGCCATGGTGCAGGTGAAGAGCTCGTCCTCCTCCGCTTCGGTGCCGCACAGCTCATCACTGATGTCCAATCCGGTGTCGAGGCCGTGGTCCTCACGCAGCCCCTCCACCACCTCGTCCGCGGTCATCGACCACGGGTCCGGGGGCCGGGTCGCTCCCTCCGCCGGCTCCAAGGCCGCTTCCCGGGCGGGTTCGGGCGTGGAGATCGGAGTGGGGGAGGGCGCCAGGGCGCGCTCCACCGAAGGCGGCCGGGGAGCCGAGAGTCCGTCCTCGGCGATCCGATCGCCGATCGCCCCGGCCACCGCGAGCCCACCTCCCAGGGTGAAGGCGCCCATCAGGATGGCGATGACGACGAGCATCGCGAGCAGCACCGTCCCGTAAGGCCCCTGTGGCCTTGGAGCCGAAGGAAGCGACCCCTGATGCGGTGGAGGGTCTGGAAGCGAGAAGGACCCTTGAGGGGGAAGCGGCTCCTGGATTCGGTGTCGTCGTGTTGAGGATCCGCGCTCCCCTTCGTCGGGGGATGTGGGGCCGGGGATCACTTGCGAACTCCTCTACCATGTGGTCACAAGATCAAGGCTCCCTGAACGCCTTCCCAATTTCACTGGGAGCATGTAAAGAAAATACTTTACATGGCCAATTGTACTATTTGCCCGTTATGTGATTAGCGTATTTTCAGCCAACCTTGGGCCATCCGGCGCGCATAATAGGGAAATGCGTCACCTGGGACCTACGATCTGCCCCATGACCTGCGTTTTGCTGGCCGAAGACGATGCCTCGATCTCCGAGCCTCTCGCTCGCGCACTGCGACGCGAAGGCTACTCGGTGGACGTGACCGTCAACGGCGTTGAGACACTCGACCGCGCCCGAGCCGGAGACATCGACCTGATGGTCCTGGATCTCGGCCTGCCCGAAATGGACGGCCTAGAGGTGGCACGTCGGCTCCGCGCCGAAGGCCACGGAACGCCGATCCTGATCCTGACCGCACGAGCCGACGAGGTCGACACCGTCGTCGGCTTGGACGCCGGCGCCGATGACTACGTCACCAAACCCTTCCGTCTGGCCGAACTCCTCGCACGCGTACGCGCCCTGCTCCGCCGGGGTGGGGCCGAAGTCCCCGTCGTCCACGGCGTCCGGATCGACAACGACTCCCGCCGAGCCTGGCTCGGTGATCGCGAACTCCAACTCACCACCAAGGAGTTCGACCTGCTTCGCGTTCTGGTTCGTGATGCCGGCAAGGTGGTGACCAGGGAACAGATCATGCGAGAGGTGTGGGACACGAACTGGTGGGGGTCGACCAAGACCTTGGACATGCACATCTCATGGCTGCGCCGTAAACTCGGCGACGACGCCAACCAGCCGTCTTACATCACGACCGTCAGGGGTGTCGGTTTCCGATTCGAACGAGACTGACCCGCCCCCGGGTTCGACACGTTCCTCGGTCGACCTGATCTGGGCCGGACGAACGTGAGGTGACATGCGCAGACGGATGGTTTTCTCCACCCTGCTGGTGACCGTCATCACAGTCATGCTGCTCGGATTACCCTTGGGCGCGCTCACCTACAAGTTGGTGTACGACGACAGCATCCGCCGACTCGAGGGTGAGGCGGAGTTGATCGGTTTCGAGAGCGACGCCATGATCGAACGCGATGGCGACCTGGACCTGGCCGAATTCGACCAGGAGTACTCGGATCGCCACATCCGCATCACCGGCGCGGACGGGGAGAGCATGGTGACCGCGGGCGACCCCGCGCTCGACCCGCGATCCGTGGACTCTCCCGACCTGCTCCGGGCGGAGAGGACCACCGAACTCGGCACCACCGTCGAGGTGTGGGCGAGTTCGGAGTCGCTCCAAGAGAACGTGTTCCGGGCCTGGCTCGGGATCGCCTCACTGTCCCTGTTGGCCTTCGGGGTCGCCGTGGGCCTCTCCGTGGTCCAAGCGCGCAGACTCACCCTGCCTCTGATCGATCTGGCCGCCACCGCCGAACGCCTCGGTTCAGGCGTGACCACACCATGGAACCACCGTTACGGCATCCCGGAGGCGGACCGCGTCGCCGAGGTACTGGACCGCAGCGCCGAACGCATCGCCGGCCTCATCGCCACCGAACGTCACTTCGCAACCGACGCCTCCCATCAGCTGCGCACTCCGTTGACGGCGCTCACCATGCGGTTGGAGGAGATCATCGCCGAGGCGAGCGATCCCGACGTGGTGAGGGCGGAGGGCGAAGCCGCCCTCGCCCAGGCCGAACGCCTCACCGAAACCGTCGAGAGCCTGCTCGGCCGGGCTCGTAAGAGCCAAAACCCCGAAGTGGAACAAGTTCAGCTCGATCCGATCCTCGATCGGATCCAAGAGGAATGGTCACCGGTCTTCCAACGCCAAAAGCGCGAACTCCTGGTCACCGGCGATCCCGGACTGACGGCCATGACGGTTCCCACCGACCTCACCCAGATCCTGGCGACCCTGGTGGAGAACGCCCACAAGCACGGCGCGGGCACGGTGACGATCCGCCGCTTGGACACCGGAAATTCGGTCCGTGTGGAGGTCAGCGACGAGGGTGAGGGTGTCCCCGAGCACCTGGCCGGTCGGCTCTTCGAACGTGAGGTCAGCGGTGGCGGCGGCACCGGCCTGGGCCTGGCTCTGGCCCGGCACATCGCCGAGTCCGAGGGAGCCCGGGTCGAACTGGTCCAGACCCGCCCGACCACCTTCGCGCTCTTCCTGCCCGCCGGGGCCGGTGGTCTGTCGAAGATGACCGGCCCCGTCTGAGTCCTATCCCTCGATCCACCGGCCTCAGGTGGTCACGTGGTCCACTCCGGTACCGACCGGCTCGGGAACCCTGCCGTGGACCACCAGGTCGCTCCACAACGCACGCACCCGCCCCAGACCGTAGACCGAGGTGATCTCGGCGCGTGCCCGTTCGGCCTCGACGGTGAACCGCCCCTGGGAGACCGTGGCGTGGATGGCCTCCGCCATCGTGATCGGATCTTCGTGGATCCAGCGCGGATCGTAGATGGTGTCCGCTCCCGGCCACGGCAACAGCGCGGGGATTCCTCCAGAGGCGGCGCACTCGGCGGGTGCCAGGTGGAAGGATTCGTCGTCGCTGGTGGAGAGCACGAACCCGACCCGACGCAACCAGGTGGCCACGTCCGGGCCGAACCCGTCGAAGACCACCCCGGAGGCGAGCCGCTCCTCGCGCTGGATCCGCCGGTAGACCTTCTCGAAGTGGGCGCGTTCCTCAGGCCGGTTCCAGATCCACCAGTAGTCCCATGGATGTTTGGTCTTGACCGACAGCGTGTAGCGCGGGTCCATCCCGCGCAACTCCGAGAGCACGTCCAGTCCGCGATCCAGACGTTTGCGCGAGGGCGCGAT
The DNA here is from genome assembly GCF_000341005.1 of Nocardiopsis alkaliphila YIM 80379. Lineage (GTDB taxonomy): Bacteria > Actinomycetota > Actinomycetes > Streptosporangiales > Streptosporangiaceae > Nocardiopsis > Nocardiopsis alkaliphila. The sequence continues at coordinate 72,173 of NZ_ANBD01000039.1, read as the reverse complement.
GCCGATCATGCCCAGCGAGTACTCGGCTCCCGCCAATTTGGGCCGGTCCAACTGACGTTCGTCCACCCAATTGGGCAGGACCACCACCTTGTCCTCTGGCCAGCCGGTGAGTTCTCGGGTCAGGTCCGCGTAGTGCGGGCTGACGCACACCACGGCGTCGACCTTGGACACGTCCAATCGACGGGGCCATTCCGCGTACAGCTCGAACCGGTGCAGACGGACGATGAGACGCTGCTCGGGCCGCTTCCACTTGGCGTAGAACAGCGCGTTGGGCCCACACCATTCACAAATGACCACGTCGGCCCAGGCCGCGAGTTCACGGGAGCGGTACTGATCGTGGCTGTTCAGCCCTTCCCACTCGTCGATGCGCACGTCCAGCCCGGGCAGCGAGTCCAGGTACTCGGCCAGGCGGGTGAAGAACTTCAGGTCGTGCCCGGCGATGACGACCTTCAGCGGCCGTTCCGGGTCGGTTCCCTCGGGCGCGGACGGCAACGCCTCGGCGAGGTATCCGCGCAGACGCTCGGCGGCCCGCTCAAGGGAGTGATCGGCCGAGGCCGAGCGGCAGCGTCGCGCGGCCTCGGCGTAGACGGCGCGGTCATGGTAGGCACGGGCGATCACGGCGACCACCGAAGCGGAGTCCTGCCCCGCGAAGAGCGGGTAGTCGGCGCCCAGCAACGCCTCGTGCATCGGGGTGCGGTTGAGAACGACCGGTAGTCCGAGCGCGCCCAACTCCAAGACCTTGGTGGACAGTTCCAGGCTCGCGTCCAGGTCGGGGTCCCGCCAAGAGATCCCGAAGTCGCATTCGGCCGACTGACGTAGCGCCTGTGCACGGGACATCCCACCGCGCCAGTCGACGTGCGGGCTGCTCTCCAAGGCCTTTCGCATACGTTTGGCCCAGTCCGCGGGCTCGGCGTGGATCTTGTCGCCGATCATCACCAACTCCGCGTCCACCCCCACACGGGCGAGTTCCTCGGGCAGCCCGGTCATCTCCAGGGTGTTCCAACGAGGGGCGAACTTGCCGGTGTAGGCCAGGCGGGTACGAGCGTGCACCTGGCCGTCGGCGAGAACCCCCTCGGGCACCACCACGACGGGAGGGAAGAGCACCGCTCGTCCGCAGGCGGCGGGCACCGTGGACTCCAGGAAGGCCCGCATCTCCTCGGTCTGGCAGAGCACGAAACGGGAGGCCAAGGCGATCTCGGTGAGTTCGGCGGTGGTACCGGCGGTGAGTTCGTCGACGCCGTGCGGGAAGTCGGTGAGATAGGTCCACAGCCTTCCGGCCAGACTCGTCTCCTGAGCCGCCAACCCGGCCAGGCGACGGCCTCGCACGACCACCAGGTCGAAAGGCTTACGGGTGTGGAGCCGCCCCATGAGCTCCACGGCCTGCTCGGGGGTGAGGCCGCCAGGGCCCAGGTCGCGGAGCATACGATCCTCATAGGGGCGGACCAACCGGATTCCGGAGGCCTCGTCCAAGGGGGCGGTGAGCCGGTCGGTGCGCACCGGTGCCTTCAGCAGCACGGTGACCTCGCAACCGGCGGCGGCCAGGGACTGGGCCATCGACTGGGCCCAGATCGCCGAACCGTCGATGATGTTGAGGTCCACGTCGCCGTACAAGAGTGCGCGCGGAGGAACTGTGCTCACGTTCTTCCCTTCGGATGCTGGTGGGTTGCCCTGGTTCGACTGTGCCGAAGCGCCCGTCACGGCGAGAACCTCACCCGAACACTCCGGTGGAGGCATGGGCGGGGTCCTCGCTGCCGTTGTCGATTCCGGTTCCGTGGTCGGGCCCCAGCGCCAGGAGGCGGGCCCCACGCCGGTTCCATTCCCGGGGGTGCCGACCGCGCCGTAGCAGGTCGGTACGGACGAGTTCGGGGGCGATATCGGTGACGAACACGTACTGCGGAACACCCGTGTCCCGGTCGAAGAAGCCTCGCTCCCCCGTGCCGGTGCCTTGAGCCTGCTCGGGTACGTCCGCCGATGGGTTCGGGAGACCGACTGCGTCGGCACCGGAGCACTCGGCCGCGCAGACGAGGTCGACCAGACGGTGTCGGTCGGTGTGACCGTTCCATAGGAAGGTCCAGGGCGTGGTCGCCCGATCGGCCAAGGCCGCCCATCGCTGTGGAGCGGACCCATCGGCGTCGGCTCCTTGCCGGGTGAGCTCCGCCGGGGTGTCAGGGGCACCGAAGTGGACTGAACGAACGGTGACTCCCTCCGAGCGAAGGTGTTGGATGCCGGGCAGGCGGGCCGCGGTGGCGGGTACGACCACCTCGGCGGGGCGCAGCCGGGATTCGAGTACCTCCTCGGCGAGACGGGCCGCGTCGTCGGGGGTGGCCGGGTCGGCCAAGACCGCGACGGCACGGCCGCTGAGCGGGAGTTCGGTGCCCGGCGTATCCAGAGCGAAGTCGAGCCCGTCCAGGAGATCGGCCAGGCGGACCGGGGTAGCGTCGTCGAGGAACACCTGGCGAAGCATGGTGCGCACCTCACGGGGCGTGGGCCCCAACGCACGCAGCCGGGGGACGCTGACCGCCAGGTCCTCGCCACCCGCTACGGACACGGCCGGGTGCGCGACCACCCGGGTACCACAGGCCCAGGCGCGGCGACGCAAGGCGGTCTCACCAGGGGTGGCCTCGGGGATGACCGCCACGTTGGCGGCCCGCAACGCGTCCGCCAGACCGGGAGAGTCGGCGTCGACCACCCCCACGCCGAGCTCGAGGAGAACGTCGGGGACACCGGCCTCGGAGCCGGTGCGAACGTAGACCGCCTCGGGGCCGATCGCGAGTTCGGCCGCGACCGGGTTGAACAGGTGCAGGGGGACCCCCGCGTCACCCTTGTGCACACGATCGAATCCAAGGCGACGCAGCGAGGGCGGTGCGGGTGCGTCATCGAGCAGAACGGTGGGAACCCCCCTGGACGCGGCGGACTCCATGACCCAGTGCAGTGCCCGGGTGCGGTCGACGGCGGCGGGATCGCCCACGTGCGCCCAAGGGGACCCGGGGAAGGCCGCCGAGGCCGACACCAGGAGCAGGTCCACGTCCACGGCGTCCATGACGATCTGGGCGTCGTGCGGGCGCAGGGGCACAGAGCACAGGTAGGGATCGATGGCGGTTTGGATGGCGGATCCCACTACGGTGGCGGCGACCAACCGGTCGGCGGTGCCTCCTCCCAGCCCGGTGAGAAGCCGGGCCTCCTGACGGTCCGTGTCGAAGGAACGGATCGGTTCGACCCGGCGGCGGCCGACGTGTGAGGTGCTGCCGCTTCGACGCCACAGTCGATAGAGGTCACGTGGGAGTCGTACCAGGGAACGCCCCGGTCGCTTGGCCGCGGCTGTGAGGGCCCGGCCCACTTGGAGTGAGGTGGAACCTTCCAGGGCCGCCAGACGCCCCTGCGCCTCCTGGAGCTGGGCCTCGCGCTCGGCCAGGGCTTGCCGAAGCTGTTCGGTCTGGCTCTGTTCACGCCGTTTCACGGTCTGCCACCTTGTGCTCGGTTCGGACTGTTCCGTGGCCCACCGGGCGCGGGCCAACCTGGGTGGACGGGTGTGCCGCCCGACGTGTCCCGGGTCGGGTACGAACCCCCAGGGTCAGCCGTACGGCCGGGCCTCGAGGGAGTCGAGAGTCACTCGTGCGGGAGGGTTTCATGGTGTCACCTGGACCACTGGGTGAGGATGGAGGCGATGCGTTCACCGGAGCGACCGTCCCACAGCGGAGGGACGTCACCGAGACGTTCGCCGGTTCGACCCGCTAGGACCTTGTCCAGGGCGGCCAGGAGATCGGCCTCGGTGACGAGCCGGTTGGTTCCATGGGTGATGGTGACCGGCCGTTCGGTGTTGGGGCGCAGGGTCAGGCAGGGGATTCCGAGAATCGTGGTCTCCTCTTGGACCCCGCCGGAGTCGGTGACCACGGCCAAGGCTCCACGGGTGAGCGCGACGAAGTCGAGGTATCCGAGCGGTTCGAGCAGGTGCACGCGGGAGTGGTCACCGAGACCGGCTCCATCGAAGGCCGCCTTGCCTCGTGGGTGTACGGGCATGACGACGTCGACGCGGTCGGCGATCTCGTGGATGCGCTCGGTGAGGCGAGCGACGTTGTCCGAATCATCGACGTTGGCGGGACGGTGCAGGGTGGCCGCCACGTAGCGTTCGGGCAGTTCGAGGCGGGCACGAAGGGCGTCGGCGTCGAAGCGGTCGAGGTTGCCCAGGAGGGTGTCGATCATCGGGTTGCCGACGAGGTGGACCCTGGCCGGGGAGACACCCTCGGTGGCCAGGTGAGCGATCGCCTCGGGACTGGTCGCGAAGCACAGGTCGCTGAGCTGGTCGGTGACCCGCCGGTTGATCTCTTCGGGCATGGTGTCGTCGAAGGAACGCAGACCGGCTTCGACGTGTGCCACCGGGATACCGAGCTTGGCGGCTACCAGGGCCGCGGCGACCGTGGAGTTGACGTCGCCGTAGACCACCACCATGCCTGGAGTGTTCTCGACGAACTCGCGTTCCAAGCCGACCATGAGAGCCGCGGTCTGTGCGGCGTGCGAACCCGAACCGACGCCGAGGTCGACGTCGGGGACGGGCAGGCCCAGGTCTCGGAAGAAGACCGCGGACATGCGGTCGTCGTAGTGCTGTCCGGTGTGCACGACCCGCTGGTGGGCGCCTCGGGCGCGCAGCGCGGAGACGACGGGGGCGGCCTTGACGAAGTTGGGTCGGGCACCGACCACGTGCGCGATCGCGGTGTCCTGGCTTCCTGGAGAGGCGCTCGTTGCCACTGCTGTTTCCTTTGGTCTTCGCGTTGACTGGCTCGGGGTCCTGATCCCCGGATCGGACATCGGGTGTGTACGGAACGTTCCGCCCGGTCGAAGGGCTCCCTTGTCCCGGTGGCCCCGAACGCGACGCCGTGGTGTCACCACCTGGTCACGTCCGCGTGGTTGTGTAACTGACCATGCGAGACATCCGGACTCCCCGACCCCGACCGCCGCGCCCCCGTGTGCTGTGGCCACGAGCGGTGACCTTCGCCGCGACCCTGGCCTGGCACCACCTGCGTGCCGATCCCGCGCGGTTGCCATTGCTGGCCGCCCGGTTGACGCCCGACCCGCTGCGCGGTCCGGTACTCGCCATGGCCGCCCGCTCCGGGGCCCTTCCGCGCGCCTATGCCCTGTGGGATCAGGGTCGGCGCGCGGAGGCACGCGAGGTGCTGCTGGCCGCGGCCCAAGGCGCCACTCCTCGTGGCCTGGGGCGCCTGGTCGCGGCGGCCCTCGCCGCCAAGGACGCGGACACCGCCCGTGAGCTGATCGAGCGCATACCGCCGGGACCGCGTCGCAGCGCCGCCGAGTACAGGGCGGCCCTGGCCACGGGACGCGCCGTTCCCGCACCCCTGTCCGTTTCGCCTGACCATCACGGGATCACGTTAACCCGCGGTGCGCCAACGCGGCCCAACGACACGGTGAACGCTCGGGGACCGGGGCCGGGCGCCGGCGGGCCACGGATCCTACACCTGGTCACCAACGCCCTTCCGCACACCAACGCCGGGTACACCCAGCGCACCCACCGCATCGCGGTGGCCCAGATCGAGGCGGGGATGGACGTACACGTGGTGACCCGGGCCGGATATCCGCTCACCAAGGGGGTACCGGACCCGCGCACGCTGGTGGACGTGGACGGGGTCTCCTATCACCGTCTCCTGCCCTGGAAGGCTCCGGCCGACCCCGCCGCCGAACTCCGTGTCGGGCTACGGATGGCGTCGGAACTGGTGGAGGGACTGCGTCCGGACGTGCTGCACGCGGCGAGCAACCACCACAACGCGCGACTCGCCTTGGAACTGGGGCGCAGGTACGGCCTGCCCGTGGTCTACGAGGTTCGGGGGTTCCTGGAGGAGTCCTGGCTGTCGCGAGATCCCTCCCGAAGCGTTGACGATGCCTTCTACCAGGCCGAACGCGCCGCGGAGACCGAATGCATGCTCGCCGCCGATCTGGTGGTGACCCTGGGTGAGACGATGCGTGCCGACATCGAGGCCCGAGGGGTGCCCCGAGAACGTGTGCTGGTCGTACCCAACGCCGTCGACTCCTCCTTCCTGGAACCGCTTCCCTCTGGCGTCGAGGTCCGTGAGGGGCTGGGGATCGGCCCAGAGGAGTTCGTGGTGGGCACCACCACGAGTTGCTTCGGCTATGAAGGGCTGGACGTGCTCTTGGACGCGGTGGCCGACCTACGGCAACGGGATGAGCCGGTCCACGCCCTCATCGTCGGCGACGGGCCGGAACTGCCGGCGTTGCGTGCCCAGGCGGAGCGATTGGGACTGGCCGGCAGGGCGCATTTCACCGGTCGGGTTCCGGCCGACCGAGTCCGACACCACCACGCCGCGCTCGACGTGTTCGTGGTGCCCAGGCGTGATGAACGGGTCTGTCGATCGGTGACGCCGCTGAAACCCGTGGAGGCCATGGCGGGGGGGCTCCCTATCGTTGCCAGTGATCTACCTGCTCTTAGGGAGATCGTGGAACCAGGGGTGACCGGAGAGTTAATTCCAGCGGGCGAATCGGCACGTCTAGCTGATGCCATCAACAAACTCGCTTACAGTCGGAAAAAGCGGACGTCCTACGGCCGAGCAGGTCAAGACCGTGTCGGTGCCGACCGCACCTGGGCCGAGGCTGTATACCGCTACGACCAGGCGTATCGGGTTCTCATTCTAAAGATGTCCGAATCAGGCCAGAACCCGTAATCGTGGACAGCTCATGCCTACACTCAGACGTCCAGAAATCTGAAATGGCAGTCCTCGAAAAATTTGCGCCCGTTCACGAAATGAATGCGAGTGTGACCACCAAGTGGATGCCGCAACCTCAAACCCAGCCATTGTCCCCGAGCAGAACACCGGCTCGGCCATCGACCTCGTCGTGCTCGGTCTCGGTTACGTCGGTCTGCCGCTGGCGGCCGGGGCCGTTTCCGCGGGCCTGAAGGTCACCGGCTTCGACGTCAGCGCACGGGTGGTCGACGGCCTGGGCCGAGCCGTCTCTCACATCGACGACCTGTCCTCGGACGACATCGCCGCGATGCTGGACCAAGGGTTCAGCGCGACCTCGGACCCGAGCTGCCTGGCCAGGGCACGCACCATCGTCATCTGTGTGCCCACCCCGCTGTCGACCGAGGGCGGCCCGGATCTGAGCGCGGTCACCTCGGCCGCCAAGACCATCGCCGCGCACCTGTCCCCCGGGACCCTGGTGGTCTTGGAGTCGACCACCTATCCCGGCACCACCGACGAGGTCCTGCGTCCGTTGCTGGAGGAGTCCGGTCTGGTCGCCGGGGCCGACTTCCACCTGGCCTTTTCGCCGGAGCGGATCGACCCGGGCAACCCGACCTTCGGGGTGGCCAACACACCCAAGGTCGTGGGCGGTCTGACCCCCGAGTGCGGGGACGCGGCCGCCCGGTTCTACGAGAACTTCGTCGAGACCGTGGTGCGTACCTCCGGTACCCGTGAGGCCGAGATGGCCAAGCTGTTGGAGAACACCTACCGGCACGTCAACATCGCCCTGGTCAACGAGATGGCCGTGTTCTGCCAGGAGTTGGGTGTGGACCTGTGGGACTCCATCGCCGCGGCGGCCACCAAACCGTTCGGCTTCCAGGCCTTCTACCCGGGTCCGGGTGTGGGCGGGCACTGCATCCCCATCGATCCGAACTACCTTTCCTACAAGGTCAAGACGTTGGGGTATCCGTTCCGATTCGTGGAGTTGGCCCAGGAGATCAACGGTCGGATGCCGGCCTACGTGATGCAGCGCGCTCAGGAGTTGCTCAACGATTCGGGGTTGGCGTTGTCGCGTTCGAAGGTGTTGTTGTTGGGGGTGACCTACAAGGCCGATATCGCCGACCAGCGTGAGTCGCCGGCGCGGCCGGTGGCGCGCAAGCTCGCGGCCAAGGGGGCCACGCTCACCTATCACGATCCGTACGTGGAGTCTTGGCGGGTGGACGGGGTGGACGTTTTGCGTTCCACGGACCTGGAGCAGGCCCTGGCCGAGGCGGATCTGACCATCCTGCTGACCGATCACAGCGATTACCGGCCCAAGTTGCTGAGCGAGTACGCGCGGTTGTTGTTGGACACCCGCGGCGTCCTACGCCGCAAAGAGGCGCAGGAGAGCGTGGTCGCCTCTCCCGAGGTGCCATCCCAGGGCCGCCGCAAGGTCCAGCGAGAGGGCCTACGGGTCCTGTAGACGAGTTCGACCACCAAGGCACGCCGGCCCGGACGTTCCACGCGTTCAACGGCGTGTCTTCGTACGTTCACACTCACCCCGCCCAAGGTTCATCAAAAGCACGCCCCGTGGCCATCCGACTTTCCTCCGTGCGTTTCCCCTGGTGAATACCGTGTCGTGCAGGCGATACCGCCGCGTAGCGACGGATCATCGCTGTAGTCGAAACAAATCCGGTGACACACGTAGGTGATCTTCATGCACGCGCTTGTGGCCACGATCGTGCACCATCCCGAGGACGCCCGGATCCTGCATCGTCAGATCCGCGCCTTGGTGGACGCCGGGCACACCGTCACCTACGTCGCACCCTTTCGGGAGTGCGGGGTGACGCCCTGGGAGCGAATCCGGTCAGTGGACGTGCCCCGCGCCAAGGGGCGTGATCGCGTCTCCTCCTTGCGTGCGGCAAGGGCGGTCCTGACCAGGCTGGCTCCCGAGGCCGACCTCCTGCTCTTCCATGACCCCGAACTGCTGATGGCTCTGCCCGCCAATCGGCCGGTCACGGTCTGGGACATCCACGAGGACACCCCCGCGGCGCTGCTCACCAAACCCTGGGTTCCGGGCCCGCTGCGGCGCCCGCTCGGTGGGGTGGTGCGCGGTTTCGAGCGCCACGCGGAACGACGATTGCGCCTGCTCCTGGCGGAGGAGGGGTATCGATCCCGCTTCCGTGGGGACCACCCGGTGGTCCCCAACACCACGGAGGTCCCCCGGACACCGCTACGTCCGCCCGGCGACGACCGGGTCGTCTACCTGGGACACGTATCCATGGCCCGAGGCGCCCATGAGATGGTGCGGATGGGTCGACGGCTGCGCGATCACGGGGTGCGCCTGGAGGTGATCGGCAACGCCGACACCGAGGTCCGCCCCTTGCTGCGCGAGGCCCACCAGGAGGACGCCCTGCACTGGTACGGGTTCGTGCCCAACGACCGCGCCCTGCGGATGGCGTCCGGGGCCTTGGCCGGAATCAGCCTGCTGCACGACACCGACAACTACCGGCACTCGCTGCCCACCAAGATCGTGGAGTACATGGCACACGGACTCCCGGTGGTCACCTCCCCGAACCCGATGGCGGAGGCGTTGGTGACCCGCCGTCCCGAGGGACCGGCGGGGCTGGTGGTCCCTTTCAACGACTCAGAGGCCGCCGTCCGGGCGGTGCTGGAACTACGCCGCGACGAACGGGCCCGTCACGAGTACGCGAGCACGGGGCACCGCATCGCCCAGGATTCGTTCCACTGGCCGGTACAGGCCCGACTGTTCGTGAAGCAGTTGGAAGAGTGGGTCGCCGAGGCCGGCGATCCGGTACCGCTCCGGGACGCCCCAGGGACGTCCGGTCCCCCACCGACAGAGGTACCGGCGTTCCCCGGCGGTGTGTCCCGCCAGCGGAAGCGACGTCGCGCCGCGCTCCGTGAATGAACTCACATATGATTGGTTTCAGAAATATCTTCCCAGTAAACTAGGTTGTGCTGCGTGTCGTCCCCGAAGCGACACGTCCCACCCACGAGCACAGCCGAGGTTTTCGACCATGACTGACACGCTGGCCCTCAGCAAGGACGCACAGGACCTGCTGTTCCGCAGTGCCCGCACCGCCAACACCTTCACCGACGAGCCGGTGACCGAAGAGCAGCTGCGCGCGATCTACGAACTGGTCAAGTTCGGCCCCACCGCCATGAACAACCAGCCGCTGCGCGTCACCGTGGTGCGCTCCCCCCAGGCCCGCGAGCGTCTGGTCCAGCACATGGCGGGCGCCAACGGCCCCAAGACCTCCACGGCTCCGTTGGCGCTCATCCTGACCGCCGACAGCGATTTCCACGAGTACTTTCCGACGACCTTCCCGATCGCCCCGGACGCTCGCGAGAACTTCGCCGGAATGCCGCTCGAAGCCCGTGAGTCCATGGCCATGCAGAACGCCTTCCTCCAGGTCGCCTACCTGATCATCGGGGTGCGCGCCGCGGGCCTGGCCGCCGGCCCGATGACCGGGTTCGACGCCGAGGGCATCCGCAAGGAGTTCTTCGGTGAGGACTCCTCCCGCAAGCCGATCGTCGTGATGAACGTCGGCAAGCCCGGCCCGGACGCCTGGTTCGACCGCCTGCCGCGTCTGGAGTACGAGCAGGCCATCACCGAGATCTGATCCCGGACGGTCTCGAAGGGGGCGGGTGCCGTACGGCACCCGCCCCCTTCGCGCTGCGCGGTCCGGGGCGCCGCGTGGTCCGACCACACCCCTGACAAGGATTCGAAACCGATGTTCGAGGGCGCACGGGACAGAAGGCGGCGCGTCGAGCGCGAAAAGAAGTACCACCGAACGTGTCGCCCCACGAGGAGGAACGGTTCAGGGCCGCTGAGTCCTCCCCTGTCCGGAGCGAACCACGCCAAGGATCTTCTCGAGCGCCCGCGGGGAGCCACGGGCCGAAGGGAACGGGAACGTCGGGTTCAGATGATCGGCGGGCGACCCGCCCGGGTCATCCGCCAGGCGGTGCGCCAACCGATCGGGGTGCGAGGACCGGCGTCCTCACGCCAGCCCTCCCGGAAACCGCCGAACCACGCCTTGAGCGAATCCTTGTCCCGCTCACGAAGCAGGGTGAGTCCGACCCAGGTGCCCAGGTAGGCGAAGGCCAACGGCCAAGGCAGGTTACGGCGAGCCAGCCACACCCGGTTGCGGGCGTTGAGCCGATAGAAGTTCTCGTGCCGGGTCGGTGCCACCGCCGGGTGGTACATGACGGCCTCGGCGTCGTACTCGATGCTGTACCCGGCGTCCATGATCCGCCAGGCCAGGTCCGTCTCCTCATGGGCATAGAAGAATTCCCCCGGAAGGCCCCCACCCTCGTCGAAGGCGGTCCGACGGATGGCACACGCACCACCCAGGAAGGTGGTGACCACGCTGGACCTACGGGAGTCTCCCACCCGAAGCCGGGGCACGTGCCTACGCTGGTCGGGGCCACCGTCGGGGTCGGCGATTCGGAACGAGAGCGCGCCCAGGGTGGGATCCGACCAGAACCGATCGCGCACGTGCCGGGCCAGGTCCATGGAGCGGTACCAGCCGTCATCGTCCAGGAAGAGGATCACGTCGCCCTTGGACGCGCGCACACCGTGGTTACGGCCTTCGGGAATGCCCAGGTTCTCCGGCAGGTTCACCGTGACGACGTCCTCCGGCAGCTCCGGCAGCTTCGCGCCGTTGCCGACGACGACGACCTCGACGTCCGCGCCCTCCTGCTCGAACACACTGGTGATCGCTCGTCGCAGCTCGGCCGGTCGAGTACCCATCGTCAAAAGGACACAGGAGAGGGTGGGTTTACCGGGCACCTGGGAACCGCTCCGTTGCTCCGCTCTGGGCTCCCTCGCCCCGGACACGTCGAAGTCGGCGGACCGACCGGGGTCCTGCGCGGGAGGGGTCACTGGTGTGGCCATGGATGCGAACCGTTCAGTGGACTACGTGCGACTGACAGGTGGACACATGTCAACGCTCGCAGGAACAGACTAACGACAGAATAAAAACGAAGTGTACGGAGCCGTGGAGGGAGTTCGGTCCACGGCTCCGTAGTGACGTCATAACGTCATCGACGCGTTACTCCAAGCGCCGTGAGGCGAGCACGCTCACGAAGTGGGCGAAGCTCATCAGCACCGCCACCGCGGCACACGCCACGACGAGGATCCGAGTGGCCATCAGGTCCCCGAGGAAGAGGTCGGCCACGGCCGCCACCACCACGATCAGGGACAGCTCCACCGCCTGAATCAGACGGTGGACCTTCAGGGCCGAGGCCAGCCGTCGGGCCAGACTCAGACCCGAGGACTTCGGCCGCATGGCCTCCTCGGAGATCTTCTCCGGTAGTCCGGCCTTGGCCCGAGCCACCACCACGTTGTCGGTCTCGGCCTTGATCAGCACGACGCCGAGCGCCGCCGTCATACCGAGGACGACCCAACCGCCCGGCTCGAACCCATCTTGGGCACGAAGACCCAGGCCGATGAGGAGGGCGACCTCGGACACGTAGTGGCCGATCCGGTCCAGGTAGATCCCGGCCACACTGGTGCGACCCGTGTAGCGGGCCACCTCACCGTCGGAACAGTCCAACAGCAGGTAGATCTGTACCAGCACGGCGGCCAGGATGGCCGACCACAATCCACCGAAGGCGACCACGACACCGGCGAGCACCCCGAACACCATCATCAGGTAGGTGATGGGGTTCGGGGGTACTCGCAAGCGCACGAAGAGCGTGGTCAGGTACGGGGAGATGTCCCTCATGTAGAGACGCCCGGCCCAGTGCTCCTCGTTGACACGCTCCTTGATCCCCGCGGGTTGGCCTCCCGCGCGGACCTCAGCGACCGACGGCTTCGACATAGTCAGCGACGCTCCGCCCGATTTCATCCCTGGTCAGGTTCAGATGTTCGAGAATCGTGAACCTTCCCGGACGGGTGTCCGGGGCGTGCTCCACCGCCCGCGCGAACTCGGCCTCGGTGAGGCCGACGTCGGAGGGGACGATGGGCAAGCGGTGACGGAGCAGACAGGAACGGATTTCGTCCAACCGCTCGGCCGGCCAGTCCAGGTGCTCGACCCGAAGGTAGGAGGCGAAGAGCGTCCCCAGACCGGCGAGTTCTCCGTGGTTGCCCTTGCCCGGGTAGAGCTGGGTGATCGCGTGCAGGATCTCGTGGCAGGCACCACTGGCCGGACGGCTGGTACCGGCGACCACCATGGCCATTCCGGACAACACCAGGCCCTCGGCCAAGACCTTGAGGAACCCGTCGGACTCGATGGAGTCGGGACGGTGCAGGACCGCCTCCGCCGCCACACGAGCGAAGGTGACCGCCATGCTGTCGATCGGCTCGTCCTTCACCCTTCCGGCGAGCTCCCAGTCCTCGATCGCGGAGATGTTGCTGACCACGTCGCCGATGCCCGATCGGACCAGGTGCGGGGGCGCCGCGTGGACGTAGTCCACGTCGATGACCACCGCGATGGGCATGGTCACCCCGATGGACGGTTTGCCGCCCTCATGCTCCAGGGAGCTGACCGGGGAGGCGATGCCGTCGTGGGCCAGGTTGGTGGCCACCGCCACCATCGGAATGCCCGCCATGGTCGCGGCGAACTTGGTGACGTCGATGGTCTTGCCGCCACCGATGCCGGCCACGGCCTCGTAGGCGCCCGCCCGCAGCTTCTGACCCAGTTCGGTCGCCGCGTCGACGGTGCCCTCCTCGACCTGGAAGACCTCGCATTGGGGCAGGTCCAGGGCGGCGGCGATCTGGGCGCCCTGTCCCGGCCCCACCGCCACGGCGATACGCCCCTCGGTGGCGATGCGGCGGTCGGCCAACAGCGTCCCGAGGGAGGCGACGGCTCCCCGCCTCACGTCGATCGCCAGGGGGGAGGGGAGCATACGAGCTAGTAGCGGCACGCGATCTCCCTCGCCTTGGCCAGGTCGTCGTGGTCGTCGACCTCGACCCAGTCCACCTTGCCGATGGGGGCGACCGCGATCTTCTCGCCGCGACGGACCAGTTCCTGGTAGCCGTCCTCGTAGTAGAGCTGGGGGTCGCGCTCCCAGGTGGCCTTCAAGGCGTCGGCCAGGCGGGCGTCGAGCGAACCCTCGATGAGGGTGGCCCCGATGTACTCACCCGCGGCGGTGGCGGGGTCCATCAGCTTGGTGATGTTCTGGAGGTGACCGTCCTCGTCCAGGGTCACCTTCATTTCTTCGTCGGCGAGGGTTTTCACGTCGTCCACCGCGAGGAGGAGTTCCGGCCCCCGTGCGGCGAGTAGCGTTTCCTCGATGCTCACCGGATGCACGGTGTCGCCGTTGACCAGGAGGACGCCTTCGGAGAAGAACTCACGCGCGGTCCACAGGGAGTAGGCGTTGTTCCACTCCTCCGCCTTGTCGTTGTAGCTGAGGGTCAGCTTGACGCCATGGCGTTCCTCCAGCGCGGCCTTGCGCTCCTCCACTGCCTCGGCCCGATAGCCGACCACGACGACGACGTCGGTGAGCCCCGCGGCGGCCAGGTTGCGCAGCGAGATGTCCATGATGGTCGTCTCGCCGTCGACGGGCACCAAGGCCTTGGGCAGGGTGTCGGTGTAGGGGCGCAGACGGCGCCCCGCGCCTGCGGCGAGAACCATTCCGAGCATGAGGGTGAGTTCCTCCTTAGGTCGAGGAGGCTTTCACGCCTCCCCGTTCGTTCCGGTGGCCGGTCGGCCCCCGTCTCCGTCGCGGGTGATCGGATGATCTCCCTGCCCTTTCCCGCCGTGGGTCTGGGCGGGACCGGCGCGCACGTCCGCCACCGGGGTGGCGCACCAGGTGCGCGTCGCCTCGCGCACCAGCAGGACTACAAGGTATCCGGCGAGTATGCCGTAGGCGGCGGTGAGGGCGGACATCGCACCCCCGGCCGCGATGACGAGCATGCGGCCGTCCCATCCGAGCGCGGCACGTCGCGACCAGTCCGGTCGCTTCACACCGACCGCGGGCCGGGTGACGTCATCGTGATGGTGGCAGACGATCGTCACCAAGACTACGAACACCAGGGGACCGGGTACGCCAGAGGCGAACCCCAGGACCGCCAGGTAGCCGTACTCCATGGCACGCAGGACGGGGGCTACGAAGTGATCGAACCTCCCATCATGGGGGCCGCCCGAGGCCAGACCGGACAGTAGCAGGGCAGTGACCGGTGCGAATAGGGTAATACCTGCCAACCGCCCCTCCCCCGCCGCCAGCAGCACCACCACGACGAGGGCTCCGACCAATGCCGTGGACAACGGTGGTGCGACGCCGGGAGCGACCCTGCCCAAAAACGTGGACACGTGACCGTCATCACGAAGAAAGCGCAGATCGGTGACGATCGGGGCGAGTCCGTCACCCTCGAGGGACTCACGCACCCGGGCCGATTCCTCGCTCACCGGCCCTCCCCTTGGGAGGCGGGGTCGGCGAGCTCGTGGGTGATCGCCAGCACACAACCGACGATGAGACCGACGAAGGCGAGCCTGGCGTCCCAGACCATGGTCGTCACCGCGATCACCAGGAAGCGGATGGGTTGGCCGAAGGTCAACATCCGTCGAACCGATCGGGCGGGTCCCGAGGTGTCGATCCGGCGGTGGACGACACCGGGCGCCTCGGTCCTCAGTGAGGCGGTCTTCGTCTTCGGGCCACCCCCATCACCGGCCCGCGACCGAGGAACCCTCGTCTCCATGGACTCCCCAGAGCGCCGTTGAAGAGGCAAAGGGAACGGCCGCACCGGGGACCGCGCCGGGGGAGACGAACGCGCCACCAGGAGCGCGTCACGCAGGGCCAGGGCGATCAACGCCCCCGAGGCCCACCCCCAGGCACCGGCGTGCCCCGCGGCGGCCGCGCCGAAGACGAGGCCGACGTAGACCACGTATTCCCTGAGCTGGACGGCCATGGACACGGTCCACAGGGTGAGGGCGTCCAATCGATGGACTCGCATATGGGAACGGACCACGTCGCAATACAGGACCAGACCGAGCAGGAGCGATCCGAGGACCGCTCCGGCGAGGTCGGCCCGACTGAACCAGACGGCCGCGGCTGCGGCGATCAGGATGCTGATACGGGTCACCCCCGAACGGGTGACGTATCTGCGTTCGAGCATCCGCGCGGTCGCCCGCGCCACGGTTCCGTTGGTCATGTCCGCACCCTCCAGATCGCAACTGAGAGTCACGGTCACTCACCCTTTGTGCGCAATCCATCACCGACACACCCAAGCACACCGATACACGCTTTCGGTGTGCTCGGGTGGTGTTTCGGACAGGCTGGACAAGGGAGGAGCGCACCTGCCGGAACCCTCCGGGGCGCGCTCTCACGGTGGACCGACGGGACGGATCAGGCGGCCTGACCGCCGTCCTTGCCCTCGTCCTTCTTCTTCGGCGCCTCGGCCCGCGTAGAACCGTCCTCGGCGGATTCGTCCTTCTTCGCCGCTCCCTCGGCACGCTTCTTTTTGGCCGCTTCCTTCTTCTTGCGCTCCGCGATCTCCGCCTTGGTGTCCGCGTTGTACGCGGCCAGAGCGGAGTCGATGTCGCTGTCCAGTGCGAGCGAACCGTTCTTGACGTACAGGCCGCGGTTACAGAAACGACGCAGGTCGCCCTCATTGTGCGAGACCAGGACCATGGTGCGCTCGTTGGCGAGCATTCGCTCGATGGCCTCATAGCTCTTGCGCTTGAAGGCCTTGTCACCCACCGCCAGCACCTCGTCGACCAGCATGATCGGGTGCTCCAGTTGGGAGATGAGCGCGAACCCCAGACGTACCTTCATACCGCTGGAGTAGTGCCGGATCGGGGTGTCGACGAACTTCGGTTCGATCTCCGCGAAGTCGATGATCTCATCGAAGCGTTCGTCGATGTCCTTCTCGGTCATGCCGTGGAGCGAACCCACCAGGTACACGTTCTCGCGTCCGGTCAGGTTGTCGTTGAAGCCGGCCCGCAACTCCAGCAGCGGCGCCACCTTGCCGTGCACGCTCACCTTGCCTTCGTCCGGGATGAGCACTCCGGCGATCAGCTTCAGCAGGGTGGACTTACCGGTGCCGTTCTTGCCGACGATGCCCACGCAGTCGCCCTTGGCGACCTCGAAGGAGACGTCGCGCAGCGGCCAGAACTCGTTACCCGCCGCGTTGGGGTCGCGTTTCTTGCCGTGGATGAACATCTCACGCAGGCTGCGCTTACGCCGACGGTTCACCGCGAACTTCACGCCGAGGCCCTTGGCCTCGATGACCGGACCGCCGGCGACCGCGGCCTCGTAGGTGGACGCCATCACAACTCCTTCAGAACGGACGTCTCCAGACGGCGGAACGTCCAATACCCGATCACCAGCATCAGGATCGAACCGACCACCGCGGAGGTCAACGCGAGCGTACTCGGCGTTAGTTGCTCGAACCCGGCGAACCACACCGTACGGTGCATCTGGAAGATACCCATCAACGGGTTGAGCTCGTAGATCGTCTTGGCCCAGTCGGGGACACGCTCGGCGTCCAACACCATGGATGCGGGGAAGAGGATCGCCGAACCATAGAACAGGAGTCGGGTCAGGATACGTGTCAGCCGTTCCACGTCACGGAACAACACGTTCACCGATGCCAGGAACAGGGTCACACCCAGGCCGAACATGAAGGTCAGCACGATGGCCAGCGGCAGCCAGACCAGGATGCCCTCCCAGGTGAAGCGCCCACCCAGTGCGAACACGAAGATCAGCAGGACCGGCCAGGTCAGCAGGTACTCCACGAACTTGGTGCCCACCGTGGCCATCGGGAAGATCTCCCGGGGCACCTTCATGGTGGTGATCAACTTCGAGTGCGTGATCATCGCGCGCGGCGCCTCGCTGAGGATGGCACCGAAGGTGGTCCAGGGCAGGATGCCCGCGACGAGGAAGAGGGTGTAGCCACCGTAGGGCTTGGCCTCGGGCGGGATACCCCGGTCCGCGTTGAGAACGAGACCGAAGACGAAGAAGTACACCAACGTCAGGGCGAGGGGTTCCAACATCGTCCAGGCGTATCCCAGCACGGACTGCTGATACTTGACCTTCAGGTCGCGCCGGACCAGGAGGCCGACGACCTTCCGGTGCTCCCAGACGGCCAGCGTCCTTGACGCCACCGCCACCTCCAAGGTTTCAGATCGTCCGGTCCACGATGTGCCGGACTGTCGCGTCTATGAATTCGCCTGTGCGCACCGACCGACCATCGAGGTGGTCCCGCCCGCACCCGGACCGGAACGAGGGCTATCCGGAAGGACCGGGGGATGTCACGGACCACACCCGGCTCTACGTCCGAATCGAAGGGAAGAGAGGACCGGGCACGCCCAACAGGCGTCCATAGGGTACCGCTGCATCGGACAACGCGTGTCAATCACGTACCCTCCGAACCACATCCACCTTCTCCCGAACCTCCCCCACCTCCGTCGACCAGGGTCCGACATCGCGCGCCGACGCCCATCACGGGAGGGCTCCCGTTCGGGCGCCGTCAGGCCCGTTCTCTTCACCAAGGTTCCATTCGGACACGGCGAGAGACGATGAAGAAGGGGCCAAGAGGATGGGGCGGGCGAAAAAGCCCGAAACGAACACGGAGGAAGCATGTCCGCAGGCCCGCGGGTGATCGCGGCGGTTCTGGCCGGAGGGGTCGGTGCCCGCATGGGGGCGTCCTCACCCAAGCAGCTCCTGCCCTTGGAGGGTCGGCCCATCATCGAACATTCGATCGCGGCCTTCGAAGCCAGTCCGGAAGTGGACGAGATCGTCGTGCTGATGGTGGCCGAGTACGTGGGACGGATCGAGGACGTCGTCGCCAAGGCCGGATTCACGAAGGTGTCGAAGGTGGTTCCGGGTGGAGCGACCCGGACGGACACCTCCTACGCGGCGCTGTCGGCGATGTCCGCCGCTCCCGACACCGACCTGGTTCTCCTGCACGACGCCGCCCGCCCCTTGGTCCGCCCGAGAACCATCGCGGCCTGCGTGTCCGCGCTGGACCGAGCAGGGGCCGTGGGGGTGGCGGTGCCCAGCGCCGACACCGTGGTGCGGGTGAGCCAGGGACAGGAAGGCGAGGTGATCGCCCAGACCCCGGACCGGTCGACGCTACGCCGGATGCAGACCCCACAGGGTTTCCGGCTGGGGTTGCTCCGCCGCGCCTACGAACTGGCCATGGCCGATCCGACCCTGGTGGCCACCGACGATTGCGGGGTGGTGCTGCGCTATCTACCCGAGGAGGACGTGCGGATCGTGCCGGGAGAAGAGAGCAACATCAAGGTGACCAACCCCGGTGACGTGGAGATCGCCGAGACGCTGCTGCGACGGATGCGCGCGCAGGGCGGATCGGGGCGCCGGACCACTGGAGCCGCTTCGTGAGCGGTGTGTTCGAGGCGACCGAGGTGATCGGCCATCGGGGCGCGGGTCGGGGCGTGGTGGACGGTGCTCGGGAGAACACCGTGGCCTCCTTCGAGCTGGCGGCCCGCACCGGAGCGGACTGGATCGAGATCGACGTGCGACGCACCGGCGACGACGAATTGGTGCTCTACCACAACGCCGCGTTGGACGACGGACGCGCGGTCGTGGACCTGAGCCTGGAGGAGTGCCGGCGGGCCGGTCTGGTGGGTCTCGCGGAAGGGCTCGCGGCGATTCCGGACCACATCGGCCTGGACGTGGACGTCAAGACGGTGATGGAGGACGCGGTGGACGCACCGGCACGGCGCACCGTGTCCCTGCTACTGCCGTATCTACGAAGAGAGGCCGCGCGCCGCAGAGTGTTCGTGTGTTCCTTCGACCCGGGGTTGCTCTTGGCGGTGCGGGAGGGCTCACCCGGAGTGCCGACGGCGTGGATGCCGTACGTGCGCAATCCCGCGGACTCCGCGATCCCCGGCGCCGTGGGCATGGGCTGCCCGGTGGTGGCGGTGGACGCCCGCGCTCTGGGGTTGAACGGAGAGGAAGCCCGGCCGGGGCGACGTTCACTGGAGTACACGGTGGAGGTCGCGCATCGGGCCGGGCTGGAGATCATGTCCTGGTGCCCGGGCCCGATGGACGTGGCCCGCTTCGCCGCGGCGGGGATGGACGCGGTCGTAGTGGACGACGTACCCGGTGCCGTGGCCGCCCTGAAGGATCCACCTGGCCCGGGAGCCTGCTGACAGTGGGTGTCGGCTCGGGTGGATAGCGGATGGGGTACTTGGCACCAGGTGGCGGGGCGGCCCGGGCTCGAAGGTCTTCCAACACCCACCATGATGAACCGGTTGATCTTGCTTCTGGTAGTCAGGGAAGCGATTTCCTAACTACCAGAAGCGTCACCACGGAACAAGGCACAAAGACCAACTCCGACACCAACCCCGACGCCGAGGACACCCCACCACAACCACCACCGGACAGGTCGAACCTCGAGTTCAGATCCGGTCGAGGAGTTCGGCCTTCTTGTCACCGAACTCCTCGTCGGTGAGCAGACCTTTGGCGTGCAGGTCGCCCAGGCGCTCGATCTGCTCGAAGATCCACGTGGTGTCGACGGGCTCGCCCTTGCGGTCCGGCGCGGGCTCCAGGACGGGTTCCCGCCGGTCCTTCGGTTCGTCCTCACCGACCTCGCTCGAAGCGTTCCCGCTCCGGCCGGGCAGGTTGAAGGTGAGCCTGGGGCCACGCAGTGCCTCGACCGCGTTCCGGGCGGTGTCCTTCCACCACCGTGGGTCGTCGAATCCGGCTGGTGGGGTCTCCTCGGTGTCCATGACGGCCGAGTCGAGAGCCCGTCGGTCCGTGTCCTCACGGGCCCACAGGTAGGCGGTGACGGTGGCGGCGAGCAGGAAGGCCTGGTGGATCTCGTTGCCCTCCGCGCCGGCCCGCAACACGTTGAGGTCGTTCCTGGGTTTGGCGTCGGCGGACCGTCCCCACCGGCCGCTGACCACCCGAACGAAACCCCAGCCCCAGTCATCGACGGGAGCCCACTCCACACCGGTGATCTCAGCGAGATCGAACTCTCGGCGCTGTTTCTTCTTCTTGTAGCCACTGGCGTAGCCACCCGACCACACCAGGGAGAGGCCGTCGGTGTCGAATCGAGCGGTGCCCTCGGAGGTGAGCACGTGCAGGGGTGGGGAAGGGACGAGGTCCAGCACGGCTCGGGGATCGGGGAGGGCGGCCTGTTCGGCTGCGAAACCCAGCTGGTCGGCCAGGTACTCGGCGATCAACTCGCTCTTGGCGGGACCGGTCAACCGAAAGGGCTGGTACTTGTCGTCGAGCATGGCGCCGACCGCGGCGTAGGGGTCCATGCGGTCGTGCAACCGCAGGTTGAGGATCCAGCCCTTCTTGCGACCCGCGCCCGGGCGAAAGTCCACCTCGCGGACCGCACCGACCGGTAGTTCGAGGCTTCCCAGGAGCTTGAACAGGGGACTCTTGAACCATCCCTTGGTCTCGAAGCGGATCCGGACCGTCTCACTGTCGAACACCCACACGGCCTGGTCTCCGCGCAACTCGCCCATGGCATCCTCTCCCGGTTTCGCCTCACCCTTCTTGCTAGCAGAATCGAGGCCGCGACGGGAGCCCCGATACCGTTCCCTCACGGGTTTTCAGGAGCGGGCTTCCTGCGCGGTGCGCGAGTCGGAACCGAGGCCGGGCGGACTGGTGAGGAAACCGACCCCCCATGACATGTGCATGGTGGCCAGCGAGACCGGGATGAGCGGCCAGGCCAAGGCGGGTAGACCTCGGGTCAGCGGCACCGAAGCGACGGTGATGGCCGCCAAGTAGGCGACGGGCACCGACCACAGCGGCCAGAAGACGAATCCTCCGACGAGGCCCGCGAGGATCCCGGTCACGGCCACCGGCGGGGCCAGGTAACGCAGGTTGATGGTGCCCTTGTGCTGGCGAGCGACCACACGCCGCCACCGGCCGTAGTGGAAGTACTGCTTGGCGAGCAGCTTGACGTTGCGACGCGGACGGTAGGAGACACGCATACGTGGCTGGAACCAGACCGTGCCGCCGGTCGTGCGAATGCGGTGGTTCATCTCCCAGTCCTGCGCCCGCAGGAAGGCCTCGTCGTAACCGCCCACGCGTTCCAACGCCGAACGTCGGAAGACACCCAGATAGACGGTGTCGGCGGGGCCGCCCTCTCCCCCGGTGTGGAAACGAGCGTTACCGACTCCGACCTTGGAGGTCATGGCTGCGGCCACGGCCATCTCCCAGGGGGTGGTGCCTTCGGCGGCCATGATGCCACCGACGTTGTCCGCGCCGGTCTCCTCCAGGGTCTCCACGGCCACCCGAAGGTAGTCGGAGGGCATCATCGCGTGGCCGTCGATGCGGGCGACGATGTCGTGGGAGGAGGCACCGATGGCGGCGTTGAGGCCCGCCGGGGTCTTACCGGTGGGGTTGTCCACCACCTTGACCCTGGGGTCGGCCTCGGCGAGACCGTCGGCGACCTCACGGGTACGGTCAGAGGAGGGCCCGACACCGAGAACGACCTCGAGTTCGCCCGGGTACTGCTGAGCCAGGACGTGCTCCACCGCGGCGGCGAGGTGGCGCTCTTCGTTCAATACGGGCATGACGACGGAGACAGGCGGCCAGGACACGGGCACTTCCCAAGGTCAAAACGTGTCGGAATCGCGTACGAAGAGAGGGTGTACGCGCGCTCAACCGTACTGCACCGGGATCACCCACCGGACGCCACGCTCCCCACCGCTACGCCCTATCGGGCCACCGATGATCGACGGGCGGCCCTTCGCTCTCCTGGAAGTCGCCGATCATGAGGTCGTGCAGCTCAGGGCGGCTCACATGAAACCTCGGAACCGATCGAGAAGTCCTGGACTCGAAACATATGGGAGCAACACGCCGAGGGTCGACATCCCGCGCCCTTCGGCCTATCAGGTGACAACCTAGATAGCGAGGACACCGTTGAATCGGGTGGAACGGGGACGCCGATGAGCGACGACGCCGGACGGCACGGATCCACGGGGGAATTTC
This sequence comes from Nocardiopsis alkaliphila YIM 80379, assembly GCF_000341005.1. Classification (GTDB taxonomy): domain Bacteria; phylum Actinomycetota; class Actinomycetes; order Streptosporangiales; family Streptosporangiaceae; genus Nocardiopsis; species Nocardiopsis alkaliphila. The sequence goes on along the minus strand of NZ_ANBD01000039.1, from coordinate 49,605 downwards.
GACGTGAGCGTTCCGCTCCCCTGCCACCCGAGCGAAGGCGTTCCATCCGCACCGGCCGCATCACCGTGCCCGACGCCGTCGTCCAACGTCGCCGCAACGGCCTGCTGGTGATGAGTGTCCTGTCCGTGCTGGTACTGCTCGCCTCGGGCACCTCCTGGGCCTTCACCGGCTGGATGTCGGGTTCGATCAACCGGTTCGACGTATTCGGCGAGTTGGCCGATGGGGAGCGCCCCGAGGGGACCGGTGGCCTGACCTTCCTCGTGATCGGCTCAGACAGCCGTGGCGACCTCAGCAGGGAGGATCGAAACGCTCTCAGTGTGGGTTCCACCCCCGGCCGGCGTTCCGACACCATCATGCTGGTACGCCTGAACCACGAACGGGACCACCTCACCGTGGTCGGTCTCCCCCGTGACCTGTGGGTGGACATTCCCGGTGAGGGCGAGGACAAGATCAACGCCGCCTACGCCTACGGAGGTCCACAACTGGCGGTACGGACCGTGGAATCGGTGACCGAAGTGCGCATCGACCACTACGTCGAAGTGGACTTCAACGGGTTCGTGGACGTGGTGGACGCCTTGAACGGCATCGAGGTGTGTCTGCCCGAAGCCATCGACGACCCGAAGGCCCACCTGAACATGGATGCCGGAACCCACGAGGTCGACGGTGTCGAGGCGCTGGCCTTCGCACGCACCCGGGCCACCGCACGCGGCGACCTGGACCGGATCGACCGTCAGCAGCAGGTGTTGTCGGCCATGCTCGACAAGGCGATGAGCGGTCAGACCCTGTCCGACCCGGGCAGGCTCACCGCCTTCTTGGACAGCACCCTGTCCTCGGTGACCGTGGACGAGGGGCTGGACACCAGCACCATCAACGACCTCGCTTACCAGATGCGCGACTTGGACCTGGACAACGTCACCTTCGCCCAGGTACCGATCGCCGACATGGACCACTGGACCTCGCGTGGTGACGTGGCTCTGCTGTGGGACGAGCCCGCTGCCCGGGAACTGTTCGCCGCCATCAACAGCGACCGCCCCCTGACCGAGCCCGCGGCAGGGGCCGAGGAGGAGAAGAGCGAGCCGTCTCCGGCCGAGGTCCGTGTGCGGGTGTTCAATGGCACCGCGACACCAGGGTTGGGCGCCAGGTTGGACGACCAGTTCGCCTCGGCCGGTTTCGACGTCACCGACCCGGCGGAGAACTGGACCGACCGGAGCGTGCCCACGACCGAGGTCAGGCACGGGCCGCAGAACGAGGCACTCGCCGACTACCTGGCGACGACCCTGCCCGGCGCGGAGACGGTGGAGGATCGGACCCTGGGCAAGGACCTCCAGGTCGTGATCGGCTTCAACCACACGGGGTTCGAGCCGCCCGAGCCGATCGAGGGCCAGGTTCCGCAAGAGCCCGAGCCATCTCCCGAAGAAGGGCCGGCCACCACGACCGCCGAACAGAACATCTGCGCATAGTCTGATGGAGGGTCCACGGATGGGCCCTCTAGGAGGGGATGACGTGCTCCGCCACCTGCTCGGCCTGCTCGCCGGGGTAGCCTTGGCACCCGTCCTGTGGGTCGGGGCCGCCTGGTCGGCCGACCTGTTCCCTCGCATCACCCAAGGTGACGTCGACTTCACCACCGTGTCATCGGTAGTGGTGCTGTGTCTGGTGGGGGCCGTGGGCGCCTATCTGGTCGCCTCGCGACGTTCACCCCTGGTCGCGGGCGCCGGCGGACTCCTCCTGAGCGCACTGTGCCTGTGGCCGGTCCTGTCCCCGGAGTCGATGTCCGCCTCCCTGACCTGGCTCGACCAGGAGAGCTTCCTCTACCCGAACGGTGCCGGTCTTGGAGTGGCACTCCCCTTGGGCGTCCTGCTGCTGGGATCGGCGTTCTCCCCTTCGCGTTGGCGGTCCGCCCAAGACCCGGGCCCGCTTCCCGGCGGCCGTGTGGTCGCCGCCGCCAGTCGCGACCAGTACCGTTCGGCGCCGGTCGAGGAAGCCGAACCGGAAACGCTTCCCGAACCGGAGCGTGCCTGGAACGACGGTGGACCGGTCGGTGACACCGTCCCCAATGTCCCACCGCCCACCTCACCGATGCGCGAGTTCGACGACCCGGCCAAGACCACCACACCGTTCCGACGTGGGGAGACCGGAGCCGTATGGACTCCTTTGGACGAAGAGGCCGGTCACGGGGCCTTCGACGAACGACGCCACTGAGAGGCCTCAGACGGTTCGGGCCCCGTATCCCTCCCCCGTGTCGACGTCCCCTCGCCCAGCGATACCCTGTCCGCCTGACTGTTCACATGTTGTTGGGTCGTGCGCCACACCTCGACGCGTAGGGTGATGCCCCGTCCCTCGGATTCCCCTCGACCGAACCATGTCCGTTTTCTGCCCCCGTGCAGGATGTCGTCCGCCATGAGCGGGAATACCCAAGTACGAGGCGCGTGCGGAAGCAAGGAAGGAACACCAGTGGTCGAAGCGGAACGTATGCGGGTCTCCGTCATCGGAACCGGCTACCTTGGCGCCACCACGGCCGCCTGTCTCGCCGAAATGGGTTTCGAGGTCTTGGGACTCGACGTCGATGAAGCCAAGATCGACCTGCTCCGCTCAGGCCGGGTCCCCTTCTACGAGCCCGGCCTCGACGAACTCCTGGTATCGAATCTGCGGGCCGGACGCCTGCGCTTCACCACGGATTTCGCCGAAGTCGCCGAGTTCGCGGACCTGCACCTGATCTGCGTGGGCACTCCCCAGCGCGATGAGTCCGGCGCCGCCGACCTGAGTTACGTCAACTCGGCGGTGGAGGGCCTCGCCCCACACCTGACCCGACCGACCGTGGTCGTGGGGCGTTCCACCGTCCCGGTGGGCACCGCCGCCACTCTGGCCGCCCGTTTGGCGGCGCTCGCCCCCGTGGGGAAGGAGGCCGAACTCGGTTGGAGCCCGGAGTTCCTCCGCGAGGGCTTCGGGGTGGAGGACACACTGCACCCCGACCGCATCGTGATCGGCACCGACTCCTCCCGAGTGGAGAAGGCCGTTCGGGCCCTATGGCAGCAGCAGGTCGACGCGGGCACCCCGTTCCTGGTCACCGACATGCAGACCGCCGAGCTGGTCAAGGTCTCGGCCAACGCGTTCCTGGCCACGAAGATCTCCTTCATCAACGCGATGGCGGAGGTGTCCGAGGTCGCGGGCGCCGACGTCATACAGCTCGCCGAGGCACTGTCCTACGACGACCGGATCGGTGGCAAGTTCCTCGGTCCCGGTCTGGGCTTCGGTGGTGGCTGCCTACCCAAGGACATCCGCGCGTTCATGGCCCGGGCCGACGAGCTCGGCGTGGAGCCGGCCCTGTCGTTCCTGCGCGAGGTGGACGCGATCAACCAGCGCCGTCGGGCTCGCACCATCGACATCGCCCGCCAGCTGATCGGTGGCAATTTCGCCGGACGCACGGTGGCGGTACTGGGCGCGGCGTTCAAACCCAACTCCGACGACATCCGTGACTCGCCGGCCCTGGACGTGGCTTCGACCATCGCCTCCCTGGGCGCGCGCGTCACGGTGTACGACCCGCAGGCGCTGGAGCGTGCCCGCCAGGAGCACCCGGAACTGAACTACGCCGATTCCATGTTGGGCGCCACCCGGGACGCGGACGTGGTCCTGCTGCTCACCGAGTGGGCGGAGTTCCGCGAGGCCAACCCCGACGAGATGGGCGAGGTCGTGGCCCAGAAGCGGATCGTGGACGGCCGCAACGCACTGGACCCGACGTACTGGCGTGCTTCGGGTTGGACCTACCGGGCCTTGGGGCGCCAGTAGGCACCTGAATTCGACCCAACGGCCGTCCCACTCGGGACGGCCGTTCGTGTGTCCAGACCCCCGACGTGGTTCACTACTATTCGCGTTCTTTCAATGACGCGTAGTAGTGAACAGTCGAACGGAGTCCGATGTCCCTCTTTCACGTGGTGGCCGCCACGAGCCTGACCCTGGTGTTCGGCGTCTGGCCCGCCCTGGCCGACGAATCCCTTCCCACGCCACCGCCGGCGCCGACCGGCGAGTGCCCCGTACTGGAACCACCGCCCAGCGAGGAAGAGCTGGAACGGTACCTGTGCGGCGACCCGAGGCTGGGACCGGCCGAACTCCCCACCGACGGACCCGTCGGCGAACTGGTGGAGGGCTACGACCGTTTCGGGGGCCTCTCCCCGGTCGAGTTCCTGGATCGGTGGGCCACCGACGAGGGCTGGGACTACCCCGAACACGACGGTTTCGTGGTCGAGGACGGACGCCCGTTGAAAGAACTCCAGGAACTACCCGAAGGATGGATGCTGGACCGCTTCGGCTCCCCTTGGGGCACCTTCCTCGCCCCGGCGGGTGCACCGTTCGCTGAGCGCGCCCTACCGCCGGACTCCTTGAACACCTGGCCGGACGGGGCCGAGCACAACTACAACTGCTACGAGGTGGTCCTACCCATCAAGGCGTGGGTGGGACCGATCGCGCCGCACTTCGAACAGCCCGGCGGCGGAGAACAGCTCCTGGTCCCGGCCGAAGAGGTCCCCGAGGCCGAGGGCGATGGCTACGTACCGGTCAACGACCTCTTGGAATGGGACTACCTGGACCAGCGCCCCGCCGAGGAGTGCGTCCTCCCCGACGAGTACGCGGTCTAGGAACCGACCCGGGCGGAGTCGGGTTCCGGTTCGTGGTGCTCGGGCGCCTCGACACCCGCCGGAATCCGACGTAGGGCCACCAGAACGGCGACGGCCAACGCCGCCAGCGCCCCGGCGGCGCCCAGGGCGGCGATGTTGAGACCGTCGGTGTAGGCGTCGAAGGCCGCTTCCAGCAAGGCGTTCCCTTCGGCCTTCGGCAGGTGGGGCGCCATGGCGACCGCGCCGGCCACGGTCTCTCCCGCCGGCCCCTCGACTCCGCCCATCGCCGAACGGTAGATGCCCGTCGCCACCGTTCCCAGGGTCGCGATGCTCAGGGCGGCACCGAACTCGGCGCTGGTCTCCGACACCCCGGCGGCGGCGCCGGCGCGTTCGGGCGGGGCGGTGGCCAGAACCAGGGTGTTGGCCAGGGTCCCCACCACACCGGCGCCCATGCCGATCAGCCCGTAGGCCCCGATGAACAGCGGCAGCGGTGTGTCCGGGTCCACCAGGGAGACCATGGCGAACCCGAGGGCTCCCACGGCCAACCCGGTCGCCATGAGCGGAGCGGGGCGCACCCGCGGGGCGAGCAGGCTGCCCAGAACAGCTCCCAAGGCGGTGGTGGCGAAGGTGGGCAGCGTCCACAGCGCCGCGTGCAGCGGACTGAGCCCGTGCACGCTCTGTAGGAACGTGAACGTGAGCAGCCCCATCCCGGCCGCGGCGAAGGACACGGCCGCGTTGCCGCCGACCGCCGCACTGAAGGCCGGCCGGGCGAACAGCGTCACGTCGATGAGCGGGTGCGCCACGCGACGCTGCCGCACCACGAACAGGACACCGAAGGCCGCACCGAGCACCAGGGCCACCCCGCCCTGGACCTCGACGCCGTGTTCGACCAAGCGCTTGGCCGCGTAGACCAGACCCAGCACCGCGACCAGGGACAGTCCCGCGCCGGGCAGGTCGAACCGGGCACCCTGGGGATCACGCGTCTCCGGCACCAGGAGGGGCCCGGCCACCAGGAGCAGGGCCATGAGCGGCAGGTTGATGAGGAACACCGATCCCCAGGCGAAGAACTCCAGCAGCACTCCGCCGAAGACGGGCCCGGCGACGGCTCCACCGGTGAAGGCGATCGTCCAGGCGCCCACGGCGGTGGCCCGCTGCCCGGGATCGGTGAACATGCTCCGGATCAGGGAGAGCGTGGAGGGGGCCAGGGTGGCCCCGGCCAGGCCGAGCAGGGCACGTCCGGCGATGAAGAGCTCGCTGCCCGGTGCGAAGGCGAGCAGGGCGGAGGCGAGACCGAAGAGCAGCGCTCCGGCGAGGAGCAGCCTTCGACGCCCGACCCGGTCACCGAGCGAACCCATGCTGACCAGGAGACCGGCCAGGACGAAGCCGTAGACGTCCATCATCCACAGCCACTGGGTGGCCGTGGGCCGGAGGTCCTGGGCGATGGCGGGCGCGGCGACGAAGAGCACCGACAGGTCCATGGCGACCAGCAGCGCGGGGACGAGCAGGACGACCAGTGCGGCCCAGGTTCGGGCGGTGGCGCGTGGTGGTGTGCGTGTCGCTTCCATGCCTTTGATCGTACGTACGTCAAAATCAGCCGTCAATATGTACGTACGTCAAAATGTTAGGGTGGACGCATGAGCCAACGTGAGGACCTGCTGGCCGGCGCCAAGAAATGCCTGACCGAAAAGGGTTACAGCAAGACCACGGCCCGCGACATCGCCGCCGCGTCAGGCGCCCACCTGGCCTCCATCGGCTACCACTTCGGGTCCAAGGACAACCTGATGAACACCGCCCTGATCGAGGCCAGCAGCGAATGGGGCGACGCATTCGAAGAGGCCATCCGCGACGCCGGACCCAGCACCGCGGAGAACCGGACCCGTCTGCTGCTCACCTCCCTGTTCAGCACCCTTCCCGACCACCGAGACCTGATGGTGGCGAGCCTCCAGGCCTTCGCCCACTCCCAGTTCGACGAGGGCCTGCGTACCACTCTGGCCGAGGGGATCCTCGGGGGCCGTAGGGAACTCGCCGCCCTGATCCTCGGCGTCACCTCCGAGGAGGTCGACCACGACACCGTCGCGGGACTGGGATCGATGGTCTACAACCTCGTCACCGGCTACGTGCTCCAGTACCTGGTGGACCCCACCTCACTGCCCACCGTCGAGCAGGCCTTGGACGGAATCCGGGCCCTACTGCCCCAGGTGGACTGATCCCGGGCACACCGCGGCCCCGGTGCCCTCGTGGAACACCGGGGCCGAAGAAGCACCCGCTACATGCTGAAACCCATGGGCCTGCCACCCTCGGCGACCTCACGCCGCAACTTCTCGCCCTTGGCGTGCGCCTGCGACTTCAACTCCTCCTGGAAGTGGGCCATTCGCTCGGCCAGCTCCGGATCGTGCGCGGCCAGCTGGCGCACCGCCAACAGGCCCGCGTTGCGCGCCGCGCCCACCGCCACCGTCGCCACCGGCACCCCGGCGGGCATCTGCACGATGGACAACAGCGAGTCCATCCCGTCCAGGTACTTCAGCGGCACGGGCACACCGATCACCGGCAGCGTGGTCACCGAGGCCAGCATGCCCGGCAGGTGGGCGGCGCCGCCCGCCCCGGCGATGATCGCCTTCAATCCTCGACCGGCCGCTTCCGTGCCGTAGGAGATCATCTCGTGCGGCATACGGTGCGCCGAGACCACGTCCGCCTCGAACGGCACGTCGAATTCGCGCAGGGCCTCGGCCGCCTCGCGCATCACCGGCCAGTCCGAGTCCGACCCCATCACGATGCCCACCACGGGCCTGTTCTCGGTCACAGCTGGTCTCCTCGCAGGTAGCTTGCGGCGTCACGGGCGCGCTCCAGCAGGTCCCGGTAGTCGTCGCCCATCACGGTGACGTGCCCGATCTTGCGGCCCGGACGCACACCCTTGCCATAGAAGTGCATCTTCACCTCGGGGTCCTTGGCCATGACGTGCAGATAGCGGCCGTAGACGTCGGGGTCCGCACCGCCCAGCAGGTTGGCCATGACGGTGTAGGGGGCGTTGGTGCGCGGCGAACCCAACGGCAGGTCGAGCACGGCCCGCAGATGCTGCTCGAATTGGGAGGTGCGGGCACCTTCGATGCTCCAGTGCCCCGAGTTGTGCGGACGCATGGCCAGTTCGTTGACGATCACCCCGTCCACGGTCTCGAACAACTCCACCGCGAGCACACCGGTGACCTCCAGCGCGTGCGCGATCTCGATGGCCAACCGCTGGGCTCGGGTGGCCTTCGCCTCGCTCAAGCCCGGAGCGGGGGCGATGACCTCGTGGCAGACACCATCGCGTTGCACGGTCTCCACGACCGGGTAGACCGCCACCTGACCGTGCGGGGAACGGGCCACCTGCACGGCGAGTTCACGAACGAAGTCGACCTTCTCTTCGACCAGCAGTGGTACGTCCTCGGCGGCCGCGCGTTCCACGACCTCGCGCACCTGCTCGGAATCGGCCACGACCCACACGCCTTTGCCGTCGTAGCCGCCGCGCGCCGCCTTGAGCACGACCGGCCATCCGGCCCCTTCCGCGAACGCGGTGGCGTGCTCCAGGGCGGTCACCGCCCGCCAGCGGGGCGAGGGGGCTCCCAGTTCGGCCATACGGGTGCGCATACGCAGCTTGTCCTGGGCGAAACGCAGGGCGTCACGGCTCGGGCGCAGCAGTCCGCCGGACTCCTCCACCGCCCGAAGGACCGGCTCGGGCACGTGTTCGTGGTCGAAGGTGACGACGTCGTGCGCCTTGGCGAACGCCAAGACGTCGTCGGCACCACGATCGTCACCGATGGTGACGTCACCGCAGACCAGGGCCGCGCTGTCGGTGGGGCTCGCGGCCAGGACCGAGAATTCCACCCCCAAGCCGATACCGGCCTGGTGCGTCATCCGGGAGAGTTGGCCTCCGCCCACCATTCCCACCCGGGGGATGATGCGGTTACGCTCGCTCACAGTTCCTCAACTCAATGCTCGTCAACCGCGGATGCGGGGCGGTCCCGACCATGCCGGAACCTGGCCGTTCGGCTCGGAACCCGCGGCCGGGGTCTTCCTCATGGCCCCCGACCAGAGTCTAGGGCGTACGGGTACTCCGCCCGAGTCCCGCTCCCCGCCCCGCGAGCCCACAGGACTGGAGGCCCAGCTCGTGCGCGAGTTCCTCGACCGACACCCACGCATCGCCCGGTTCACCGGTGAGGTGGGCAGGTTCGGCTCGGTGGGCGCCATCGCCTACGTGATCCAGTTGGCCATCACCAACCTGATCTGGGGTACCACCGACCTGCCTTTGATCGTCGGTCAGGTGGCCGGGACCTCCTGTGCGATCGCGGTGGCCTTCATCGGCAACCGGTTCTGGACCTTCGCCGATCGCGCCCGCACCGGCTACGGCAGAGAGACCTTCCTGTTCTTGGTGATGAACGGTGTGGGCATGCTCATCCAGGTGGGTTGTCTGGGTTTCGCCGTGTACGTGTTGGGCCTACAAGGCCCGTTGGCGAGCAACGTCGCGGGCAATGTCGTGGGAGTGGGGCTGGGCACGCTGTTCCGCTTCTTCGCCTACCGGACCTGGGTCTTCCCCGCCCTCCCCGAAACCGAGGGCCGCTTCGATGCCCCGGAGGTTTCGGCGAGGGACACCGCCTAGGCACGGACGGCGCTGCGGCCGCGCACTCCGAGACGGGAGGCACAGAGCAGTACCAGGAGCGAGTACAGACCCACCTGGGCGAAGGTGACGGCCAGGGTCAACGGGGTGTCGGCACCCATCGGAAGTCCGGCCCCGATGACCACTCCGGTCCCCACCTCCGACAACCGGCCTTCCAGGGCGCACCGAGTGAACTGGAACAGACCGTTGACCACGTGCAGACCGATGGCGGCCTCCAGACCACCGGTACGCACGGTCAGCCAGGACATCGCCAACCCGAACAACACCAGGGAGGCCGTGGTCCACACATGGCCAGGGTGGGTCGCGGCGTACAACGCGCCGAACAGGGTTCCGCCCGCCAGGATCGCCGGCCACGGGGAACGCAGTACCCGAGAGAAGGCGCTCCGCCCATCACGTGCACCCAGTGAACCCACGAGCTGCATCACCAACCCGCGCATGGTGAGTTCCTCGGCCGCCGACTGCAAGGGCACCAACAGGATGATCACCGTCATGGCGGCGAGCAGGACCTGAGCACCGCCACCGGCGGGGGTGGCCTCCACGGCGGCGGCCTCGGAAGCGGTTCCAGGGAGCATCGGCACCAGCAGGGCGCACACCATCGCCAAGGCCAAGGCCACCAGTAGGCAGACCCCCAACCAGCGCCGACGCAGGTACCCCGCCACCGAGATCAGCGAGCCGACACTGCGCCACTGCACCACACGGACCACGAAGAGCACCAGCGGTATGAGCAGGGCCATCGACGCCAACCCGAAGGCCAGCCCCGCGATCTCCCCGACCCGGACGGACTCCGGGGCCAGGCCACCACCTCCGTAGATGGCGACGATGGTCATCACGACCATGACGCCGGCCCACAGGAAGAACAGCAGGACTCCGAAGACCAGGACCAGCAGCGGCGGCACCCACCACCGGAACAGTGGAGTACGGGCCAACCTGTGATAGGGCTCACCATCGGGGATCGGCGCACTGGCGAATCCACTCGTGCGCACCGGACGCGGCGGTGGCCAAGCCCACACCGAAGGGTCCGGAGTCAGCGCCGGATGCCCACCCGGCGGAGTCTGTCGCGCACCCCCGGGCGGCCACGCCCAGGTCTGCTCCCGAGACTCGTCGAAGCCATCAAAAGCCCGTCCTTCCGGCCCTTCGGGCGCAGCGGGCCAGGACGAACCATGCGGTGGCGGCACATTTCCCATCGTGCGCGAGACTACTATCCGGGCATGTATCGGCCGCGTTAAGACCGCGCCGTTATCACCTGGTCACCGTGCGCATCCGGTCACGTCCACGAACATCGCGTGGCTGGAATAGCCGGACGCCGCTCCACCGTTGAAGATGAAGGACCTGGGAGCGACACCACAGGCCGTTCATCCCATCCCTGACCTACGATTGAGCATATGTCCTCCACAGCAACCACCGAGCAGGTACACGAAGCCCTGGCCACGGTGCAAGACCCGGAGATCCACCGCCCCATCACCGACCTCGGGATGGTCAAGAGCGTCGACATCGCCGACGACGGTGCCGTGCACGTCGGCATCTACCTCACGGTGGCCGGCTGCCCGATGAAGGGTCGCATCGAAAAGGACGTGAGTGAAGCGGTGACCAAGGTCGCCGGCGTCACCTCCGTCAAGGTCGAACTCGACGTGATGAGCGACGAGCAGCGCAAGGAACTCCAGACCAAGCTGCGCGGCGGCCAGGCGGAGAAGGAGATCCCCTTCGCCAAGCCGAGTTCGCTCACCAAGGTCTACGCCGTCGCCTCCGGCAAGGGCGGTGTCGGCAAGTCTTCCGTGACCGTCAACCTCGCCGCGGCCCTCGCCGCCCAAGGTCACAAGGTGGGTGTCGTCGACGCCGACATCTACGGCCACTCCGTACCGCGCATGCTGGGTGCGTCGGACTTCCCGACCAAGGTCGAGGACATGATCCTTCCGCCCACCGCGCACGACATCAAGGTCATCTCGGTCGGCATGTTCACCCAGGGCAACCAGCCGGTGGTCTGGCGTGGTCCCATGCTGCACCGTGCCCTGCAACAATTCCTCTCCGATGTCTTCTGGGGCGACCTGGACGTCTTGCTGATGGACCTGCCTCCGGGCACCGGCGACATCGCCATCTCCGTCGCGCAAATGCTGCCCGGCGCAGAACTGTTGGTGGTCACCACGCCGCAGCAGGCCGCCGCGGAGGTCGCCGAGCGCGCCGGCGCCATCACGGCGCAGACGCACCAGCGCATCGCCGGTGTCATCGAGAACATGTCGTACTACCAGCCGAGCCCGGACGTCGAACCGGTGTACCTGTTCGGTCAGGGTGGTGGCCGGCAGGTCGCCGACACGCTCACCAAGACCCTGGGCGCCGAGATCCCGCTGCTCGGCCAGGTACCACTGGACACGCGCCTGCGCGAGGGCGGCGACGAGGGGCAGCCTTTGGTCCTGAGCACCCCTGAGGCCGAGGCCAGCAAGGTGATCACCTCGATCGCCGAGAAGCTGGTCGCCAAGCCCCGTGGGCTCGCCGGGATGCAGTTGGGCATCTCCCCGGCCGGCCGCTAGCGTTCGATGCGCCTGAGAGTCAGGGACGCGGGTCATAGCGAACACGGTGTCCTCACCCACGCCTACCGCTCTCCCTTGGCCTGAGGGCGTCCGAATGGTCGACCCCGTGGTTCGCCAAGGTCGGTCGAAAGACCACGCGCGGGCCCCGAGTCGAGCGACTCGGGGCCCGCTTTCTCGCTTCAGGACGGCCACGGCCCTCTTTGGGACGAGGATCAGTCGTCGGGGCCCAGGGTGACGGTCACCGAGGTCCGTTCGCCGTCACGCTCGTAGTCGACCTCGACCTCGTCTCCCGGACTCTTGTCACGCACCATCGCCTGCAGTTCGCCGTGGGAGTTCACCCGACGGCCGTCGAAGGACACGATCACGTCTCCCGGCCGCAGGCCCGCCTCGTCGGCCGCTCCTCCCGCCTCGATGGCGTCCTCGCCCTCCCCGATCACCGCGCCCACGACCGTGCTCTCCTGGTCGTAGAGGTTGATCCCCAGGTCGGCGTAGGCCGCCGTCGATTCCTCACCGTGGTCGACCATACGACCGATGACGGTCTCCGCCTCGGTGGAGGGGATCGCGAATCCCAGACCGATGCTGCCCACCGGTTGGTCCCCGAAGGGCCCGCCACCCATGCTGTAGATCATCGAATTCACTCCGATGACCCGGCCCCGCATGTCGACGAGCGGACCACCCGAGTTGCCCGGGTTGATCGCCGCGTCCGTCTGGATCGCGAAGAACTGGGTGTCTCCGCCGTCCGGGCTCACCGGACGCTCCAATGCGCTGATGATGCCCTGGGTGACCGTACCGGTGAGCCCCAGGGGTGCACCGATCGCGATGACCTCGTCCCCTACGATGGCCTCATCGGAGTCACCGAACTCCAACGGATCCACTTCGCTGGGTTCCTCCAGTTCCAAGACGGCCAGGTCGGAACTGGGATCGGAACCCACCACCTCGGCACCGCTGCTACTGCCGTCGCTGTACTCGATGATGATGCCGTCATCCTCCAACTCAGCGGAGACGTGGTCGTTGGTGACCACGTAGTCACCTTCGATGATGAAACCCGAACCACCACCGCCGATCCGTGGGTCGGCGCTGCGTAGCGAAACCACGCTGGGGCTGACCCTCTGGGCCACGCCCGCCACCGTGTCCGGTGCGCGTTCGGGGGCCTCGGGCGGAGGTTCGTTGATGCCGGGCCCTTGCTGTTCGGGCTGTTCCTCTCCACCCCCGCCACCGGCGGCGGGGAACATCCCTCCGACCAGCCCACCGACACCACCCGCGATGAGGGCGACCACGAGCATTCCGGTCAACGCCGACCACGTGGGGACGCCGCGTTTCACCTTCGGGGCCACCTGGGGCTGCGCCTGTTGCGGGCTGGGCGGTACGGCGAAGTGTCCGGGACCACCGGCCGGGGCCTGGCCTTGGGGGTTCGGCTGGGCCTGTCGCCCCGGGCCGCTCTGGTAGGGGCCGGGGGCCTGTGCCTGGTGCCGGCCCGGACTCTGGAAGGCTCCTGCGGAATCGGTGTGGTCTGGGGGGGTCGTGGGGCCTTGGGGGTGGGGGTTCATGTTCTCTCCAGCAACGGGGGGCCGGCCCTGGGCACCCTGGCTCATGGGCCGCGGTGGCGTCCCCGTGAGGGGTTCTCCACCTGGTGGCCGAGGCGGGGCGTTCCGCGCGTCAGCGGGTCCCCGGTCCTGACCGGCAGGTCCCGGACCCGATACCTGGTTCCGGCCCGGAACCGGGTTCTGGGGCTCCGGCGTTCCCGGCCCAGGTGCTCCGCCATTCGGCCGGAGCGGGTTCGGCCCCCCTCCCTCAGCGGGTTCCGAACGGTCGTTCTCCTGACTCAAGACCTGCTCCGTATATCGCTTGGCTTTCGGCTGGGCACACGCTCCACCGATCTACCGGAGCCCTAGGTGGGCCCCAGTCGAGACAGACCTCGCTGGACCCGTGCCCAGAACTCGGAGTCACCCTCCGGCCCCGGCAACGCCGTCACCGCGGAGGAGGCCAGGTCGGCGGGGGCGTCGGCCAGCACCGTGTAGACGAAACCGTCCGCCTGCCACATGCTCTGGTACTGCCCCACATCTCCACCGAAGATCGTCTCGTGCCCTGTTGTGACGCCTTCTCCCCCCATGCCGGTTCCGGTGTATCCGTTCCGATCTGTGGAGAGATATTCCTCTCCAAGCTTGCCACGCTGACTGAAGACCGAGATCTGAGAGAGGCCATCGGAGTAGACCGAGTGCACGACCGGCCGACCTTCGTAGCTCTTCGACCTGCTGTCCACCAGACGCAGGTTCCACGTGAGGTGTTCAGGAAGCACCCACCCTTGGGCGCGCAATCGCTCGCGTTCGGGGTGGTCGATCGCGTCCCCCCAAGGCTCGCCGCCCAAGGCCTCCTCAGGCCAGTCCTCGTCCACCAGGCGTAGACCGGTGAGGTGACTACTGAAGGCCGTCTCACCCGCCTCGTCGTAGATCGCCCGGCCCAGAAGCAGGTCCGTCTCGCCATCCACCCAGAACCGTCCGGCCACGGTGGTGTTCGCCCGCCTGGCCTCGACCACCCGGGCCGAACGTCCGTCGAGTTCGTCCTCGCCGGCGTCCACCACACGGTAGGTGTCCTCCAGCATCGCCAGGAGACGCTCGTCCAGGGTCTCCAGGGCGGAGGAGGCCGGTACGACGAAGGCCTGTTCCTCGTCTCCCAGGGGGGCCATGGCCAGGCCCTCGCCCGGTCGGTTGACCACCCGCAGGTCCAGCCCACCCGGCGGCGTTCCCTCCGGCCCATGGAGTTCACGAACCGCGGTGTAGGCCACGTCGCCCTCGGCCACGGCGGCGCCCCGCAGGGTCGCCATTCCGTCATCCTCTCCCTCGGCCGGGATCGCGAAGGCCTCGGGATGCGCACCCGCGGTCAGTAGCAGGACGCACAGCACCGCGATGGGCATGACGGTGGCCAACACGGAACCGGGACCGGAGGGGGCGTCCGCCCTCCTCACCGCGCCGATTCGCCCGGGTCCGAGGGATGCCCCTCCATGACCGGGGGAGCGGGTGCGTTCACGGGCCACACCGGGGCCGGCCACCCTTCACCGTCGCCCACGGGCACCTGTCGACTGGTGACCGCGTGCTCGACCGCGTAGTCGGACAGGTGGGGCTCGACCACCGGGGCGGTCTCACCCGGCTCACCACCCGCGACGAACGCACTCCCCAACAGGGCCGTCGCCATGGCCAGGCCCGCGACAGCGTAGCGCCCGCCGAAGAACCGCCGCACGCCATCCTCGTGGACGAAGACACCGACGCGCGTGGAATCACCCCTTCGGCTCCGGGGTTCGGCCTCTGAGCGTTCGTGGCTCGGTCCGCTCCTCGCAGACTTCTCGGTGTCCGCGGTCGCCTCGGGGTGCCCATCCGGTTCGGAGCCGCCCGACATGATCGGTCCGCCTCCCGTGAAGCCACCGAGGGGACGGGACGAACCCAACGGAGGGCTGGACCCGAAAGGAGTGCCACCAGGGGAGTCACCGGCGCCGAACCCTCCACCACCCGACGAACCCCAGGGACCACCCGAGCCGGGGCGGGCCAGGAGACGACCCATGAAGTCCATATCGGGTTCGGGTTCACCGAGGCCGGTGAGACGGCGCTTGAGTCGACGCATCATGTCGGCCTCGAAACGGCACGACTCGCACTTGGCCAGGTGGATGAGCGCCCGCTCGTGTTCGGCTGCGCCCAATTCCCCATCGATGAGCGCGGAAAGGCGCTCCCCGAGGTGCTCCATCCTCACTCCGCCTCCTTGCTCACGTTCGCTCTGTCGCCCGACCGGTCCGACTGTGCGGCGAGAGAGCGCCGGTGCTCCAGAGCACGGCGCAGCTGGGCGCGGCCCCGGTGGATACGACTGCGAACCGTGCCGAGCTTGACGTCGAGTGTCGCGGCGATCTCCTCGTAGGAGAGGCCCTCGATGTCGCACAGGACGACGGGGGCACGGAACTCGGCGGGGAGGGCGTCCAGCGCGCTTTGGACGTCGGCGTCGAAGTGTCGATCGTCGTAACGCTGGGCCGGTGAGGGTTCACGGCCCTCCAGGCGATCGTCGGCGTTGTCCGCCAGGCCCTCGAAACGGATCCGTGCCTTGCGCCGGGCCATGTCCAAGAAGAGGTTGGTGGTGATGCGATGGAGCCACCCCTCGAAGGTGCCGGGGGTGTAGTTGGCCAGGGAGCGGAACACCCGGATGAAGACCTCCTGGGTGAGGTCCTCCGCGTCGTGCTTGTTGCCGGTGAGCCGGTACGCCAGGCGATACACCCGCGGTGAATGGACGCGGACGACCTCTTCCCAGCTCGGAGGTTCCCATTCCTCGAACTCCACGGCAGGGCCGGTCTCTGGCACCGCTGCTCCCTTCATTCCGCTGATCCACCGAACGAAGGTCGGTCGGAGGGAGTTTGCTTCGTGGCGATCAACGTACGTTCATCCCGATTCAACGTCAGGAGAAGCCCATTAAGTTCCCGTCGCCACACTCGGAGTTCGGACCGGTTCAGGCTAGTCTTTTGACCAGGGAGACTACCTGGCCGCTATCCCCATCCTACGGTGGGTGACGATCCCCCGGTCAGAACGCACGCCCCATTGGTGAAACTGGGCATGGAGGCCGTCATCAGCGCTGAAGAGAGCGTCGCACAGACCACGTGGGTTCGAACCGAGCAGGCTCGGTTCGAGGAGAACGCCATGGGTGACGGCCCCCTCGCGGAGGCCTACGACACGGGGGTCCGCTCGGCCGCACCACCGGTGGACGCCGCGACCGGGGCCGCTCTGCGCTTTCTGACCGCGGCCATCGGAGCACGCTCGGTGGTGGAGATCGGCACGGGTTGTGGGACGTCGGGGATCTGGCTGCTGCGGGGAATGGTCCCGGACGGGATCTTGACCACGGTGGACGTCAACGCCGCCTATCAGGACTACGCGCGCACCGCCTTCGCTCGGGCGGGCTTCGGGGCCGGACGAGCACGGCTGATCCGCGGCTCGGCCCTAGAGGTTCTGCCCCGGCTCACGGACGGCGGCTACGACATGGTGTCGGTCGACGCCGACCAGGCCTCCTATCCCACCTACCTGGAGGAGGCTCTGCGTCTTCTGCGTCCCGGCGGGGTGGTGACGTTCAACAACGTCATGGTCAGCTCGGGCGAACCGGACGGACCACTACGGGTCCCCGGTCCAGCGGAGGTCGCGGTGCGCGAGGTGATGCGCCGAATGCGCGAGGACGAGCAGTTCATCCCACTGCTGGTCCCGGTGGGCGAGGGACTACTGGCCGCGATCCGACCGTAGGGGTCCACGAAGAAAGCGGTGGGGCCCGAAGCGCTTCAGCGCACCGGACCCCACCGGAAGACGTGAGGCTACCTCTGAGCGAGCCAGCGCAACAGGGTTCGGGTGGCGAAAGCCGTGCCGCCCTTGCTGAGCAGACCGCTCTCCTTCATGGAACGGCCCGGGCCGGCGATGTCCAGATGGGCCCAAGGCAGACCGCCGGTGAACTCACGTAGGAAGAGCGCTGCGTCGGTGGCGCCGGCCGGACCGAACTCGCCACCACGGGTACCGATGTTGGCCAGATCGGCCACCCGGGACTCGGTGGTGGGAAGGTATTCCTCGGTGAGCGGCATCCGCCACAGTGGTTCTCCCGAGGCCTCACCGGCGCTCAGCAACTCGGCGGCGACCTCGTCATCGGTGCTGTACAGAGCGCCCATGCCGGTGCCCAGGGCGACCTTGGCCGCACCGGTCAGGGTGGCCACGTCCACGATCAGGTCCGGTCCGAGTTCGGAGGAGGCGTAGCCCATGGCGTCGGCTAGGACCAAACGTCCCTCGGCATCGGAGTTGAGCACCTCCACGGTCTTTCCCGTGTAGGTGGTGAGGACGTCACCGATGCGGGTGGAGTCCCCGGAGAAGGCGTTCTCCGCCAGTGCCAGCAGGCCGGTGACCTTCACCCTAGAATCCACGGAGGACAGGGCGGAGAGCACCGCCAAGACGATCGCCGAACCGCTCATGTCGGTCTTCATCAGCGACATGTTGTCGTTGGGCTTGAGGGAGAGGCCACCGGTGTCGAAGGTGATGCCCTTACCGACCAGCACCACGTGCCCGGTGGGGTTCTGCGGGGTGTAGGACAACTGAACCAGTCGGGGCGGGCTGACCGATCCTTGGCCCACCGCCAAGATCGCGCCGAAGCCCTCGCTTCGCAGCTCCTGCTCTTCCCAGACCCGCAGGGCGAGCCCACCCTCATCGGCCACCTCGCGAGCGCGGGCGACCATCCATTCGGGGTTCTTGGTCTGGGAGGGCGTGTTGATCAGGTCTCTGGCCAGCGCGGTGGCTCGGGCCAGGCGAGTGCCCAAGGCGAGGGCGTCGGTCAGGGAATCGGTGTCGCCGACCAGGTCGATCCGCTCGGGCGCGAGCTTGCCCACGGGGATCTTCGAGGATTTCAGGGTGAACGTGTAGGAGGCGAGCAGGGCGCCCTCGGCGAAGGCCGTGGCGGCCTCGGGGTCGCCACCAGGCCAGGCCAGGGCGACACGTTCGTTGCCCCGGGCGGCCCGGGCGAGGGCGGCGCCGGCCTTCCGAAGGTCGGCGGGGGTTCCCGAACCGACTCCGAGAAGGGCCAGGCGGACCAGGCCCCCGTCCCGGGTCACCGGGAACTGGGAAAGCTCACCGGACTTGCCGGTGAGCGAATAATGAGCGAACAGATCCATGAGCGTCGCGGGAAGGACCGCCGTCAGTCCGCTTTCGGCGACCCCCTCGACCGCTTCGGGTCCTTCCTCACCCGTGAGGACGGGGAGGACCAGCAGGTCCGCGGTGGATTCGGCGAGGGTCCCCGGCAGGGGGTGGATCTCCGTGGCGAATGGCACAGGCCGCTCACAATCGTTCGCTACTGGTGGGAGGTGTGGAACCTCGGGGGTCGTCAGGGCGTTCCGGCCCGGATGGGGGACGAGTGGAGTGTCGGAACTAGCCGACGACGCCCTGGAGCGCGTCCCGGAGTTCGGTCGCCTCATCGGGCGTCAACTCGACGACCAGGCGGCCTCCGCCCTCGAGCGGGACCCGCATGATGATGCCGCGACCCTCCTTGGTGACCTCCATCGGCCCGTCACTGGTCCTCGGCTTCATCGCCGCCATACCATTCCCCTTTCTAAGTGTTCCTCGCGGCCGGGCCGGCCCACAGCACCGCGTCGATCCACGTGTGTCTCGACTACGCAGCCATAGGTCGGTTCCGGGTGATTCGCGCCCATGTGACTTAAGGGACGCGAATCACTCTTCGCCCATTATCTCGGAGGTTGACCCCTGTGTGCGCCGGGCGACAGTCGGGCCACCGCCATGAGCACCCGATAACGAGGAAGCCTTAGTCAGTAAGGTTATATCCATCCTGGCCGAAACCCGATCGGCCGCCCGGCCCCCGATCGACGCCCCCGCTCATCCGCGGCTCAGCGGAGGGTACCGGTGGACACCATCCGGGTCCCCTCGCGGGTGACCGAGGACCACTCGGCGTTGAGTCCCTGCCCCGTGGTAGGCCACAGGGTCAACTCGGCCTCGTCCACGCACCGTTCGTCGGGATCGGAGATCTCGTTGTAGGTGTACACCAACCGGTCACCGTCCCGTGCCGCCAGCTCCAGTGTCCCCGAGCAGGAGAACGTGGTCCAGGCGGTACTACCGCGTTCGGCGCCCTCGTCGATGCGCACCTGGGCGTCCCACTCGGCGACCGGCTCACCATCGGTGTCCACCTGACTCATCCGACCGGACCAGGAGCCGACGAACTCGTCCGGCTCGGAGGTCGCGGTGATCGGATCCGGTTCGGAGGCTTCCAGGTAGGCCCAGGCGGCGGCCGCGCCGCCACCCAACACCAGGACCACGACGCTCACGACGGCCACTCTGGTGAGCTGACGTCGACGTTTACCGGTGTGCCGGGTCGAACGAGGCGGTGGCCACAGGGACATCTGACGCACCGGGGTGGTGGACTCCCCGTTCCCGTCGTCCGCGCCCACCTTGAGTTCGGCTGCTGTGTCCATCCTCGCCATCCTCACCGACGATCCACCCGCTACTCCGGCAGAGCGGGGGGTACGCATGTACAGCGAACGAGAATAGAGCAACCTAAGACCGCGTATCCGACCATGCAGGACGGATTCGGTGTGATGCACGACATATAGGCTTCAGGGGCACACCCGAACGTGTCCCGGTAGGTGATCGACCGCCACGGACCGGTTCAGGCTCGTTCCTCGCGCTCATCACCACCGGCGGTCTCTTCGCCCCCAGGCGCGTACTCGGCCGGGTCCACCGCCGTATCCGAGGCGGTGCCGATACCGGCCCGCGCCGTGTCCTCGGTGAAAGCCCCGGCACCATCCTTCGATGGCTGCGACGTACCCGCGGAGCGGCCCCGTTCCCCCTCTTCCATCGGCGCGTCACCGGGCAGGTAGGAGTCGGGCCGGGGGCCGGTGCCCCGCGGCACGAAGGAGGGATCGAGGTGGGCCAGGCGCCATTCCAAGTCCTCGATCCGCTCCTCACGCTCGCGCAGGGTCGAGGTCAGCCGTAGCAACAGGGCGTCGACCGCGCGCACGTGATATCCCCACAGCGACAACGGAAGCAGCAATCCGCCCAGGTCGCGAGGGTCGACCGGACGCCCCTCCGGAAGACCCAACGGGGGGAAGTCGGCCTCGAAGCGGGCGAGTCGTCCACCCTTGCCGAGCACGACGTAGACCACGCCCACGAGCACGGCGAGCGCGGCGGCGGCGACCAGGATCATGATGAAGTAGGGCACGGTACCGATCGTGCCACACCCTTCCTCAGCGGTGTTCCGGTGCCGGACCGCTGCGCCGGTGCGATGGTCCGGCGTGTTCGCTCAGGAACGTCCACGCACCCCGACTCCGCACGCGAACAGACCAGAACCCCTGCCCCGGGAACGATGGGGCGTGGGAGACTCAGCTGGTGCCGAACGAGTCTTTCCGAATCCTGACCCCCGCTTCCGTCGAGGACGCCGAAGGGATCGACGATCCCGTCATGGCCTCGGTCATCGACGCCGGACACCGGCCACCGGCCGCACGGGTCGAGGAACTGGTCGAGACGGGGCGCCCGATCCTGGTCCGCTGCGCCCCGCAGGGCCAGGGCCCTCGGGAGCCGGCCGGCCCGTCTCCCACCCCCGCCACGCTCGCCGGGACGGTGCCCGTGGACGCCGCGGAGGAAGTGGCCCTGGCCACCGTCTACGCCTGGGCCGGAGCCCGGGTGATCGTCACCGACCACCCCGAGCGGGTTCGGCGGGCGTTGGAGATGGTCGCCTCCATCCGAGGTGAGCGCCCACCCACCGCGGTACGTCGCGGACTGGTCTGAGGAGCCGAACCCATCGGCGCGCTAGGCGGGTCACCCGTTCGCGCGTCATCGGGCCGGGTTCGTCTCGACACCGTGCCCAAGGAGTCGAATCGCGAGCACCCGAAAGAATCCCCTCGTAGGCGCCGGTCGAGGGCGGGAGCGGGCTGACGGGCGGGGGAGCCCGGGCCCGAGGTCAGCTGGAGGGGCCGGGCTCGCTCCGCTCGAACTGGTTCTCCAAGTGCACGTGTGCCCTTTGGATGGTGGAGACCACCGCGTCGGGGTCGTCGGTCACGTAGAGCAGATCCATGTCCTGCTCGGAGATGAGGTTGTGCTTGAGCAGGCTGGCCTCGATCCAGTCGCGCATACCGCCCCAGAACTCGGTACCCACCAGCACCACGGGGAAGCGGGTCACCTTCTTGGTCTGCACCAGGGTGATGGCCTCGAACAGCTCGTCCAGGGTGCCGAACCCACCGGGCAGCACCACGAAGGCCTGGGCGTACTTCACGAACATCAACTTGCGGACGAAGAAGTACCGGAAGGTGACGCCCACGTCGACGTACTCGTTGAGGCTCTGTTCGAAGGGCAACTCGATACCGAGCCCCACGGACAATCCACCCGCCTGCTTGGCGCCCTTGTTCGCGGCCTCCATCATCCCGGGGCCGCCACCGGTGATGGTGGCGTAGCCCGCCTCCGCGAGCTTGGCCCCCATCCGGACACCCAATTCGTAGTACTCGGTGCCCGGCTTGATCCGAGCCGACCCGAAGACGCTCACCGCGGAGGGTAGTTCGGCCAGCAGCCCGAACCCCTCCACGAACTCCGACTGGATGCGCAGGACCCTCCAGGGGTCGGTGTGCACCCAGTCAGAAGGGCCCCTCCGGTCGAGGAGGCGCTGGTCGGTGGTGGTGTCGGGGATGGCGCGCCCGCGGTAGGTGAGCGGTCCGGCACGCCTCATCTTCTCTTCTTCCGTCATGCACGTAAAGTTATCCGCCCTGGAACCACTCACACCTGAACCCGGTGTGACCTGTGCGTGGCCAATGGTGGCCGCCTGCGGGGACACACCGCAGGCGATGGGGCGAGCACGCTTCAGCGGCGACCGGTCAACCAGGCGACCATGCGTTCCTCGGCCTCTCGAATCCGCGAGATCTTCGCGTACTCGTCACGGGTGTGCGCCAGCATCGGGTCGCCGGGTCCGTAGTTGACCGCCGGGACGCCCAGCTCGGAGAAGCGGGAGACGTCCGTCCAACCGAACTTCGCCCGGGCCCGCCCCTCCCCCACAGCGGCGACGAAGGCCGCGGCCGAGGGATCGTCCAGGCCCGGGCGGGCCGGGGCGGCGGAGTCGGTCACGGTCAGCTCGAAACCGGCGAACACCTCACGTAGGTGCGCTTCGGCGTCGGCCGGGGACAGGTCCGGTGCGTAGCGGTAGTTGACCCTGATCACGCATTCGTCGGGGATGACGTTGCCGGCCACGCCTCCCTCGACGAAGACCGCGTTGAGTCCTTCGTGGAAGGTCAGGCCCTCCACCTCGGGTCGCCGAGGCGTGTAGGCGCGTAGGACGTCCAGAACCTCTCCGGCCTTGTGGATGGCGTTCTCCCCCATCCAGGAACGCGCGCTGTGGGCACGCTTGCCGCTGGTCCTCACGTCCACTCGCATGGTGCCCTGGCATCCGCCCTCGATGACTCCGTCGGTGGGCTCCATGAGGATGGCGAAGTCGCCCGCGAGCGACTCGGGGTGGTTACGACTCAACCGCAGCAGGCCGTTGCGGGAGGCGTCGACCTCCTCGTTGTCGTAGAAGACGTAGGTGACGTCGTGGATCGGCTCGACGACCAGGGCGGCCAGTTTGAGCTGAACGGCCACGCCCGCCTTCATGTCCGAGGTACCGCAGCCGTAGAGACGATCCCCGTCCACGTACGAGGGCACGTTGTCGACGATCGGCACGGTGTCGAGGTGTCCGGCGATCACCACCCGGCGCTCACGTCCGAGGTCGGTTCGGGCCACGACCGCGTCACCATCGCGGGCGACCGTGAGATGGGGCAGTGCCGCCAAAGCGCTCTCGACCGCGTCTGCGAGGGCCTTCTCATCGCCACTCTCGGAACGTGTGTCCACGAGGGCGGCGGTCAACTCCGCCACGTCCGTGGTCAGGTCCAGCATGGTCTCGCCCCGTTTCGATTCAGGCACGCGGGTGTGCGGGTGGTGCGGGTGTGATGGTCCGGGGCCACACTAGAACAGCGGACGCCCCTCCCGGGTACCGGAAGGGGCGTCTCGAAGGCATCGCCCCTAGGCGTTGACGCCGTGTTCACGCAGAAGGTCGTTCAGGGCGAGCTTGTCGTGCTCCTGCCCCTCCTCCAAGCGCTTGAGCACCAGCAACACCGGCATACCGAAGTCGCCACCGGGGAAGCTCTTGGTGCGGTTGGCGGTCACGCACACCGACCAGGCCGGGGCCTCGCCGCGGGGCAGTTCCTGACCGCTCTCGGCGTCGAAGACGCGCGTGGAGGAGGTGAGGATGGTGCCCGCGCCGAGCTTGGCGCCCTTGCGCACACGAGCGCCCTCGACGACCATGCTGCGCGAGCCGAGGAAGGCCTCGTCCTCGATGATGACCGGGGAGGCCTGCGGGGGCTCCAGGACGCCGCCGACGCCGACGCCGCCGGACAAGTGGACGTTCTCGCCCACCTGCGCGCAGGAGCCCACCGTGGCCCAGGTGTCGACCATGGTGCCGGAACCGACATAGGCACCGATGTTGGTGAAGGACGGCATCAGGACCACGCCCGGGGCCAGGAAGGAGCCCCAGCGGGCGATCGCACCGGCGACGACGCGAACACCGTCGAAGCGGGTCTTCAGCGGCATGCGGTCGTGGTGGTAGAAGTCGCCGACCTGCGACTCCTTCATTTCCAGGACCTTGAAGCCGAGCAGGATGGAGCGCTTGGCGCGCTCGTCGACCACCACGTCATCGGTGGTGGGGTCGACGAAGGCCACGCGGGCCTTGCCCTCGTCGATCTGGTCGATGGCGCCGGTGATGATCTCGCGCGCCTCGGTGTGGCCGGGGGTCAGTTCGGAGCGCTGCTCCCAGAGTTCGTCGATCTGGTCGGGCAGCGGACTGGTGTACGAGCTGGTCATGTGAACCCACGTTAGTCGCTCGGTGGGGGTGTGGGGGATACGGCCCGCCCACCCGCACTGAGTGGTCGGCCACTTCCCGTCCCTGGCCCCGACGTCTCCCGTTGGTCCTCGCGGTGCCTACTACAATGCGGCCGAGGCACGCCGGACATCCTCTCAGTGAACTCCCGGCGGCCCAACGCACGGTCCCGACCCCGCCTGCGCGGATCGGGGAAGGTGCGTCCCATCCGTCCCCGACCCTTGGTGCGCCCGTGCCCAGTAAGCGTAGGAAGTTCTCCGCGTTCGCCAAGATCCTCTTGGTCCTGACCCTCGTGTGCGGTCTGTTCGTCGGCGGCGCCTACTACGTGTTGACCACGTTCGAGCCCCTGGACACCCGCGAGGCGCCGGAGCCGGGATGCCGTTTGAACCTGTCGAACGGCCGGTTCGACATGGAGTTCGAACAGGCCCGGAACGCGGCCACCGTCGGCGGGGTGGCGTTCAGCCGGGACCTGCCACAGCACGCGGTGACGATCTCCTACGCCACGGTGTGGCAGGAATCGCGTTTCTACAACATCGAGTACGGCGACCGGGACTCGCTGGGGCTCTTCCAGCAGCGCCCTTCCCAGGATTGGGGCGAACCGGAGGAGATCATGGACCCGGTGCATTCCAGCCGTGCCTTCTACGACGAGCTGGTCGAGGTGCACGACTGGGAGACGATACCGGTCTACGAGGCCGCCCAGCGGGTACAGCGCAGCGCCGACGGGTTCGCCTACGACCAGCATGAGGCGTTGTCCGAACGAATGGCCGTGACCCTGGGCGGCGATCACGGTGGCATGGCGACCTGCTGGTTCGACGAGGAGACCGTCGAGGCCCTCCAAACGGGTGAAGCCGACATCGCGGGTGCTCAGGAACAAATGGCTCGGGTGTTCGGCACCGATCCGGCGGAGCTGCCCCTGGACCAGGACCCGGCCACCGGCGACCTGGGCTGGGCCATGGCCATGTGGGCCGTCGTGCACGCCGAGGAGTACGGGCTGAGCTCGGTGACCTACGACGACATGCGCTGGCGGGCCTCCGACGGCCTGGACGAGGCCGCGGCCTGGACCGAGGTGGAGGACGACACCGGCGGCCGCGTGGTGCTCCGCTAAGGGGCGCTAGGATCCCACCGTATGAGTCCGGGAACCATCGACCAGTGGGTCGTCAACGCCGTCGAGCCGTCCACCCTCGCCCGTTTCTGGGCCTTCCTCCTCGGTGGTGAACCGATGGAGCGAAGAGATGGATGGGCGCATGTCGAGGGCGCGGCCGGGCTGCCTCGGCTGTCCTTCCAGCCCACCTCCGAGCCCAAGGCACACCCCAACCGCCTCCATGTGGACGTTCGGGTGGACGACATCGCTGCGGTCACCGAACGGCTCCTTCGGCGGGGCGCGACCACCGTGGGCGACGTGGTCACCGACGCGCAGGGGTCCTTCCAGGTCCTGCGGGACCCGGAGGGCAACGAGTTCTGTCTGGTCCGCCCGGCCGCCCGCTGAACCCCTCGCGCGGGCGAGCCGGAGTGGAGGGCTATTCGGACAGGCGCTCGACGGCGGTTTCGACGCGCTCATCGGTGGCGGTGAAGGCCACCCGCACGTGCCGCCCACCGGTGGGTCCGTAGAAATCACCCGGGGCGACCAGTACGCCACGATCGGCGAGTACACCCACCGCGCCCCAGGCATCCAGGTCGGGGTGGCTCGCCCACAGGTACAGGCCCGCCTCGGAGTGCTCGATCCGCCAGCCCGCGCCCTCGAACGCGGCGCGCAGCCTGGCCCGACGGGCTCGATAACGCTCCTTCTGCTCGGCTGCGTGGTCGTCGTCGTCCAATGCGGCCTTCATCGCCGCCTGGACCGGGGCGGGCACGATCATCCCGGCGTGCTTGCGCACCGCCAGCAACTCCGACACCAGAGCGGGGTCACCCGCCACGAACCCGGCACGGTAGCCGGCGAGGTTGGAACGTTTGGACAGCGAGTGCACGGCCAGCAGGTTCTCGTGCGAGCCGTCGCACACGTCCGGGTGCAGGATCGACGTCGGCTCGGCACCGTCCCACCCCAGGTCGAGGTAGCACTCGTCGGAGGCGACGATGGCGCCGTGCTCACGAGCCCAGGCCACCACCTTGCGCAAGTGGTCCCGGCCCAGGACGCGACCGGTCGGGTTGGCCGGCGAGTTCACCCACACCAGTTTCACCGGGGCCGGGCCGAGGGCGGTGAGACCGTCGGTGGCCACCGGGGTGGCCCCCGCGATCCGTACGCCCACGTCATAGGTGGGATAGGCCAACTCCGGCAGGACGACCGTGTCGCCCCGGCCCAGTCCGAGCAGACTCGGCAGCCAGGCCACCAACTCCTTGGAACCGACCGTGGGCAGGACCGCGCCGTCGGCCACACGCACCCCATGACGGCGTTCCAGCCAGCCCTGGATCGCGGCGCGCAGCTCGGGGGTGCCCCAGGTCAGTGGGTATCCGGGAGAGTCCGCCGCGTCGGCGAGCGCCTCTCGAAGGTTCGTCGGGACCGGGTCGACCGGGGTGCCGACGGACAGGTCGACGATGCCGCCGGGGTGGGCCGCAGCCGTCTCCTTGTACGGCGTCAGGCGATCCCAGGGGAAGGTCGGAAGCCGATCGGTCACCGGTCGCCGTTCGCCCATCGGGACACTCTCCATCCTGTTCGGAAACTGTGGAACCTTCTGCGCACAACGGCGTCGCGCCGACCCTCGGCGGAGGGTCGG
This sequence comes from Nocardiopsis alkaliphila YIM 80379, assembly GCF_000341005.1. Classification (GTDB taxonomy): domain Bacteria; phylum Actinomycetota; class Actinomycetes; order Streptosporangiales; family Streptosporangiaceae; genus Nocardiopsis; species Nocardiopsis alkaliphila. The sequence goes on along the minus strand of NZ_ANBD01000039.1, from coordinate 22,730 downwards.
CGCGACACGTCACGCATGGAGCGGCCTCACGCCACGCACCCTCTGCGCCGGGGGACGCCGTGGCGGGCGCCGACCTATTCGGCCTGCGGAGGCAGCTTGGCCACGATCGGGTGGTCCCGGTCGATCTTGCCGACCTTGGAGGCTCCCCCCGGGGAACCCAGGTCATCGAAGAAGTCCACGTTGGCCTTGTAGAACTCCGACCACTGCTCGGGAAGGTCGTCCTCGTAGTAGATGGCCTCGACGGGGCACACCGGCTCACACGCACCACAGTCAACGCACTCGTCCGGGTGGATGTAGAGCATGCGCTCGCCCTCGTAGATACAGTCCACGGGGCACTCGTCAATGCACGCCTTATCCAGCACATCAACACAGGGCTGCGCGATGACGTAGGTCACGTCGTAACTCCTTGTCTCACCCCCGCTCACCCACGGGGGATGCGGGGACCTTCAGAGCCTGCCCAGAGCAGCGGTCGGCATGCGGGCACCGACATGATTCTCCGGCCTCTGCAAGCTATCGGCACAGATGTCGTAGTCCTAGTATGGCCTTGGACAATGGCCGGCGCACACTCGGGGGTCCGGATTCATGCACTTGCGGGGACGACTCGTCCACAGAATCGACCAGGATGACGTCGGGCAGCGTGTCTCGCTGCGAATCTCCCTCCCTGGTGGTGGCTTCACCGATATCGTCGGGGTGGTGGAGTCCTGGGCCGACGGAGTGCTCACCGTGCGCCGTAGGGACGATTCGACGGTGGAGGTCGGCGAAGGCGACATCGCCGCCAGCCGTGTCGTCCCGCCCGTACCCCCACGGCGGCGCCCACGCCCCTAGACCCCACGCACGCAGGCATTCTTCGTCCTTTCCGGGGTAGGAGAGGCTCAGCCCCGTCAACGGTCACCCCGACCGTGGTCTCGGGTCGACAACGAAGCAGCATGCCCGGACGGCCCCGGGCCCAAGCACGCGGGGAGGTGACGCCCATCATGAGAGAGGCTGTCGCGTCGGCCCTCACCGAGCTGGCCCGGCAGGACGAGCGAGCGGCGGACATGGCACGCCTGGCGCTGCGCACCCTGTCCCCGGATCTGGACCTACAACGGCTCAATCAGTACGCGGTCCAACGCTTCTGCTGGTACGAGCTTCCCGTTCGCTTCCAGAACTCCCCCGACGACCGACTTTTCGCGGTGCGTTCCCTGGGGCGCCTCTTCCGCCTCCTCCAACTGTTCCGCTACGGCAACGTCTGTACCTCTCCCGAGACCACCACCCTGCTCGAACTCTACGGACGGGACCACACCGCGGGTCTGGCGATGTACGAGAGGCTCATGTGGGAGTCCGGAGTGGAACCGCCGGACCTGTCCGAACTGACTTGGGGCACCGCCGTCGGAGACGTGGAGTTGAGCGCCCGGAGCGAGACCGCGGCCGCCCTGGAGTTGGCGATCTCGCTGGGGGACATCCGCCCGGGAAAACGCGGCTGGCGGCTGGCCCAGGAACGGTTCACGCGGTCCTTCCTCACCCGGCCGGACCACCGTGGGCTCAGCCACCTGGACCGGGTCAGGGAGGAACGGGTCCGTGCCTGGCTCTCCTCCTCGACCCACCCGCACCGGCAGCGCCTGTGGCCCCTGGTGGGACAGATCATCGCCGGCGCGGACGTGCCCCATGACGCGCCCAGGGCCATGGCGCCACTCCAACGGCTGCTCGACCTGGCTTCGGAGGGCATCGCCCTGACCCAGATCGGTTACATCTCCCCCGGTGTGGTGCGCGCCATGTGCGAGGACTTCGGTTGGCGAACCACCCCCGATCCGCCGCGCAACGAGACCGATGCCACCCAACTCATCGCCCTGCACCAGGTACTGCGCTCCATGCGCGCGGTGCGCCGTTCGGGTCGACGGCTCGAACTGACCCGCCGTGGCCAGCAACTGCGCGAGGATCCCGCGTCGCTCTGGCAGGCCGCCACCGAGACCCTGTGCCGGACCGGTGGTATCGAGCAGGCCGCCGCCGAGACCCTCCTGGGCCTGTTGCTCTCCCGCTCTCCCCAAGGGCTGGGTTCCCACGCCCGGCGGGGCACCTCCGACGGCGAAGCCGCCGAGCGAGTGCTCACCGAGTCCGGTTGGCGTCCGATCGACCCTCCCGTGGCCGCCGGCCGGCACGCCGCCGCGCATCGGCGTACCGCCGAGGCCGCCTCGGACCAGGTGCGGGCCATGGTGATGGCGGTGGGTTGGCTGTTGGAGGCGCTCGACCTGGTCGTCGGTGACGAGAGTGTGGGGCTCCGGGAGCTGACCCCGGCGGGCCGGTCGTTCGCGATCGCCTGCCTGCACAAGTCCGCGGTGGCACCTCGCGCGATGGTCTGAGGGCCCGGCCGTCCCCGATCCGCGAGGAGGCACCCCCGGTGAAGGGCTCCTCGGTAGGGCCTAACCTGGAGCGCGAAACACCCGCGACCAGCAGGAGCATCATGCCCACGCCCGAACCGCCCCAGAAGGCGGAGTCCGACGCAGCGACGGTCCCCGACGCCAACGGTCCCGGTGACGCGGCCCGCGACGTCGACCCGTGGGAGCAGATGCCCGAGGACGCCCTCAACCGCGCCGGGGTGGGTGCCGACGACGACGCCGAGGGCCCCGCCGAAGAGGCCGAGGACTCCGCTGAGGTCGCGACCGACGATGAGAACGCCCCGGCCGAACCGTCCCGGTCGGACTTTTTGCCCAGCCCCGTGTTCGTCCTGATCCTGGGACTGACCGGATTCGCGGGTTGGCTCTCCTGGCGGGCCGTGGAACTGGACTGGGCCGCTGAGGACAGCACGGTCACCCCGCTCATCCCACCACTGCTCATCCTGCTCGGTTGGATCGTCTCCGTGGCCGTGCACGAGTTCGCACACGCCTTGGCCGCCCACCTGGCGGGTGACCGTTCCCAGCGCGGTGGCGGCTACCTCCGGTTGAATCCGTTCGCGTACGGGCAGGCCGGCGGCAACCTGGTCCTGCCCGTGGCCTACCTGGGAATGAGCGGGTTCGGGCTGAACGGGCCGCCCACCTACGTGGACTGGGAGACCATCCCCGGCCGTGGACGCAGGGTCATGGTGGCGTTGGCCGGCCCGCTGGCGAGTCTGCTGTTGTCGGCCGCGTTGGCGCTCACCGTATCGCTGCTGGTACCGGCCGGTCAGGACAGTGTGAACTGGGCGATCTCTTCGATGGCCTTCCTGGCCTTGGCCAACCTGACCAGTGCTCTGATCAACCTGCTACCGATCCCCGGTCTGGACGGGTACCACGTCGCGGCGGCCTTCGGCGGACCCAGGTGGACCGCCTTCGCCACGGCCTACGGGCTGTTCGGCTCGATCGCCGTGTTCGCCCTGCTGTGGATGCCGGTGGTCCGGGACCTCTTCGAGGACCTGATGTACGCACTGTTCGAACTACTGCTGCCCAACCCGACCATTCCCGGAATGATGTTCCACGGCAAGCTACTGCTGCAGTTCTGGGCCTGAGACACTCGATCCTCCGGTCGGTGCGCCCGGCCCGGGAAAGCTCACGCCGCGCATCACACCGGAGGCCAACGCCACCATGGACCCGAACAGGAACAGGTAGTTGATCGCCGCGGCGGAGAACACGATGTCTCCGCCGGGCAGGTAGCCGATCATGGCCAGCAGGGACGACACGTAGCCGACCGCGAACCCGGTGGCCCCGGAGCGACGACGACTCCCCCAGGCCGCCGCCCGGACGAGCGCGTACAGCAGCACGAGGAAAGCCAGGACCCCGGCCACCGCACCGGCCTTCACCAAGGCGCCCACGGGCCAGTAGTGGGAGAACCAGGACATCCCGAACCCGGACAGCACCCCAAGGGCCGCCCCGGTCAGGAGCAGAAGGACGAACGAGAGCACGGTCACGGCCGAGGACACGAACGTGGACGGCCGACGGTGGGGTTCCAGAGCGGAAGCAGGTGTGATCACGAAAGAAGAGGGTAGGCGCTCCGCGCACGGGGGACGGTCCCCAGGGCCCGGAGCCCTCCGTCACAACCCCGCGAACAGGTCGCTCTCGTAACGGTCGGTGTCGGGCCGGGGTGGCGGACCCATCAACAGGGTGTAGTACTCCACCGCGTCGATCTCCTGGGCGATGTCGTTGGACAACGCGAACCGTTCCCCGTCCACGGTGATCTGGGTGGCGTGGGCGCGCATCGCCAGGGCCTTGGCCGCCCAGTACTCGGTGGCGTCGATCCGGGTGGTGACGAGTGAGTCGGGGGTCCCCCGGGCGATGTCGGTGACCTGACGGGGCGGGGTGAAGGGTCCGACCTCCTCGTTGAGTCGGGCGATGGACGCCTCGATGCGGGAAATGGGCTGCGCGATCGCGTAGAGCTTGTCGACCTTCCACGGGGTTCCCGGGACGCTCCGCTCGCCCGCCATGAGCATGGCCCGACGAGTGACCCGATGGGCCTGGATGTGGTCGGGGTGACCGTAGCCGCCGTGTTCGTCGTAGGTCACCAGGACCTGCGGTCGGACCTGGCGGATGACCTCGGCGAGCAGCCGCGCCGCCTCCTCCACCTCCACGCCCCAGAACGCCTTGGGGTGCTCGTTGGTGGCGCCGCCCATCATCCCGGAGTCTCGGTAGCGTCCGGTGCCACCGAGGAAGCGATGATCGCGTACGCCCAGGACCGTGCAGGCCCTATCGAGCTCGCCGATCCGGTACCGGCCGAGTGTGTCCTCCCGGTCCGAGGTCAGGTGGGCCAATTCGGGCGGGATCACTTCGCCCTCCTCGCCCAGCGTGCAGGTCACCAGGGTGACGTGCGCCCCCTCCGCCGCGTACTTGGCCAGTGTGGCACCGGTGACGATGCTCTCGTCATCCGGATGCGCGTGCACCATCATCAGTCGCCTGTCACTCACGCAGCGAACGATACCGGCCATGCGAGGCCCTGATCCCCTGAAGGCCCATATCGGACCCGTCGAAGTGGCGCGCTCCGGTACGCCGGCGCCTCCTGCGAAGGCGTCCCTCGGCGGGGATGGGACACAATCGTCCCATGAGTTTTCCTCGCCAACAGGCCCGGACCCAACGCTTCACGATCGGGGTCCCCCGCAACTTCCAGATCTCTCCGGACGGGGAACGTGTCACCTTCCTGCGTGGCCGTCACGGCATGGACAAGGCCACCTGTCTGTGGCAGTACGTCACCGAGACCGGTGCGGTGACGGCGCTCGCCGACCCCTCCGCGCTGGGCGCCGACGACGAGAACCTTCCCCCGGAGGAACGAGCCCGCCGCGAGCGGATGCGCGAACACGGTGGCGGCATCGTTTCGTACACGGTGGACGACGCCTTCACCCGCGCGGTGTTCACCCTCTCCGGCCGCGTGTTCTACGTGGACCTGGTCGGTGACGACAACGCCCCGCGCGAACTCCCGGTGGCCACCCCGGCGGTGGACCCGCGGATCAGCCCGGCGGGCGACCGGGTCGCCTACGTGCACCATGGCGCCGTCCGGGTGATCGACATCGTCGACAACGGTGATCAGGACCGTGACCGGGTCCTGGTGGAACCGGACGGCGAGCACGTCACCTGGGGCCTGGCCGACCTGGTCTCCGCCGAGGAAATGAACCGGATGCGCGGTTTCTGGTGGGCGCCGGACGGTGCGTCCTTGGCGGTCAGCCGAGTGGACGAGGCCGACGTGAACCGTTGGTACGTCGGTGATCCCAACCGGCCTGAACAGGAACCGCGGCCGCTGCGCTATCCGGCGGCCGGGACGGCCAACCCGGACGTGCGTCTGGCGGTGATCGCGGTGCCCTCACCCACCGCCTACCGGCGGGACGGACGTCCCGAACCCACCCCGATCGAGTGGGATCGGGAGGAGCTTCCCTACCTGCCCACCGTGGACTGGACCACCGGCCCGGACGGGAATCCGACCCTGGTGTTCACCGCGCAAAGCCGCGACCAGGGCACCCTCGCCCTGTTCAGCGCCGACCCCGACACCGGCCTGGTCTCCCGTACCCGGACCGAGAGCGACGACGTCTGGGTGGAGTTGATGCCGGGGGTACCGGACTTCACCGCCTCCGGTGAGTTGGTGTGGATCGGCCGCCAAGGCGGTAGCGGTGAACGTCGGGTGTTCGTGGGCGACAGGGCGATCAGCGGCGATGACGTGTACGTGCGCGCCGTGGTGGGCGTGGACGGCGATCGGGTGCTGTTCTCCGGTTCGCCCGCGGGGTGCCCCGGCGACCAGTCGCTGTGGTTGGCCGACACCCGGGCGGGTACCTGCGCGCCGGTGGAGCTACCCGAGGGGACGGACGATGGCCACGGAGGGCTGCGCGCCGGACGGCTGCGTGGCGACACCCTGGTACTCCAGCATCGGTCGATGGACTTCACCGGGGTCCGGACCTTCGTGGTCTCCAACGCGAGCACCCAGACCCGGCGTACGCACGGGGAGATCGAGAGCGTCGCGGAGGTTCCGGAGCTGCCGGAGCCGCGGGTGCGAACCTGGCTCGCCGGGGAACGTCGGATCCCGACCGCCCTGGTCCTGCCGTCCTGGTACCGCGAGGGCCAGGCTCCACTGCCGGTGTTGATGGCGCCCTATGGAGGTCCGCACGCCCAGCGTGTACTCAACGCTCGGGGCGCCTACCTGTCTTCGCAGTGGTTCGCCGAACAGGGCTTCGCGGTGCTCATCGCGGACGGGCGCGGCACTCCGGGTGTAGGGGTGGAGTGGGAGCAGGCGGTCCACCACGACCTGGCCGAACCGGTCCTGGCCGACCAGGTGGCGGCGTTGGAGGACGCCGCCCGACGGTTCGATTGCCTGGACACGAGCCGAGTGGGCATCCACGGGTGGTCGTTCGGTGGGTACCTGTCCGCTTTGGCGGTCCTGCGTCGTCCGGAGGTGTTCCACGTCGCAGTGGCGGGCGCCCCGGTGATCGACTGGACGCTGTACGACACCCACTACACCGAGCGCTACCTGGGCCTGCCGCAGGAGCGGGAGGAGGTGTACGCGGGGTCGTCGCTGATGTCGGACGCCGCCAAGCTGGAGCGGCCGTTGATGCTCATCCACGGCCTCATCGACGACAACGTGGTGTTCGCGCACACCCAGCGGATGTCGGAGGCGTTGTTGGCCGCCGGACGCCCGCACACGGTGTTGCCGTTGGCCGGGGTGACGCACAGCCCCGCCGACCCGGTGACGGCGGAGAACCTGTTGCTGCTTCAGGTGGACTTCCTCAAGGAGAACCTCAAGGGCGCACCGGGGGCGTAGCCCTCGGTGCGTCCGAAGGCGGGTCCCGCTGCCGTGGTGGCGCCGGGACCCGCGTGCGTCCAAGACCTGCTCGTCAAAGGCCCGCCGATCAAAAACCGGGGGGTTCGGGCAGGATCTCGTCCTCGGTGGGGACGTGGAGATCGACCGGTTCGTTGAAACGGGCGAACTCCACCAGGTGGCCGAACTCCATGGGTTCGCCGCTCTCCGCGGAGACCTGGCCGGGCCACACGGTCCGGTCGAAGTGCATCGGGTAGCCGTCCTCGTCGACCCAGAACTCCACGAACGCCTCCACGTCACCGAAGTCGCGGTAGCCCTTCTCGATGTAGGCGGCCGTGTAGCGATGCCCGGTACGGTCCGTGAGGTCGCCGTCCCCGAGGATCTCCGGGGGAAGGTGTTCGGTGGGGGCCGTGCCGGTCCCTTCATAGGTGAGGTCGGCCATGTTCAGAACGCGGGAGATCTCATCGATCAGCCCTTCCCACTCCTGGCGGGGGTGAGCGAGAGGTTCGGCCCCCGGCTCGGCATCACGGTAGTACCCGCGTTCGATCTCCCAGTCGGGAGGTACCGGGTTCTCTCGGACGTACACGAACTCTTCGAAGTCCGCCCCCATCGCTATGGCCCCGGAACCGACCGGTCCAAGGTAGGCGGCCCGAAAGATGGCCGGCTCCGGTTCTGTGGTTTGCAGGTAGTGCACCGGGGTCGTGTCACCGACGTGGTTGATGTGCTGATGCTCGAAGGTGGTGAAGCTGGACGCTTCCAGGGCGAGTTCGACCGCCTGGGCCACCACCGCGTCGATCTCCTCGGGATCCTCGGCGATGATCGGCCCGGAGGGTTCCTCCTCCGCCCCTTCGGCGTCCGTTCCCGCCGCCACCTCACCCCCGTTCGCGATCTCGCTCGTCCCCTGAGACGGACGGAACACCAGCCATCCACCGACCAGAGCGGCGACCAACACCACCGCGACGCCGGAGACCAGCAAGGGTGTGTAGGAGCGGCGTGTTCGGCGAGGCTCGGGTGCGCTCACTCCACCCCACTCGGTGGCCAAGAGGTCGGAGACCGCCGAGGCGAGGTCCGATCCCTTCCCCTCGGTGAGCTCCTCCAGCAGTTCGAGTGCGGTGGGTCGTTGCTCCGGTTCCTCCACCAAGGCCCGACGGACCAGCGACGCCAGTGGTTCGGGCACCGCGCCCGGATCCGGCTCGGCGGTGACCTCTCCGGAGGGTTCCCAGCCCGTGGCCGCGAAGCGCACCAGGTTCCCCCAGGCGAACACGTCGGCGTATCCGGTGACCCGCGCACCGTCCACCCGCTGTTCGGGAGCGGCCCATCGCCGGTCCCCGATCGCCTTCCCCGTCACCCGAGAAACGCCGAAGTCCACTACCTTGGGCCCTCGTGGGGACAGGACGACCTTGCTCGGGTCCAGGGCCGAGTGGGTGCCGCCCAGGGCGTGTCCGGCGGCCAGCGCCTCGGCCAGCCCCACCGCCAGGCAGGTCAGCAGCCCTCCGGTCAATCGCCCGTGCTCGGTGACGTGTTCGGCCAATGTCCGCCCGGGCACGTACTCGGTGGCCAGCCAGGGTTCGGGGGCTCGCACCTCCGAACCCAGGTAGGCGGCGGCGCACACGGCCCGGCCTCGGAGCAGACGGCCGACCTCCGCGGTGAGGCCCGCCCGCACGTCCGGAGCGTCGGCGAGGTCGGCCGGAAACAGACGGATCCGCGCCGGGGCGCCCTGGTCGTCCACCCCCAGCAGGATCGAACCCGCGGCGTCCCGGGCGATGCGGCCCATGATCCGGTAGGGGCCCGCCGTCTGTGGGTCCTTCCGACCGAGCGGGGCGACCCCGGGAGGCAGGTGATCACGGCCCAGGCCCGGATAGGGGTCAGAGAACATAGGAGCTTCCTGTTCACGAGGGTGGCGGTATGGATCGCCGTGTGACGAGAGCGAGCGGATACGAGCGGTGCCGGTCCAATGGCTCGGACGCGTCCAACCGACCGCTGGTTCGCGAGATCTCCGATGGCTACGGGCTTTTCGCGGGCCTGGCCCCGCGTTCGGGCCCGCCGAGAGGGCCGCCAAGGACGGGCATAACCTGGGCTCATGCGTTCGTACACCCCACTCTTGGCCTTGGCCATCGACCTGATCTGCGTGCTCGCCTTCGTCCTCGTGGGCAAGGCCGACCACGCGACCGGCCTGGAGCCGACCGCGGTGGCCGCGACCGCGTGGCCGTTCCTGGTCGCCCTCGCCCTGGGTTGGGCCGTCACCTTGGCGTGGCGCTCTCCTGGCCGGATCTGGCCGACCGGGGTGCTCGTGTGGGCGGTGACCGTGGTGGGCACGATGCCGTTGCGCCTGCTCAGCGGGGAAGGGGCGCCCCTCTCCTTCGCCTTGGTGACCTCCCTGTTCCTGGCGGCGACCATGCTCGGTTGGCGTGTGATCGCACTGTTGGTGTCGCGAAAGAGGCGACAGGCGACGGACTGAGGGACGAGACTGGGGTATGCACCCCCGTCGTGAGGAGGCCCTCGTGTCCGACCCCATCACCGCAGCCATCGTCACCGCCCTGGCCACCGGATCGAGCACCAAGATCAGTGAGGCCCTCGGTGAGGGCGCGGTAGCCGTGTTCAAGTCCCTGTACAAGGCCGTCAACAAACGGTTTCGCTCGACTCCCGAAGCCCAGGAGGCCCTGGAGGATCTTCGCTTGGACAGCGGCGACGCCGAGGCCCTGGCCGACGCCACGAAGCACCTGGAACGGGCCGCTTCACAGGACCCAAAGATCGGTCGGCTCCTGCACGAGCTACGTTCCGAGGTCGTTCAAGAGGGCGACGGCACGGTCAACAACCAGATCCATGGCAACGTGGGCGACAACGCCAGGGTCTTCCAGGGACGCGACTTCCACGGAGACATTCGTTTCTGAGAGGGACCCTCGACCGCCGGGGACGGGTTCCGCGCCGGACCGTCCGGGCACGGGCCGTTCGTATCCTGGAGGCGATGAACGAGCATTTCGCCCCCGAGGCGGCACCGACGATCACCATCACACCCGTCAACGCCGAGGACGAGGCACGTGAGGTGGGTGTGGGCCCCTGGCCCGGCCCTTGGCCCGAAGGCGACCACTACGATCCCGAACTGCTCGCCGGCGGTGACCGGCGCAACGTGGTCGACCGCTACCGGTACTGGCGACGTGAGGCGATCATCGCCGACCTGGACAAGGTTCGCCACGACTTCCACGTGGCCGTGGAGAACTGGTCGCACGACTTCAACATCGGGTCGGTGGTACGCACCGCCAACGCCTTCGGTTGCGCGGCCGTGCACATCGTGGGCAAGCGCCGGTGGAACCGTCGAGGCGCCATGGTGACCGATCGCTACCAGCACGTGCACCACCATTCGGACACCGAGTCGCTGGTGGCCTGGGCCGCCGAACGCGACCTGGTGCTGGTCGGGGTGGACAACCTGCCCGGTGCCGTCCCCCTGGAGACCTATCCACTGCCGCGTAACGCCGTGCTGGTGTTCGGACAGGAGGGTCCGGGGCTGTCCGAAGAGGTTCGGCGAGTGTGCGCGGCCGTGCTGTCGATCGCCCAGTTCGGTTCGACCCGGTCGATCAACGCCGGGGCTGCGGCGGCGGTGGCCATGCACGCCTGGGTCCGAGCCCACGTCTTCGGGCAACCCGCCGGAACCACGACCACACCGACACCGTGATGTTTCCGTGATCTAACATGGGCGCATCCGCCGCCCCTACCAGTAGGAAGCAACGAGGATGAGCCTGATCGTCACCTCCGCCGCTCGCGCCGCCACCATCGACGACGTTCCCGACGTCGCGCGGGTCCTCAGCCGCTCGCTCCACGACGACCCGCTCTTCCCCTGGCTCTTCCCCGAACACGAAGCGCGCATGGCCCAGGTCCGCCGCTTCTTCGCGTTGACCGCCGGGTTCGGCTACGTGCCCTTCGGGGACACCCGGGTGGCCGATCTGGCCGATTCCATCGACGCTCCCCCGATCGTGCGCGGAGCGGCCCTGTGGGCGCCTCCCACGAGCAACCCCGAGGGGCCCCTGGTGTCGCCTCGCACCTGGCCGCACTGGGTCGGCCTGCTCGGCCGTGGTCGGGTGGCCGCCTTCGTCCGGATGTTCGCGGAGTGGAAGATGGCGGCCCCGCAGGAACCCCACCTGTACCTGGCCGCCTTGGGCGTGGATCCGAGTGTGGCGGGCACCGGTGTGGCCGGGACCCTGCTCACCTCCGGGCTGGACGAGGCCGACGCCCAGGGGCTCGCGGTGTTCACCCAGACCCTCGATGAGGAGGCCGTAGGGTTCTACGAACACTTCGGCTTCCGCCTCGTGCACGAGATCCCCCATGAGGGCATCGGCACCACTCGCTTCCTGCTCCGCCCCGCCTCCTGAGCGCTCCGGAGAACATCCCGTCTGATCCGAAACAAGACCGCCGGACGATACCGGTTTTCGGCATCATCAAGGCATGAACATGCACCTTCGACTTCCCGACGACGTCCACGCCCAGCTCAAACAGGCCGCCGAAGAAGATGGCAACAGCGTCAACACGGAAGCCGTCACCGCGATCTCCGACTACCTGGCGCGGCGACAGACGGCGAGAGTGCGCGAGGTCGCCAGGGAAATCGCGAAGGAGGACGCCGCGCTTTTGGCGAGGTTGGGCGAATGACGGCATATCTCACCAGGGCCGACCTGTTCGCGATCATCGAGGAAGTCCTACCCTGAACCGTGACCATCAGGGACCATGGCCAACTCCAAGCGGCCACGCTACGACCACAGACGACCGCTTTCGCAGAGGACGCCTACCCCGACCTGTGGGAGAAGGCCGCAGCCCTGATGCAGTCACTTCTCATCGGTCGCCCGCTGTCGGACGGCGACAAACGCCTCGCCTGGACCAGTGGCAAGGCCTTCCTGCGCTACAACGGCGAGAAGGTCGGCGCACCCGGCACCGACGCCGCCTACGAGCCGGTCGTCGCGGTGACGACCGGTGAGATCGTCGACGTCCCAAAGATCGCCGATCTTTTGCGTGCCCTGCTTCGCCCCTGACCTCGGAGGCGCGAAGGGGCCGCCTCCCTCGTGGAAGACGGCCCCTGGTGCGACCGGGGTCGGAAACTATCCGATGCCCTTGCCGAGCGAGCCCAGCAGGTCGCGGTTGAGCTGGGAGATGGTGTCCAACGGGATGCCCTTCGGGCAGACCGCGGCGCACTCACCGATGTTGGTGCAGCCGCCGAAGTCCTCTTCGTCCTGCTGGTTGATCATCCGCACCACGCGAGAGGCCCGCTCCGGCTGCCCCTGCGGGAGCATACCGAGGTGGGTGACCTTCGAGGCGGTGAACAGCATGCTGGAAGCGTTCGGGCAGGCCGCCACGCAGGCGCCACAACCGATGCAGGTCGCGGCGTCGAACGCGCGGTCGGCGTCCGGCTTCGGGATCGGGTTGGCGTGCGCGTCCGGGGCGGTACCCGTGGGCGCGCTGATGTAGCCACCGGCCTGGATGATGCGGTCGAACGAACTCCGGTCCACGACCAGGTCCTTCACGACCGGGAAGGCCTTGGCCCGCCACGGCTCGACCGTGATGGTGTCCCCGTCCTTGAAGCTGCGCATGTGCAGCTGGCAGGTGGTGGTGCGCTCGGGACCATGGGCCTCGCCGTCGATCACGACACCACAGGCACCACAGATGCCCTCACGGCAGTCGTGGTCGAAGGCGACCGGGTCCTCGTTCTCCAGCGTGAGCTTCTCGTTGAGAACGTCGAGCATCTCGAGGAAGGACATGTCCGGCGAGACGTCCGTGAGCTTGTACGTGACCATCCGGCCTTCGTCGTCACGGCCCTTCTGGCGCCAAACGCGCAGGGTGATGTTCACTTGTAACTCCGCTGCTTCATCTCGACGTACTCGTACTCCAAAGCTTCCTTGTGGAGTACGGGCTTGCTGTCAACGCCACCGAACTCCCAGGCCGCGACGTAGGCGAACTCGTCGTCGTGACGCAGCGCCTCACCGTCCTCGGTCTGGCTCTCGGAGCGGAAGTGGCCACCGCAGGACTCGCGGCGGTGCAGGGCGTCGATGCACATGAGCTCGCCGAGCTCCAGGAAGTCGGCCACGCGGTGGGCCTTCTCCAGGGCCTGGTTGAGCTCCTCGTTGACACCGAGCACCTTGACGTCGCGCCAGAACTCGGCGCGCAGCTCGCGAATGAGCCCGATGGCCTTGCGCAGGCCCTCCTCGTTGCGCTCCATGCCGCAGTAGTCCCACATGATGTGGCCGAGCTCCTTGTGGAAGGAGTCGACGGTGCGGGAGCCGTTGATGGAGAGCAGCTTGTCGAGTCGAGAGGTGACCTCCTCCTTGGCCTTGACGGCCTCGGGGTGGTTCTCGTCGACCTGCTCGAAGGGGCCGTCCGCCAGGTAGTCGTTGATGGTGTTCGGCAGGACGAAGTAACCGTCCGCCAGTCCTTGCATCAGCGCGCTGGCGCCCAAGCGGTTGGCGCCGTGATCGGAGAAGTTGGCCTCACCGGTCACGAACAGGCCCGGAATGGTGCTCTGCAGGTCGTAGTCGACCCACAGGCCACCCATGGTGTAGTGCACCGCCGGGTAGATGCGCATCGGAACCTCGTACGGGTTCTCACCGGTGATGCGCTGGTACATGTCGAACAGGTTGCCGTACTTGGCCTCGACGGCGTCCCGGCCCATGCGCTCGATGGCGGCCGCGAAGTCCAGGTACACGCCCAGACCACCGGGACCGACGCCCCGGCCCTCGTCACAGACGTTCTTGGCGGCACGGGAAGCGATGTCACGCGGCACCAGGTTGCCGAAGGACGGGTAGATGCGCTCCAGGTAGTAGTCGCGCTCGTCCTCGGGGATCTGCCTCGGGTCGCGGTCGTCACCGCCCTTCTTGGGCACCCAGATCCGACCGTCGTTACGGAGCGACTCGCTCATCAGGGTCAGCTTGGACTGGTAGTCGCCGCTGACCGGGATGCAGGTCGGGTGGATCTGCGTGTAGCAGGGGTTGGCGAAGTAGGCGCCCTTGCGGTGCGCACGCCAGGCGGCGGTGACGTTCGAGCCCATCGCGTTGGTGGACAGGAAGAACACGTTGCCGTAACCACCGGTGGCCAGGACCACGGCGTCGGCGAAGTGCGTCTCGACCGCGCCGGTGACCATGTCTCGGGCGATGATGCCGCGGGCCTTGCCGTCCACGATGACGAGTTCGAGCATCTCGTGGCGGGTGTACATCTTGACGGTGCCGGCGGCGATCTGCCGTTCCTGCGCCTGGTAGGCACCGATCAACAGCTGCTGACCCGTCTGGCCTCGGGCGTAGAAGGTGCGGGAGACCTGCACACCACCGAAGGAACGGTTGTCGAGCAGACCACCGTACTCGCGGGCGAAGGGAACCCCTTGGGCCACGCACTGGTCGATGATCTCGACACTGGTCTGTGCCAGACGGTAGACGTTCGACTCGCGGGAGCGGAAGTCGCCGCCCTTGACCGTGTCGTAGAACAGACGGTGGATGCTGTCACCGTCGTTGCGGTAGTTCTTCGCGGCGTTGATGCCACCCTGCGCGGCGATGGAGTGCGCGCGCCGAGGGCTGTCCTGGTAGCAGAACGAGGAGACGTTGTAGCCGGCCTCGCCCAGGGTCGCCGCAGCGGAGGCACCGGCCAGACCGGTGCCGACGATGATGACGGAGAGCTTGCGCCGGTTCGCGGGATTGACCAGCTTGGCCGAGAAACGGCGCTTGTCCCAACGTTCGTTGATCGGGCCCTCGGGGGCCTTCTCGTCCCGAATCGGGGCGCCCTCGGTGTAAAGGTCGATGTCAGACAATTAACCCACCAGTCCAAAGGTGATCGCCAGGGGCGGAAGCACGAATCCGACGGTCACGACCAGAGCGATCACCGTGGCGATCGAGTTCAGCACGGGCTGCCGCCGAGCCTGGTTGACGCCGAGCGTGGCCAGACCGCTCCAGATGCCGTGCCGCAGGTGAAAGCCCACGGCGACGACGGCGGCGACGTAGAACAGGGTCACGAACCAGAACTGGGGCTGGAACCCGTTCACGAGCCGCTCGTAGGGGCTGTCGGACGCACCACCCGGCGCGATGACGTTCACCGTCAGGTGCAGGATGTGGAAGATCACGAAGAGCGCGATCAACACGCCGCCCCAGCGCATGGTGTAGGAGGCGTAGGTGCGGTGCACCCGCTTCTTCACCTGGTAGCGCTGGGAGGCCGGGCGAGCCCTGCGAGCCCGAGCCCACAGCGCCACGGCCGAGTAGATGTGGATCAGGACGCTCGCGAGGAGAACGATCCGAAAGACCCACAGGAAGCCGTTCTCGGGCAGCATCGGGTAGCCCAGCTCGCGGAGGCTGTGGGCGTATCCGTCGAAGGCCTCCTGGCCCGAGAAGACTTTCAGGTTGCCGTACATGTGCGCGATCAAATACAGCACGAGGATCGCACCGGAGGTCGCCATCGCTGCCTTCAGCGCCACCGTGGATCCGTAGGCCGTAGACCGCTTCTTGGTCAAGGTACTGTTCGCCACAGCCTGCCACTTTAATTTCGGGTTAAGTCTGTCGTCCAAGTCATCAGGACCCTGGTGTCCATAGCCTTAGGCTATGGAGCATGCAGTTCCAACAGCTCGCGTACTTCGTCGCTGTGGCCCGCACGCGCCATTTCACCCGTGCAGCCGAGCTTTCACGCGTCGCCCAGCCGAGTTTGAGCAAACAGATTCGGAGCCTTGAGCGCGAGTTGGGCGCGCCGTTATTCAGTCGTGCCCGGGGAAACATCACACTCACACCAGCGGGTGAGGCACTACTTCCACTCGCCCAACGCATCCTCACCGATCTGGAAACGGCCCGCCGAGAGGTGGCGGAATTGGCCGGCGTGCGTCGTGGTCGGGTCCGTCTGGGAGCCACCCCGTCTCTGTGCGCGGGGCTGCTGGCCGATGTACTCGCCGATTTCCATACCCGTTTCCCCGGCATCGAACTCCACGTGGAGGAGAGCGGTTCCCGCGACCTCATCCGGAACCTGGGCCGCGGCGAGTTGGACATGGCCCTGATCATCCTCCCCTTGCACAGCAGTGATCCGGACTTCTCCACCACTCCGATCCTGCGCGAGAACCTCGTGGTGGTCAGCCCGACCTCCCGTCCCTCACCGAACGGGCGCGCCTCGATCCGCATCACCGAACTCCGGGGACGCCCCCTGGTGATGTTCCGCAGGGGGTACGACGTTCGGGAGGCGACCCTGCGCGCCTGCCGGGCGGCCGGCTTCGAGCCGGAGTTGGCCGTGGAGGGCGGGGAGATGGACGCGGTGCTGCGGTTCGTGGAGGCCGGCCTGGGGTTGGCGGTGGTACCGAGCATGGTGCTGCGCAACCGTCCCGGTCTGCGCGGTACCCCCCTGACCCGGCCTCGACTGCTGCGCACCGTGGCCGTGGCCCGACGCAAGGACGTGGAGCCCTCCCACTCGGCGGAGGCCTTCCGCCGCCATCTGAACGAGTACCTACTGGCGATGTCCCCCGAGGACTTGGGTCCCGATCTGGAGGTCCTGATCTCCTCCGTGGACGCGGGCCGACCGGTTCGGGGCGATGACGGGCGTCCCTCTCCCTCCGGGGGTGGCGATCCCGCCCGATAAACAGAGGAATCTCCCTCGAACCCGGTTTCCGGGCCCGGCCGCCCTCCATGGGTGAACCTGAGTGCGAACACTCGTTCTTCAGGGAAGGGCTCAGGGATCGTTCATGGGAGCCACAGCGTTTCCGCGCAAGTACGTCGCGGTGGCGGCGGTGGGGATCATCGCCCTGGTCATCGCGTTCCTCCCGCCCCGGGTCGGGCTGGTGGTCGCCTTCGTCGCCTTGGCCGGGGCCGTGCTGGTGATCGGCGCGCTGGTGGAGAACCTCCGGCGCCGCGCGACCGGGTCGTTGACCCGGCTGAGTGAGGACGTGGGAAGGATCGCCGCCTCCCAAGAGGAGGAATGGAGCCTCGCGCGCCGTCAGGCGACCGAGGCACGTTCGATGTTGCGGGAGTGCCTACGGGACCAGAAGGAGCAGCGGGAACTGGAGGAACGAGAACGCTCCGCCTCCGCGGCTCCACGGGGCAGCGACCCTCTGCGGCGGGCCCAGGACCTGCTGTGGTGCGGTTTCTCCGAGGATGGCCTGAAGCGTTTGCGCGAGCTTGGGTCGGACGTGGGCGTGGCCGAGGAGGTGCGTTCGGAGTCCCATCGGTGCCTGGCCAACTGGTACACGGCGGCCGGGGAGGTCGGCCGCGCACGGGAGCACGCCCACCTGGCGGATCTGGCGGCGCCACGGGCCTCACGGGAGGCCACGGGAGTACCGCGCCGAGTCGCCCTGGGGCGGAACCGCAATCGCCGCGAACTCCATTTCGACGTCATCATCCTGTCCGACTTCCGACTGCCCGGAGGTAGCACGAGCAGCAACCTCCAGGAGATCACCGCTCAACGGCGCGCCGGACTGCGCACCGGGCTGGTACACCACCCGGTGCGTGCCTGGGGTCTGGCCCAGGGCGTGAATCCCAAGATCTTGGCCGCCGTCGACGGCGACCTGGTCCGATTCGTCTCTCCAGACGAACGGGTCAGCTGTGACCTGCTGGTCGTCCGCGTGCCTCGCATCGGTGAGCGCGTCATGGACGATCTGCCTCGGATCGAGGCGGCCCGCTCGGTGGTGATCCTCAACCAGACGCCGGACCGTTGCTATGGGACGCAGGAGCTTCTCGACAACGAAGCCTGGAACCTGACCCGGTGCGCGGAGGGGTTCGGACGGATGCTCGGTGAACACCAGTGGTACCCGATCAGCCCACGGGTCCGTGAGGCCATGGTCGGCGCGCACGCGGCGGAGCTGGACGCGGCCGCGTCCTTCGGGGTCACCCTGGCCGACCAGGACTGGCTGAACGTCATCGACGTACCCGCGTGGCGGCGCGACACCCGGCGCGCCCCGGACGGGCGCACGCTGCTGGGGCGGCACTCACGCGATCACAGGGACAAGTGGCCCGACACCCCGGAGGTGCTGCGGGCCGCCTACCCCCAGGAACCGGGTTGGCAGACCCGGGTCCTGGGTGGGGCGAGCGTCCCGGAGAAGATGCTCGGGGGACTCCCCTCGAACTGGCAGGTGCACCCCTTCGATTCGATGCCGGCCCGCGATTTCCTGCACGGATTGGACGTGTACGTGTACTTCACCCGGCAGGGGCACCTGGAACCGTTCGGTCGGGCGCCTTTGGAAGCGCTCGCGGCGGGGATCCCGACCCTGTTGCCGAAATCTTTTCGGCCGGTGTTCGGGGATGCGGCGATCTACACCGACCCCGCGGGGGTTCGGACCGAGGTCGCGGCGCTGATGGCGGACGAGGAACGCTACGCCCGACGGGTCGCGCTGGGCCAGGAGGTGGTGGAGTACCACTTCGGGTACGGTGCGCATCTGCGACGCCTGTCCCTATTGGGGGTTCGGACCCCGCAGGACGACGTGCGAGGCCTCGTCGACCTGCCCACGCCCTGACACCCCCGATCCCTCGAAGCCGCCACGGTTGACTTCCCCACGACCGAAGTCGGGAGTCCGCACCATTGAGGACCGATCGGCAGAGCCATTTCCCACCACGTCATGGAAAGGGAAAAGTAAGTCGTTTTCGCCATGGATTCTGGGAACCCTCGACTTCGTCGTAGGTCCGGGATAGTTTTTCCCTCCCCCAGTCGATGGCAGGAGTAAAGCGGACATGGCCGGTGAGTACAGCCTCAAGGAATACTTCGATGGATCGGCGGCACGAAGGCTCGGCGAGTCGATCCAGGCGGTGCACCCCGACTTCGACGTGGATTCCTACGCCGCCGAGGTCGACCGCCGGGTCGGCCCGTTGGAGCTCAAGGACCGGGTCCTGGTCATGGCCCAGGGCCTGCGTGATCGGCTTCCCGAGCACTATCCGGACGCCGTCGCCGTGCTGGTTGCCTCCCTAAGGGAACCCTTGAGCGAGGACGCCGGCATCTTCAACGAGGGCTTCCACCTGATGGCGGTGGCCCGGTTCGTGGAGGAGTACGGGCTGAAGCACCCGGACGCCTCACTGCCGGCCCTGGTGGAGATCACCAAACGGCACACCGGCGAGTACGCCGTGCGTCCCTTCGTTCAGGAACACTACGAACCCACCATGGCGTTGATGCGCGCCTGTGCCCTGGACCCCGATCCCCACGTGCGTCGGTTCGCGAGTGAGGGCATCCGTCCCCGTCTGCCGTGGGCACGCCGACTCCCCGAGTTCGTCGCCGACCCCACCCCGGTCCTGGAGGTACTGGAGCACCTGCGCAGCGATACCTCCAAGTACGTACGCACGTCGGTGGCCAACAACCTCAACGACATCGCCCGTGAACACCCCGAGCTGGTCTTGGACCTGGCCGAACGATGGACCCGGGACAGTCCCACGCCCGAGACCGCCTGGACGGTGCGGCACGCTCTGCGCACCCTGGTCAAGGAGGGTGACCAACGGGCCCTGGCACTACTCGGCGCCACCGGCGGCGAGCACGTCCTGGCCCACGGCCTGAGCCTGAGCCCCCAGTCACTGGACCTGGGTCGGGTCTTGTCGGTCCGCGTGGAGCTGGAGAACTCCGACACCCGTCCGCACACGGTGGTGGTCGACTACGCCGTGCACCACCTGCGCGCCGACGGTTCTCGGGGGCGCAAGGTCTTCAAGTGGACCACGGTGGAACTATGCGCCGGGGAACGGCGGGCCTTGGAGAAGAAACACCCGGTACGACCGCTCAGCACCCGCACCTAACCACCCGGGGGAACATCCGGTGGAGGTTCAGGTCAACGGACTTGTCAAGGCCTCGTCCTCGTTCGAACTACGCCTTTGATCGGGTGGCTCCGGGAGGGGTCCGTGGACGAACCGTCGCGCCCGTGGGTTCAAAAGCCCCGCTCGGACCAGCCCTCCAGGTGCGCGGCGGCCTCCGCGATGGTGGTGGACTCGCCATGACCGGGATGCACGATGGTGTCCCCTGGCAACGGGACGAGGTGGTCGCGGATGGAAGCGATGATGGTCGGAAAGTCCGAGGCGTGTTGACCGGTGGCGCCGGGTCCATCGTCCAAGAGCGTGTCACCACTGAACACCACCCCCAGTTCCGGGGAGTGGAAGGCCACCCCGCCGGGGGTGTGCCCCGGGGTGTGCAGGACGTGGAGCTCGATGCCGCCCGCGTTCAGCACCTCACCGTGCAGCAACGGAGCGTCCGGCTCTCGGTAGGGGTGCTCCCGATGCCAGAGCTCGCCGTCGTCGGGATGCAACAGGATAGGGGAGTCGGTGAGCTCGGCCAGCGCCACCGCCGCGTTGATGTGGTCACTGTGCCCGTGGGTGCACACGATCGCCATGAGCTCACGGTCGCCCAGTCCCCTGGCGATGCGCTCATGGTCATGGGCCGCGTCGATCACCACGGCGGTGGCGTCGTCGCCGACGATCCACACGTTGTTCTCGACGTTGGACGTGGCGCCCTCGAAACCGACGATTCCCGAGGTGCGTAGCCGCTGGACGGGGGACGGGGAACTCACGCGCGCACCACCTGACGTCTCGCGGGTAGGAATCTCGAGCCTATCCCGCGGTTCCTGCTCGCACACGCCGTTCCTCGGGCTTGGTCTCCGTCTCAGGGGCCAGGAGGGGCCCTGAGTCAGGCACCGCCCGCGTCGAAGTCACGGCGCAGGGTGTAGGGCTGGATGAGGCCCAGACCGTGTGCGTGCCGGGCGCGGACCTGGACCACCTGGAGCCCTTCCTCGTCCTCCAGACACTCCGCGAGGGCGTCGTCGATGAGGACGGTCCCCGGGCGGGCGAAGGAGGTGAGTCTGCTGGAGCGGTTGACCGTCGTGCCGAAGACGTCGCCGTGCAGGGTCAGGACCGGCCCGTAGGCCACGCCCACCCGAACGTCCGGGACCTCGACGTGGGTCTTGACCCCCGAGGCCAGGCGTAGCGCGATGTCGGCGGCCTGGCGTGGGGAGTCCGCGACGTAGAGGACCTCGTCACCGAGGGTCTTGACCACGCGGCCCCCGCCGGAGGCGACGATGTCGGCGGCGGTGGCCTCGAAACCCTCCACGACCCCGGCCAATTCCATCTCGTCGAGTTCGCGGCTGAGCGTGGTGAAGGAGACCAGGTCGGCGAAGCCCACGATCAACGGATAGTAGTTCGGGACTATGTCGTTGCCGTTGGACATCACCGCCAGGGTGCGCGCGGTGGAGGCGGCGAGCTGCCGGCGCCAGATGTGCAGCAGCAGTCGTTCGACATCCGGCAGTAGTTCCCTGGCCTGCTTCATCAGTGGGCCGGACATCGGGTCCTCCTGTCCCTCCTTGAAGATGAGGGTGCTGAGGATGCTGGTCTGCCAGTCGGCCAACCGGGCCATGGTCTGCCCCATCGCCCGAGCGAAACGGACCACGCCCTCCTCGTCGAGAACCCCTCCCTCCAACAGGGAGCCGGCGATACGCAGGGCCTCGACGTCGCTCTCGGCGAAGACCACCGAATCGTCGCCCAGGGTGGGAAAGCCCAAGGCTCGCCAGACGCGACCGGCGAGCTCGGGATCGGCTCCGGCGAGCTCGATCGCCTGTTCCCTGGTGTAGACCGCCTCACCACCGAGGAGGATGGACTCGATCGCTTTCGGGTCAGGACGCGACGGCATACGTTCTCTTTCACAGGAGCTTCCCCGCCAGGCGAGGAACGATCTCTACGGCACCGGCCCCGCGGGCGCGGCCTTGGCTCCGGTTCCAGCCTACGCCCGAGCCCGCTGCCGGGGCCGGGGTGAGGGAACCGTTGGTCAGCCCTGAGGCCCGGAGGGGTACTCCGGCCGCTGGGCCGCGTTGACCTGGCGGTAGATCTCCGACTGGAACCACTGGGGCTTGGGCACCCGTTGGAGGACCATGCCCTCCTGCTCGGACGCCGACTGAATGGACAACGTTCCGTACCGCATGATCCGTTCCCACAACGAGATATTGAACGAGACGTCGTTCACCCTGGTGAGAGGCATGTCGCGGCCCTGTCTGGAGATGATGCCGTCGCGCATCATGAGCCGCCGGTTGGTGAGGATGTAGACGGTGCTCATCCACTTGAGCATGGGGATGAACCAAAGGGCCAGCGCGGCGATGAGACCGACCGCCACCACGCCGCCCCCGGCGATGAGGCTCCACTCCTCGTTCCAGGGGATGAACAAGAGCGCGGTACCCACGACCACGAGGATGATGAACAGCACCAGGAACTCGCCCGCGACGACGGTCCAGTGCTGGCGCGCGACGTGGACGAGTTCCTCGTCGTCGGAGAGATAGCGGTCCGCGATAGCCATACCGGTGATAATGGCACAAGCTCACCCGTCGTGGGAGACACGAAAAGACGGCTGTGGACAACCCCCGTGTTCAGTCGCCAGGGCGCACGTGCACGACGTCGCCGACATGGAGCCGCTGCTCCCCCGCAGGGCCGGAGACCAACAGGCGTGCCTGGTCGTCCACTCCGGTCGCGGTGCCCTCCATCAGTCGGTCCCCGGGCAGGTGGACCCGCACCCGACGGCCGATGGTGCGGCACGCGTGACGATATTCGGCGGCCAGCCCACTGACCTCGGCGTTCCCGGACGCGTTCGTCCAGGCGGTGTAGCGTTCCTCGAACCCGGCCAAGACG
>NZ_ANBD01000038.1 GCF_000341005.1 Nocardiopsis alkaliphila YIM 80379 | reverse complement strand
CCCCGCCCCCCGCCGCTCGTAGCGAGGTGGCGGTCTCCACCGGGAGCTCGTCCCTGGCCTGGGAGACGTTGAGACCCATCCCCACCACCACACCGATCCGTCCAGGGTCGGAGAAATCGGCCTCGGCGAGGATCCCGGCGAGCTTGCCGTCTCGCTCCCGGCCCGGCACGAGCACGTCGTTGGGCCACTTCAGCACGGCCCCTACCCCGGTCACCTCACCTAT
>NZ_ANBD01000037.1 GCF_000341005.1 Nocardiopsis alkaliphila YIM 80379 | reverse complement strand
CGCCCCCCCCAGCCGGTCCGAGGGAACGGCGGGGCGCACCAGCAGTGAGAAGGTGAGCGCGGCCCGCGCCGGGGTGGTGAAGTCGCGTCCCAGCCGGCCCTTCCCCGCGGTCTGATGTTCGGTGACCAGCACGGTTCCCTCGGGCGCGCCTTCCTTGGAACGGATGACGAGGTCGGTGTTGGTGGACCCCGCCTCGGGCACCACCTCCACGCTCCGCCACAGTCCGCCGGGGCGCAGGAGGGCGCTCGTGATCGCTTCCCGGTTCAGGGGGCTGGTCTGGATGCTGTGCTCGCCGGTCATGGCCCCATTACAGCAGCGCCGAGACCTGGTGGTGAAACACCTTCGCCTCACCAGGCTCCGGGTTGAGCTGAAACCACCACATCGGTGATCGCGCACCACTACGTTCAGTTACCGGAGGTGCGTCAGATGACCATCGCGGAAGCGGAGACGGCCGAGAATATGCCGTCTTACTGGGAAGTCGTGCTGCGCGCCTGGGAAGAACTCGACCTGCCCGAAGGCCGGCGAGCCGAGATCATCGAAGGCGACATCACCATCACACTGCTGTCAGGGTTGGCGGAATCTATGAGTAGCGCGGAAGCGAAAGAGCTCGGCGTACCGTCCCACTGGGAAGTCGTGCTGCGCGCCTGGGAAGGACTCGACCTGCCCGAAGGCTGGCGAGCCGAGATCATCGAAGGCGACATCAAGATCATGACTCCCCCCTCTTTCGAACACGCACACATCGTGACCCTGATCCACAAGTGGCTCGTCTTGGAGTGTCACCGGAAGGGAAGCGGGGTCGATGGGGCCGAGGTCTATCAGAACATCGGTGTGCGGATACCACTACGTAGCGGTCTGTACATCCCCGACCTGATGGTGCTACCCGAATCGGTGTTGAGCTCTGGTCCCGAACAGATGGTCAATGATGCCATTCTCGTGGTCGAGGTGACTTCGAAGAACACGGCGAAGAAGGATCGCAAACCCAAGCTGTGGGGTTACGCGCATGCCGAGATCCCACTGTACCTACTGGTCGACCGTTGGGACCCCGACAGTGGCAGGAGCGAGGCCACCCTCTTTTCCGACCCGGAGAACGGTCGCTACACGAGTAGCGTCAAAGTTCCCTTCGGTAAGGAAATCCATCTGCCCACGCCGTTCGATTCGACCTTGGACACGGGCGAGTTTCCTTCCTAGACCGAAAGGTGGCGGCCCCGCACCATCGCCAGTACGGGGCCGCGTGTGGGTCCATCGTGCTCAGCCGGTGTTCTGCAGACCGGCGGCCACCCCGTTGACGGACAACAGGAGCAGCCGCTCCAGGTGCCGACCGTCCTCCTCGGACAACGAGTCCGCCTCCTCCCCGCGCAGTGCCTCCAAGGCCCGTAGCTGCAAGTGGCTGAGCGCGTCCACGTACGGGTTGCGCAGGTCCACGGCGCGGGACAGGATCGCGCGGTTCTCCAGCAGTCGGCTGTGGCCGGTCACCCGCAGCACCAGGCGGCGAGTGAGGTCGTACTCGTTCAGTACCTTCTCGGTGAGTTCGGGACGCCCACCCAGCGCCAGGTAACGCTCGGCGATGGTGCGGTCGGTCTTGGCCAGGCTCATCTCCGCGTTGTCCAGCAACGACGCGAACAGCGGCCACTCCCGGTAGGCGGCTTGGAGCGCGGACAGGTCATCGACGGCGGCCAGGCCGGTGCCGAGCCCGTACCAGCCGGGCAGGTTCACGCGGGTCTGGGTCCAGGCGAACACCCACGGGATGGCGCGCAGATCGCCCAGTCCCTTGGCCGCCCCGCGCCGGGAGGGGCGAGAACCCAGCCGCAGGTCGCCCAACTCCTCCAGCGGACTGACCTGGGAGAACCACACCGCGAAGTCCTCGGTCTCGATCAGCTCCAGGTAGGTCTGCTGCGCGGCGGAGGCGATGGTGTCGGCGTAGGGTCGAAAGCGCGCGGCGGCGGCGCGTTCACGTTCTTGCACCTGGTCGGTGGAGGCCATCAGGACGGCGTGACCGACCTGTTCGATGTGACGTTGGGCGATGGCGGCCTGACCGTAGCGGGCGAAGATGACCTCGCCCTGTTCGGTGACCTTGAAACGGCCGTCGACCGACCCCGGTGCCTGGGCGAGCAGGGCGCGACTGGCCGGGCCGCCACCACGCCCCAGGGAACCACCCCGGCCGTGGAAGAGGGTCAGTCGCACGTCGTGCTCACGGGCCCAGGTGGACAGTCTGGCCTGGGCGTCGTACAGGCGCAGGGTGGCACTGACCGGACCCACGTCCTTGGCGGAGTCGCTGTAGCCGAGCATGACCTCCAGACGGCGGTCGTTGTCGGCCAGACGCCGGCGCACCTGGGGCAGTTCGAGCATCCCGGCCAGGACGTGGGGCGAGGCCTCCAGGTCGGCGCCGGTCTCGAACAGCGGGATGACGTCCAGCACCGGCACCCGCCTGGGCGGCAGTGCGTAGGTGGCCAGCTTGTACACGGCTTCGATGTCTTGGGCCGAGCGGGTGAAGCTGACGATGTAGCGGCGGCAGGCCTCCACCCCGAAGCGCTCCTGGATCCAGGAGATGGTGCGCAGGGTGGCCAGAACCTCCTCGGTACGTTCGGACAACTCACCGCCCGCCTCGAGTTCGGCGAGCGCGGCGGCGTGCACCTCACTGTGCTGGCGGATCTCCAACTCGGCCAGGTGGAAGCCGAAGGTCTGGGCCTGCCACACCAGGTGCTGGAGTTCACCGTAGGCCTGGCGCTTGGCGCCCGCGGCGGCCAGGGAGTCCTGGACCAGCAACAGGTCGCCGAGGAAGGTATCGGCGTCGGGGTAGGACAGGTCGGCGTCGCGTTCCCGGGTGGCGCGCAAGCGTGCGGCGGCCAGGAGCATCAACTGGCGGTGCGGCTCGTTGGGCGAACGCTTCCCGATCCGTGCCATCAGTGTCGGGTAGGCGGCCCTTGCTTCGGCCAGAGCGTCGGTCAGGCCCCGGCTCGCGGGGGTGAGGTTGGAGTAGGCGGTGAGGGTGCGGCCCACCTGGCCACAGGCGACCTCCAGCGCACGCAGGACGTGCTCGGACTGGATGGTGATGGCCTCCCTGGTCACTTCGTGGGTGACGTAGGGGTTGCCGTCACGGTCGCCACCGATCCAGCTTCCGTAACGGACGAACGGGGTGGCCCGTGGGGCCTGGGTGCCGGTGCCGTCGGGGTCGATGGCGGCGTCCAAGGTCCGGTACACGCTCGGCAGGGTCGAGAAGATGGTCTCGTCGAAGGCCGCCAGAGCGGTGCGCACCTCGTCGAGCGGGTCGAGCTTGGTGTAGCGCAACTGGGAGGTGCGCCAGAGCAGGTCGATCTCCTCGAGCAACCGGCGGTGGGCCTCCGCGGCCGCGGTGCTGCCCTGGTGGGAGGCGTGCCAGGCGTCCAGTTGAGCACTGATGCGCTGGATGGAGGTGGACACGGCGCGGCGGCGGGCCTCGGTGGGGTGGGCGGTGAGCACCGGGTGGAACTCCATGCCGGCCACGAGTTCGGCGAGCCGTTCCTCGCCGCCTTCGCCCTCACGGACCGCGCGGACGGCGGCGGCCAGGGACTCGCGAGGCGGGTTGGCGGCGTCGTCGCGTTCGCGCAGGGCGCGCATGCGCTGGTGTTCCTCGGCCAGGTTGGCCAGGTGGAAGTAGACGGTGAAGGCACGAGCGACCTGCTTGGCGCGCTCCAGGGGCCAGGCGCCGACCAGCTCGGTGATCTCCTCGGTGGTGACGGAGCCGTCGCGTGCTCCGATCACGGCGTGGCGGAGTTTCTCGACATCGGCGAGCAGATCCTCGCCACCGCTTTCGGCGAGGACCGTTCCGAGCATCTCACCGAGCAGTTTGACGTCATTCCTGAGTTGCTCGGGAACTTCCTGCCGGGCACTGTCACGTTCTGCACTTACCGCTGTCATGGGGCCGACGATACCGAGATCACCCCTGACCAGATGCGTGCGGGGGTGCGCTTTCGCGCGTTTTACCATGGCGTTAACAATTGTGTCGAAACAGGACGAATTCACAGCGAATCACGAATTTCCTGGAGCACTGAACGCCTTTTGTGCCCGTTCCGCCCCGGATCCCCCCGCAAGCCCCGAAGCTCACGAACCTCCACCTAAGCGAGGGGCGCCCGACTGCTTCGGCCAGGCCCAGAGCTACCCTGAACAGTTATGGCCACCGAAGCCCCAGAACCGCTCTCCGCAGACGAGAT
Organism: Nocardiopsis alkaliphila YIM 80379; assembly: GCF_000341005.1. Classification (GTDB taxonomy): domain Bacteria; phylum Actinomycetota; class Actinomycetes; order Streptosporangiales; family Streptosporangiaceae; genus Nocardiopsis; species Nocardiopsis alkaliphila. Next base: position 16,184 of record NZ_ANBD01000037.1, on the reverse strand, counting down.
CGACATCCACACCACCGCGGGCAAGCTCGCCGACCTGCAGCGACGCAGGTACGAAGCCGTCCATGCCGGGTCCGAGCGCGCCGTGGAGAAACAACACGCCAAGGGCAAGATGACCGCGCGCGAGCGGATCGACGCACTGCTCGATCCAGGCTCGTTCGTGGAGTTCGACGCCCTGGCCCGCCACCGCTCGACCAACTTCGGGCTGGACGCCAACCGCCCCTACGGCGATGGCGTCGTGACCGGCCACGGAACGGTGGACGGGCGTCCCATCGCAGTGTTCAGCCAAGACGTCACCGTCTTCGGCGGATCGCTGGGCGAGGTCTACGGTGAGAAGATCTGTAAGGTCCTCGACCACGCCCTCACCAACGGGTGCCCCGTGGTGGGCATCAACGAGGGCGGTGGCGCCCGCATCCAGGAGGGTGTGGTCGCTCTCGGCCTGTACGCCGAGATCTTCAAGCGCAACACCCACGCCTCCGGTGTCATCCCACAGATCTCCCTGATCATGGGCGCCACCGCCGGCGGACACGTGTACTCGCCGGCCCTGACCGACTTCGTGGTGATGGTCGACGAGACCTCGCAGATGTTCATCACCGGTCCCGACGTGATCAAGACCGTCACCGGTGAGGACGTGTCGATGGAGGAACTGGGCGGCGCCGCCACCCACTCCACCAAGTCGGGTGTGGCCCACTACATGGGCGCCGACGAGCAGGACGCCATCGACTACGTCAAGTCGCTCCTGTCCCACCTGCCGGACAACAACCTCCAGGACACCCCGCCGCTGGCCCCTGAGGAGGACCCGGGCGAGGAGGTCACCGAGGACGATCTGGCCCTGGACACCTTCATTCCGGACTCGGCCAACCAGCCCTACGACATCAAACGGATCATCGAGGCCGTCCTGGACGACGGTGACTTCCTCGAAGTGCACGAGCGCTTCGCCACCAACATCGTGGTGGGCTACGGCCGGGTGGACGGACGCTCCGTCGGCATCGTCGCCAACCAGCCCATGAGCTTCGCGGGTTGCCTGAACATCGACGCCTCCGAGAAGGCCGCCCGGTTCGTGCGCACCTGTGACGCCTTCAACGTCCCGGTACTGACCTTCGTGGACGTGCCCGGCTTCCTGCCCGGCACCGACCAGGAGTGGGACGGCATCATTCGTCGCGGCGCCAAGCTCTTGTACGCCTACGCCGAGGCCACCGTTCCGCTGATCACCGTGATCACCCGCAAGGCCTTCGGCGGCGCCTACGACGTGATGGGCTCCAAGCACCTGGGCGCCGACATCAACCTGGCCTGGCCCACCGCGCAGATCGCGGTCATGGGCGCCCAAGGAGCGGTGAACATCCTGCATCGACGCACCTTGGCGGCGGCCGAGGACGTCGAGGCCGAGCGGACCCGTCTGATCGGCGAGTACGAGGACACCTTGTTGAACCCGTACTCGGCGGCCGAACGCGGCTACGTGGACGGGGTCATCATGCCCTCCGAGACCCGCACCCAGATCGCCAAGGCGCTCAAGGCTCTGCGCAACAAACGCAAGCAGCTACCGCCCAAGAAGCACGGGAACATCCCGCTGTGAGCGCGCCGCACCCCCGGACACATCAGCCACCACGTCTGGTCGTGGTGCGCGGAGAGCCCTCCGCCGAGGAGCTCGCCGCGCTCACCGCCGTGCTCACCGCCCGCGCGGCGGCCGCCCGTGCCGCCGCCGAAAAGGCCGAGCCGAAGCAGGCCCCGTCCGGATGGCGCGACCGTTCACGCGGTATGCGTACCCCGCTGCGCCCCGGACCCGGGGCCTGGCGGATGAGCACGAGGTGACGCCTGACGTGCTCCTTCGTTTCCTAGACTCTTCGTTGAGCGGTCGGCGCGTGATCCGCTCCGCGCCCCAGCTGGAGGTTTTCCCACCGTGCGCAAAGTTCTGATCGCCAACCGCGGCGAGATCGCCGTACGCATCGCCCGCGCCTGCCGTGACGCCGATGTCGAGAGCGTGGCCGTCTACGCCGAACCCGACCTGAACGCCCTGCACGTCAAGGTCGCTGACCAGGCCCACGGCCTGGGCGGCTCCACCCCGGCCGACTCCTACCTGGACATCGGCAAGCTCCTGGACATCGCAGCCACCTCCGGAGCCGACGCCGTCCACCCCGGGTACGGATTCCTGGCCGAGAACGCCGACTTCGCCCAGGCCGTCATCGACGCCGGGCTGACCTGGATCGGCCCGCCTCCGGCGGCGATCACCGCCCTGGGCGACAAGGTCCAGGCCCGCCACATCGCCCAGAAGGTCGGCGCTCCCCTGGTCGCCGGCACCCCGGACCCCGTGGAGTCGGCCGAGGAAGTGGTGGCCTTCGCCCAAGAGCACGGGCTGCCCATCGCCATCAAGGCCGCCTTCGGTGGCGGCGGGCGCGGGCTGAAGGTCGCCTACACCCTGGACGAGGTCACCGACGCCTATGAGTCCGCCGTGCGCGAGGCCGTGACCGCGTTCGGGCGAGGCGAGTGCTTCGTGGAGCGCTACCTGGACAAGCCCCGGCACGTGGAGACCCAGTGCCTGGCCGACCAGCACGGCAACGTCGTGGTGGTCTCCACCCGCGACTGCTCGTTGCAGCGTCGCCACCAGAAGCTGGTGGAAGAGGCGCCCGCGCCGTTCCTGAGCGATGACCAGGTCGAGCAGCTGTACAGCGCCTCCAAGGCCATCCTCAAGGAGGCCGGCTACGTGGGCGCGGGCACCTGCGAGTTCCTGGTCGGGGTGGACGGCACCATCTCGTTCCTGGAGGTCAACACCCGCCTTCAGGTCGAGCACCCGGTCACCGAGGAGGTGACCGGTATCGACCTGGTGCGGGAGATGCTGCGCATCGCCGACGGCGAGGAGCTGGGCTACGACGACCCGGCCGTTCGCGGGCACTCCTTCGAGTTCCGCATCAACGCCGAGGACGCCGGCCGGAACTTCATGCCGGCGCCGGGCACCATCACCGAGCTGGCGCTGCCCACCGGGCCCGGCGTGCGGGTGGACACCGGTTGCGAGGCCGGGTTCACCGTGCCACAAGCCTTCGACTCGATGGTGGCCAAGCTGATCGTGACCGGCCGGACCCGGACCGAGGCGTTGCAGCGCTCGCGGCGGGCGCTGGCCGAGTTCACGGTCGGTGGGATGCCCACGGTGATCCCCTTCCACCAGGCCGTGGTCCAGGACGAGGCGTTCGCCCCGGCCGACCCCGAGCAGCCGTTCGGGGTGTACACCCGGTGGATCGAGACCGAGTTCGACAACCGGATCGAGCCCTGGGACGGTCAGGCCGCCGACGCCGATCCGGCTGAGCGCGAGACCGTGGTCGTGGAGGTCGGCGGTAAGCGCGTGGAGGTCGTGCTGCCGGCGTCCCTGGGCGTGAGCGCGGCCCCCGCCGCCGGCGGGGGGAAGAAGAAGCGCGCTTCCCGTAAGGGTGGCGGCGCCGCCGCGGTCAGTGGTGATGCGTTGGTGTCGCCGATGCAGGGGACCGTGGTCAAGGTCGTGGCCGAGGAAGGTGCGCAGGTCGCCGAGGGTGACACCGTGGTGGTCATCGAGGCGATGAAGATGGAGCAGCCGCTGAGCGCCCACAAGGCCGGTGCGGTGACCGGGTTGAAGGTCGCTCCCGGCGAGACCGTGGGCAATGGCGCGGTCATCTGCGACATCAAGGACGCCTAGCACAGGGGCGCGCACCGACAGGTTCGGTCGAGGGGCATCGTCGAGGAATCGGCGGTGCCCCTTTTTCCGTGCCCCACCTCAGGTCGAGCCTCAGGTCGAGGATTCTGGGTGGTGTGGGGTGGGTGGGTTCTGGTCGAGCCATCCTTGTCCTGAGTCCAGGCGGTGTAGGGCGGCGGTTTCCTCGTCGTCCAGGGGGCGGTTGATGTCGTGGCCGTGTTCGTCGAGGTCGGGGTCGTAACCCTGGTCGGTGGCGTGGTCGTGCATCGGTGTGTCCTTAGTCCGAGCTTGTCCTTAGTCCGTGGCGGTGCGGGGTGGGGGGATGGGGCCTGGGGGTGGGCCGTGTTGGGCGCGTAGGCGCTGTTCCAGGAGGTCGGGGCAGGGTTCGATCTGGGTGCGCCAGTGGGTGCGGGGGTCGCGGTGGGTGGCGATCCAGAGTTTTCCGGTGAAGGCGAACTTGTGGGTGCGGCCCCAGCGCTGGGTCAGGTCTTGGAGGACTTGGCCGGGTAGGTGGCGGGGGTGTCCGTGGTCGTCCATGTGGGCGCCGGGGTGGTCGGCCGGGTGGATGCAGTACCAGCGTTCGCCTTTGTGGGTGAGGCCGTGGGCGGGGCAGAACTTCATCAGGCCACCCCCTTGTTCGGGGTCGGGTTGGTACTCGGGTTCGTGCTCGGGTTCGGGTCCTGGGTGGGGGTGTGGGGTTGGTTCAGGTAGCGGCGGATGGTGTTGCGCAGGGTGGCGAACTCGGCGCGGTCGTCGGGGTTCAGGTCGTGGGTGTAGCGGCGGACCCTGGTGCTGCGGCGGCGTGGGTGTGGGTCGGGTTGTCGTAGTGGTGTGCGGGGTGGGGTGGGGGGTCGGCTGCGGGCCAGGGCTTGGGCGCGGTAGGCGTCCAGGTCGATGAGGATGCCGTGGCCGTACTGGTCGTGCTGGCTGTGTTGGTCGTGTTGGTGGTGCTGGTCGGTGTGGGTGGGGGTGTGTTGCCAGCGCACGCGGCGGTAGCGCAGGTCGATCACCGTGTACCCGGGCTCTTCGGTGACCGGTGCGGGTGCGGGTTCGTCGGCTGGGGTGGTTGCGGGTGTGGGTGGTCGGTGGTGTTTGCCTTTGGGCGCCGGAAGCGGTGCGGGCTCGGTGCTTGAGGGGGCCGGGTCGTTGGTCGGGGCCTTGGTGTGGGGTCCGCAGGTGAAGATCCGTGCGCGGGGGCCTTGGTGGTTTGGGTCGGTGGTCTTGGGTCGGGGTGGCAGGTCGGTGCGGTGGTTGAGGGAGAAGGCGGACTCCGCCGCCAGGGAGCGGATGGTCGACACCTCGGTCGAGGAGAGGTAGCTCATCGGTCCCCCTCGCTGGTGTAAGGGCGACGAGCATCGGCCGGTTCGGACGGGTTCGGGCACAGGGGCGCCATGAGCGCACACCTCCCAGGTCAAGGCCGGGAACGAGAAGCCCGGCGAAACATCGTGCAGTGAAACCATGGTCACCCATGACGCAGAAATCTGCAATGCTTAAATTAATGTTAACCGCTAGTAGTACTTCTATCCGTCAGCATCAATGTGAGAGATGGGAATAATGTCTGACTCTCAGCAACCGGTCATAGGATCGGAGGGAACCGACCCGAGGGGAGACGACACTGTGGCTGGCAGCCCGACCGTGCGCCGCCGTCGCCTGGCGAGGAAGCTTCGAGAGCTTCGAGAAGCAGCTGGACTCACCTCGGACGCAGCCACGAAGAAGGCCGGTTTCTCTCGCGGCAAGCTCACCCGCATGGAGCGCAACGAGTGGGTGCTCCCCGCTCCGGGCGATATCGAGAAACTCCTCGATGTCTACGGCGTCGATGACCCCGCCGAGCGTGGCGCCTACATCGCACTCGCCGAGCAATCACGGCTCAAGGGCTGGTGGGTCGGCTATCAAGACGTACTCGGTAAGGGCGCCTACGTTGGCCTGGAAGCCGAGGCCTCTACGATCCGCACAGTGGAAACCTTGCTGATTCCCGGTCTTCTTCAGACGGAGTCCTACGCTCGCGCTGTGATCCGAGGGCATGGCATCACCGATGAAGAGGTCGTCGCCCGTTCGGTCGAGGCACGAATGATTCGGAAGCAGATCCTCGCTCGCCCGGACGCCCCGAAAGTATGGGCCGTGGTCGACGAATCCGCACTTCGGAAGATCACGCCCGACCTCGCTGACCAGCTTCAATACCTAATCGATGTGCAACGGCCGAATCTGCGGGTGCAGATCCTCCCCGACCGCCTCGGTCCACACGCGGTCATGCCAGGTGGCTTCACCATCCTGGACTTCCCCGAAGACCCGAGCTGTGTATACCTGGAGACCAGTGGCGTGAACACGTTGTTCCTCGAAGAGGTCGACGACGTTCGCCAGCATGAGCTGATGTACGACTATGCCCAGGCCTCCGCTCTCTCGGTCGATGATTCACGACGGTTCATCACTGAAGTCCTGGAGTCCGTGACCTGATCCGGAGAAACTCCATGCTCGATATGTCCCAGAACCTGGTTTTCCGAAAGTCCAGCTACTCCAGCGGCCGGCAGGAGAACTGCGTCGAAGTCTCAGGAGTGCCCACAGGTGCGGCTGTGCGGGACACCCAGAACAGGGGTTCGGGGCACCTGGCCTTTGGTGTCACCGAATGGTCGGCACTGCTCGCGACAACACGCCCAACCCGAGCCTAGCCAAAAACGCGGAGAAGGCCCCCGACCACTGGAAACCGAATATGGCCGGGGCCTTCTCCACATTCGCCCAGCAGGCATCAGACCTTCGCCGAGAACTCGCGAAAGAAGAGCCGGGGTTCGCCGTCTACCGGCCTTCCTGCAGGGCGAAGCCGGCGAGAACCGCGCTTCCCCGATACAGACATCATCCGCCAGAGGTCCAGACCATGTCACCCGCGAGATCCACAGGCTGTGGAAAACTCGGCGCGACGGAGATCTTGAGGACTCCCGGAAGACATCGTGAGCCGAGGCTTCGTTCACCGGCTCCGGTCCGGTTCGAGCTCTTCGCCGGCCTGTTCCGGTCCCGCTTCTCCGAGGGGCTCGGACTTGCGCAACCCGACCAGCGCGGCGGCGCTCAAAGCCATGAGGGTGCCGACCAAGGCTCCCACGCTGTTGACCATCAAGTCCCCCACATCCGCCGTCCGTCCCGCTGCCAACACCCACTGGGACGCTTCGATGGTCAGCGACAATCCCGAACCGAAGAGCAGCCGAGCGGTCCACGAACCGAAGGCGAAGAACGCCACGATTCCGACCGGCACGAACAACAACGTGTTGAGGGTTCGCTCTTGGAGGGCCAATCCACCGCTGTGCCCCCACGGCCCCTCCTCCTCGACCCGGGAGGCGTAGGCCTCCTGCATTTCGAGCTCCTCCTCGATCACCGCCACCGCTTGTGGTGACTCCACCACTTCGCCTTCGGAGTCGGTGAGCACCAACCCACCATCGGGTTTTCCATGGGAGAACAGCCACTCCACCCCCGGCTCATCCCACCTGTGTCGCTCTTCGACTGGGAGCTCCTTCGACGAGTAATGGACGGCGACCTCGTCGTTCACCATGACCGCGACCGGTGAGGGGTAGGGTTCACCACCGATGTCCTGAAAGGACAGCATCGGGTCCCAAACCACCCACCGGTCCCCCTCACCAATAGCCGTGATACTGGATATCGGAGCGACCAGAATCACCAGGTAGACAGTGGTCATGAGCGCGACGATCACGCGCATCGGCGGGCGTAGGCAAGCGAAAGCAAGTGCCGCAGCGAAAGATAACGCCAAGGCCACCGTAATGGTGGTCGGATTGACGTGGTAGAGAACGGTCCAGAGCATTGCGCAAGGATAGCCATATTCCTCGATAGCCGCTTTTCGAGGTGTCCCACCTTCCTCTTTCCCCAGCAAACCCCGCTCCACCGCGACGACCAACACGGGGAGCCATGCACCACCCCCTCTCGAACCCCGGACCCACCCCGGCCTAGAGTGTGGCGCCATGAAGGTGTTGCGATTCCTCCGTGGCCAGCCGCTCGTCCTGGGATCGGTGGCCGCGCTCACCATCGGCCTCGTCCTCCTCGCCCTGGGGCACACCACCGCGTTGGCCCTGGTGGCCGTGTGCGCCATCGGGGTCGTCATCGCCGTGACCGTGCGCGACATGGTCAAGGACCTCATGGCCGGGCACTGGGGCCTGGACGTCCTCGCCGTCGTCGCCATGATCGCCACCCTGTTGGTCGGCGAGTACGTCGCGGGCCTGATCATCGCGTTGATGCTCACCGGCGGCGAGGCCTTGGAGGACTGGGCGGCCCAACGCGCCGGTCATGAACTGGACACCCTGCTCGACCGGGCCCCGTCCTTCGCCCAGAGGATCGACCCGACCACCTCCGAGGTGGAGAGCGTGTCGGTGGACGAAGTGCTCGTCGGCGACCTGTTGGTGGTGCGCTCCTCGGAAGTGCTCCCGGTGGACGGCACCCTGGTCTCCGAACGAGCCGTGATCGACGAATCCTCCGTGACCGGCGAACCGCTACCGGTCACCTACGCCGAAGGGGGACCCCTCCTCTCCGGCACGGTGAACAGCACCGAGACCTTCACCATGCGGGCCGAGGCGACCTCGGAGGACTCCCACTACGCCTCCATCGTGCGGCTGGTGCGCGAAGCCGTGGAGTCCCGGGCCCCCATGGTCAGGTTGGCCGACCGCTACGCGGTGCCCTTCACCGTCGTCTCACTGACCATCGCCGCACTGGCCTGGTACTTCAGCGGAGACCCGACCCGTTTCGCCGAAGTACTCGTGGTGGCCACGCCCTGCCCGTTGTTGATCGCCGCCCCGGTGGCGTTCATGGGTGGAATGAGCTCGGCGGCCCGGTTGAACGTGATCGTCAAGGAGGGCGGGGCCTTGGAGACCCTGGCCCGGGTGCGTTCGGCCGCCTTCGACAAGACCGGCACCCTCACGCGGGGCAGGCCCGAGGTGGTGGACGTCCGTTCGGGCGAGCTCTCGGCCGAGGAGACGCTACGACTGGCGGCCACCGCCGAACAGTACTCGGTGCACGTCTTCGCCCAACCGATCGTCGAGCAGACCCGACGACTCGGCACGGTGCTCGCCGAGGTCGAGTCGGCCGAGGAGATCGCGACCAACGGAGTGCTGGCCACGCTGGCCGACGGCACCGAGGTGCGCGTGGGCAAGCCCGCGTTCATCGAGGAGGTCGTCCAAGGACTGGAGCGGGTCGAACCGGACGCGGGCCAGAGCGCGGTGTACGTTTCCATCGACGACCGGTTGGCCGGCGTGGTCATGTTGTCCGACCCCCTGCGCGAGAACGCCGCTGCCACGGTGGAACGGCTCAGGAAGCAGGGCGTGGACACCGTGGCGATGGTCACCGGTGACGTGCGGCCCACGGCGGAGGCGATCGCGGCCCAAGCCGGGATCTCCCGGGTCCACGCGGAGACCACGCCACAGACCAAGGTGGAAATCGTCCAAGGCCTGAAACCCAGGCCGGTGCTGATGGCGGGCGACGGCATCAACGACGCCCCCGTGCTGGCCGCCGCCGACGTGGGTGTCGCGATGGCCGGGCGCGGGGCGACCGCCGCCAGCGAATCGGCCTCGGCCGTGATCACCTCCGACGACATCGGCCGGGTCGCGGACGTGGCGCACGTGAGCAAACGCACCGTGTCCATCGCCCTGCAATCCATCTGGATGGGCATCGTCATCTCGGTCGGCCTGATGCTGGTGGCGGCCTTCGGTTACCTGCCCGCCGTCGTCGGGGCGTTGTTGCAGGAGGTCGTCGACCTGGTCGCGATCCTCAGCGCGCTGCGCGCGCTCCGCCTCCACCGCGAGCTCGAACCCTCCACGGCCCGGCCCTCGAAGGCCCCGACGCCCTTGGCGTAGTCCTCACTCCTGGGGATCGTCGCTGTCCGGTGGGTCCACCCGGATCCGGCTCGTGAGCCGGTAGTCGACGTGGACGTCCTCGTAGACCACCCCGGTCTGGACGTTCTCCCGGGGAAGGCCCGTGCGCTCGCTCCCGGAGGCCCCCTCGTGGTTCGGATGTCCCCAGGACCGGGATCGGACGCGGGGCACCTCGTGGAAGGTCAGTTCGTCGGCGGACACGGAGGCGCTGATCCACGCGTCGTCCTCCGGCTCGCCGGACCCGTGGTCCTCACGTTCAGTGGTCACCGTTCGTCCTCGTCCACGATTTCTTCGGCGGCTTCGCCGACGTCCGCCACCGCTTCCCCCGCGTCCTCCACGGCACCGCCCGCGCCCCGACCCACGTCCTCCACGGCATCACCCGCGCCTCGGCCCAAGGCCCCTGCGGCCTCTCCCGCGCCGCTCGCCACCTCGTCGAGCGAGGACTCCACCCCCCGGGCCACGTGTTCCAGGATCTGTGGGTTCGCATCGATGGTCTTCAGTACGCGCGCGATGATCTCCCGGACGTTGTCGAGCCGGACCCTGAGCCTGGCCTCGGCTTCGACCCCCTTGATGGTGAGGCCGACACGTCCGAGTTCGACGTCCGCGCCCACCTTCAGTTTGAGCAGGTCCAGCACTTCGGCTTGGAGGGAGACGGAGGCTCGTAGGTCCTCCACCTCGAGCTCGATCTCGTCGACCTTCACCACCGGGACGTCGAGGAACACATCGGTGTCCTCGCTCTCGGCCCCACGCCCGGTGTTCTCGCGGCGTGGACGGGGCACCCTTTCGGCCCTCGCCGAGCGTCTCGCCGATGCCTTGGTCTCGGTGCCCCCTTCGGGCGATGTGCCTTCCTTCGTGGTCTTCCCACCTCGGACCCGGCTCCGACCCTTGCCGGCCCCCTCACCGCTTCGATCCATCTTCTTCGCGCCCTTCTGGACGGTTCGGGCGGCCCACCAGGAACGAACGCTTGCCCGATTCGTCACCTTCTGAGATATATGTGAGGATTTTCGCCCCATGTACCCCTGGGCACCACCACGAAACGCTCCCGTCCCACCCTCGACGACACATCCCGACGAGGTGGTCGACCAGAGCCCCCACCGGTCGCGGCGCGGGCCGGATGGACGCTGACACCGACCCACGGCCTCGCCGCCGGCCACACCCCACCGACGAAGAAGGGTGCGTGTTCGCTCGGTGCCGAGTCCGTCCACGAGAACATCGAAGACCGCTCCGCCCGCACCCGGGCCGCCTGGCACGGCGCCCGATTCGATGGCGGCGCGGCCCGGTGTTCCTCGGGCGGCCCGGAATCCGTCCCTGTGTTGCCCACGCACATGGACGGACCCGGGCCACCGAGGTCTTCCGCACGGCGGTGCTCCACCGGCTCACGCCACACGGGTGTTCTCCGGTCACGAACGAACGCCCCCCTCGGCCCTGGAATCGCACTTCACCAGGGGTCTCCACCGAACCCATGGCCGGTACGGTTCCTTCGGTCGCCACCGAGGACCTCGCCCGCCGCGATGCCTCGGGAACGACCGGCCCGGCCGTCCGGGCCGACCTCGATGCGTCCCTGCTCCCCAACGAAGGCCGCATCAAAAGAGTGGGGTGCCGTCCTCGCCGATCGCCTGCGATCGGCGTACCGGAGGTGGGGTCCTCCCGGTGGCGGGAGGGCCCCGGGCTCGGGCGATCGCCTCGGCGACCCCTCGGCGGTGTCGCGAAGTGGTCGCTGCGGTGGCTCGTGCCCGTCCCCGGAAACGGACCTGCTCGGGTCCGCCCGGAGGGGGAACGGGTTCGATGACGGTGACGTCGAGGGGGTGGCGTTCGAACGAGGCCCGTTCCGGCGCGGGTTCGACGGACGACGCCTCCGCGTTCTCGGTGCTGGGCCGATGGACCCGTTCCGGCAGGTCGGAGGAGACGGTGCTCGACGGTGTGTGGTGCTCCACCAACAGAACCGGTGGGGTGTCCTCGACGTCGAAACGACGCCAGGCCGTGCTACCGACCTCGTCACGTTCGTTGAGCCGCAGGTGCAGGTGGGACTCGCCGTGTTCCAGGGCCCATCGATAGGCCTCGGTCACGTCGAACTCCACGCCCCCCTCCACGGAGCACTCGGGCCGGCCACCCTTGACGTTGCGGGTGTCCAGCAGGGCGCGAGACGGGGGCTGGTCGCTCCACGTGGTCGTGTCGTCGAAGGGGTCCACCCGGTGCAGTTCGACGTGGGAGTCACTGACGCAGTCGTAGGACCAGGTCACCTCTGTGCGCAGCGCGACGGAGTCCACAGTCGTCTCCGGCCCGAGTTCGACGGGGAAACTCAGCAGGAGTCGCCGGGTGTAGACGCGGTCCCATTCCAGGTTGCCCACTCCCGCGTCGGCGAATTCGCTCTCGCCAGAGGGCCGTCCAGGAAACGCTCGGTCCACCTGGGCCCGAAACGAACTCTCGACCGCCATTCGGCCGCCCTCGGAAGGCGTGGCCTTCGACGATTCCCCATGGGCTTCTTCCTGAACGAAGGCCTCATCGCCCTCGGGCCCGAAGACGCGCTCGGCTCCGGGGCCGGACACCCGCCCACCGGTCGTTTCGGAGTCGCCACCCCACGACGGCAGGGTCAGGGCGGAGGCCACACAAGCCGCCGCCACAAGGGCAAGGGGACGACGCACGACGGGGGGAGCCTATCTATTTCGACTGCGACCGAAAAACATTCATCGAGAGCGGAAAGGTGCCGCTCGCCACACGAATAAATTACCAAAGACATCGAGCCGCCCACAAACCCTGAAAGAATATCTGAAGACCGAAACCAGGGTTCTTGCAAATACAAACATGAGGACCACAGCGAGCCCTACCACCAGGGCAAACGCTGAATTTTACGATGGATGCCAAAGAAGGTGAACCGTAAATGCATTTGATCCTTGACCGAAACCCCTTACCCCAAAAAGGATATCCGAAAAAGCGCTCTGGGGACACACCTTCGCAAGGCTTTATTCTCCCCTTCAAAAACCCTTCGGAGAACAAGGCCGAAAACGGGCTCCTAGAGGCACCGACAAAACCACTGGCTCGCCCCTCCCTCGAACACGGGGGTCCGTCCACCGGCACGTCGATCCCCGCCGGCCAGGGCGAGCCGACCCGTCCGGCCACGCCGCGCCTCGCTCGTGCCCCTGACCTGAGCCCGTCCCTGGGCCCTTGGTCGCCCCGTACGCCCGCGAACGAGGCGATGGACCGACCGTTTCCCTCCAAGGCCAACGGGTAGCCCTGACATCGAGTTCGGAGCGGCGTGATCCACACCACCCGCTCAAGACACGGCGATTCGGGGGAACGCCGATGGACGCGTCATCGCCCGCTGTCCAACAGCCGCGCCACGGCCGCAACGTGACCGCCGGCATCCTGTTCGGCCTGGGCACGATCGCCTTCGTCGACGAGGTGGTCTTTCACCAGATACTGCACTGGCACCATTTCTACGACCGTTCCACCACCGCCGTGGGTCTGGTCTCCGACGGGCTCTTCCACGCCTTCAGTTGGTTCGCCACCGTCGCGGCGCTGTTGATGGTCGCGGCGCTGCACCGCGAACGCACCCTTCAGGGCCTGACCTTCACGGCCGGGTGGTTGACCGGAGCGGGGTTCTTCCAGCTCTACGACGGCCTGGTGCAACACAAGCTGTTGGGACTGCACCAGATCCGCTACGGGGTGAACCTGGTGCCCTACGACGTGACGTGGAACGTCATCGCCGGTGTGTTGCTCCTCGCCGGGGTCGTGCTGTGGATCATCACCGGCAGACGAGCACGCCGGTCGTCGCGAGCAGATTCCGCCCGGACCTGACCCGTGGACCATCACCACGAACACCGAGCCCCCGAACCGACCCCGTTCGGCTTGGGCGAATGGTCGGTACCGGCTCTGCTGATCCTCCTCCTCACCGCCTACCTGGTGGCGGTCCTGAGCCTGCGCGAACGCGGTACGCGGTGGCCCATGACCCGCACCCTCGCCTGGCTCGGTGGTCTCCTGCTCGTGGGTGCGGGGCTGGTCGGGCCTTTGGCCGAACGCGCCCACCACGACTTCGTCGCCCACATGGCCGGACATGTTCTGCTGGGCATGCTGGGCCCGCTGTTCCTGGTCCTGGCCGCGCCGGCGACCCTGGCCCTGCGTGTCCTGCCCGTGGGTGCGGCCCGGCGCCTGTCCCGGCTCCTGACCTCACCACCCGCGACGTTCCTGACCAACCCGTTCATCGCCGCGCTGCTCAACATCGGTGGTCTGTGGGTGCTCTACCGCACCGGGCTCTACACCGCCACGCACACCGACCCGCTGCTGCACGCCGCGGTCCACATCCACGTGCCGGCCGCCGGATACCTGTTCACCTTCGCCATCCTGGGAGGACCCGATCCGGCGCCGCACAGGCTCTCGGCGCCTTGGCGCGCCTGGGCGCTGGTGGCGTCCATCGCCGCGCACAACGTCCTCGCCAAGGTCCTGTACGCCACCCCGCCCGAGGGGGTACCCGCGGAGCAGGCCCGCGCCGGGGCCGAACTCATGTACTACGGGGGTGCTCCGGTCGAGATCGCGTTGATCTTCCTGGTGTGCCGACCCTGGCTGTTGCCTTCACGGGAACACGCTCCACCTCGCAGGAGCCTGCCCTGAAGGCCGCCACCCCGTGGGCAGGGTGATCCTCATCGCCCTCGTGGACGGGAAGAGCCTGCGCGGTCGGGCCTTCACGTCGAGGTGACACGGATACCACTCGGGCGTATATGGCAAAGGCGAGTAAACAGGGTTAAAGTTCTCCACCGTGACGAACATTTGGGGACTGACGCGAAGGTGGCACATCGACCTGTGCCGCCTCGACAGCCACGCGTGTAGCTAGGTCCACGCGCGCCCGCTCGGGTCGCGCGCCGCCACGCCTTCTCCCCATCGTCACCTCCTCCGGTGACGCCCGCACACCCTTTCCCTCACTGGAGCTCCCGCGCGTCCGGCCGACCGTCGGCCTGCCCAAGCTCCAGTGCTTCACCCGCTTGGAGCCACTTCCGTGTCCGCAACGACCGAACAGGTCAAGCCGAAGCGGCGTATCCCGCTTCCTTCCTTCGGAGTCCAGGTCCTCATCGGCCTCGTCCTCGGCCTCGCCCTGGGCGTGGTCGCCGTCCAGATCGGCCCGGTGGGCGATGGTGAGCCGAACTGGCTCGCCACCACTTTGCAGACCATCGGCAGCACCTTCGTCGCGCTGCTGCGCACGATCGTCCCACCGCTGATCGTCCTGGCCGTCATCTCCTCCATCGCCAACCTGCGCAACGTCACCAACGCCGCGCGACTGGCCGGCAAGACCCTGCTCTGGTTCGCGATCACCGCCCTGGTGTCGGTGGCCATCGCCATCGCCCTGGGTCTGACCATCCGTCCCGGCTTGAACAGCGCCGTGGACGCGGGGAACGCCGCCGAGCCCACCAACCAGGGTTCCTGGCTGGCCTTCATCGAGAGCCTGGTGCCGGCCAACTTCCTGGGTCTGGCCGCGAGCACCTCCGCCACCGACGATGGCGGCCTGAGCACTTCGTTGAGCTTCAACGTCCTGCAGCTGATCGTCATCGCGGTCGTCCTGGGCATCGCCGCGGTCAAGGTCGGCAAGCCGGCCGAGCCGTTCATCGCCTTCACCGAGTCGACCCTGCAGGTCGTGCTCAAGGCGTTGTGGTGGGTCATCCGCCTGGCCCCGATCGGCACCGTGGGTCTGTTGGGCAACGCCGTCTACAGCTACGGCTGGACCACCATCGGCGCGCTCGGCCAGTACACGGTCACCATCTACGTCGGCTTGGCGCTGGTGCTGTTCGTCGTCTACCCGATCGTCGCGGCCGTCAACGGCCTGTCCCCCGCCAAGTACTTCACCGGGGTGTGGCCCGCGGTCCAATTGGGCTTCGTGTCCCGTTCCTCCATGGGCACCCTGCCGGTCACCCAGCGGGTCACCGAGCAGAACCTGGGCGTGCCGCGTTACTACTCCGCGTTCGCGGTGCCGTTCGGGGCGACCACCAAGATGGACGGCTGCGCCGCGATCTATCCGGCGATCTCGGCGATCTTCGTCGCCCAGTTCTTCGGGATCGACTTGGCGATCACCGACTACCTGCTGATCGTGTTCGTGTCGGTCATCGGTTCGGCCGCCACCGCGGGCACCACCGGCGCCACGGTCATGCTCACCCTGACCCTGTCCACCGTGGGCCTGCCCTTGGAGGGCGTGGGTCTGCTGCTGGCCGTCGACCCCATCCTCGACATGGGCCGCACCGCCGTGAACGTGGCCGGTCAGGCACTGGTACCGGCCATCGTCGCCAAGCGCGAGAGCATCCTCGACGTGACCCGGTACAACGCCCCTCGTGGCGCCACCGGATTCGTTCCGTTGGACGAGCCCGGCACCCTCTCCGCCCAGGAGCAGGCCGCCGAGGCCGCCACCGAGGAGGCCGAGGAACGCGACCCCGAGGGGGAGCGCACCACCGCGGGTTCGGGTGCCAAGGGCTGACCCCGCTCATCGAACGAAGGGCCCGCCGGAAGCCAGGAGCGTCGGTGGGCCCTTCGTGCGTTCGCATGCGGGTATCAACCGCGTGGGACTCGTGGGAGAGCTTCGCCACAGGTCACGTCCTCGGAGTCCGGCCGGGAACCGTGCGGTTCTCCCATTCGTCCTTTCTGGACAAGGGAGGCGAGAGGATCGACATGTTGCGCCGCTTGGTAACGCCCACAGTACTGAC
>NZ_ANBD01000036.1 GCF_000341005.1 Nocardiopsis alkaliphila YIM 80379 | reverse complement strand
CCGCCCCCCGCCGTAGCCGACACCGGGGTCGAGGCACCCACCACCGAGGAGATCGTCGAGGAACTGGAGGGTGACGGAGTCTTCATCGACCCCTCCATCGAGCAGATCTCCACCGCCGACGAAGGCGCCTTGGAGTCCGCCGCCGCGAACGCCGACACACCCGTCTACTACGTCATCCTGCCCTACGAGGTCGCCACCTCCGAGGCCGGCGTCAACACACTGATGGAACCGGTCATGGCCGAGGTCGGTAACGGTGCCTACGGGATCCTGGGCGGAAGTGACTACTTCTACGTCACCTCGCCCGACCTGGACGACACCGAGGCCATTCGGGAGATCGCGCTCAACGAGGGCGGCAACCAGATCGACACCCTCGCCTCGGTCCCGCAGGCGGTGGAGACCAGCC
>NZ_ANBD01000035.1 GCF_000341005.1 Nocardiopsis alkaliphila YIM 80379 | reverse complement strand
CGGCCGGCGGCTGGTACGTCTACAACAGCCGCAAGAAACGCGAGGCGGAGAAGGCCAAGCAACTCCAAGAGATCAAGCAGATGGCCACCGAGGACGTCGTACGCCTCGGTGAGGACGTCGCCCGCTTGGAGATCGACCTGTCCAAGGTGGACGATGCGACCCGGAGCGACTACTCGCGGGCCATGGACTCCTACGACCAGGCCAAGTCACTACTGGACACCATCCAGGAGCCGGAACAGATCAGGATGGTCACCAGTGCCCTGGAGGACGGCCGGTACTACATGACGGCCACCCGTGCCCGGATGAACGGGGACCCGGTGCCGGAGCGGCGCGGCCCCTGCTTCTTCAATCCACAGCACGGCCCGTCCAGCGAGGACGTGACCTGGGCGCCGCCCGGTGGTACGCCCCGGTCGGTCACCGCCTGCCCGGCGTGCGCCCAGGCGGTGCGCACCGGTGGTCAGCCGGACGTGCGCATGGTGGAGGTCGACGGTGACCGTCGACCCTACTACGACGCGGGCCCGGCCTACTCGCCCTACGCGGGCGGCTACTTCGGCATGAACATGATGATGGGCATGTTCACCGGCATGATGATGGGCTCCATGATGGGCTCGATGATGGGTGCCGGAATGATGGGCGCCGGTATGGGAGACCCGGGCATGGAGGACGCCGGCGGCGACTTCGATGGCGGAGGCGACTTCGGGGACTTCGGCGGCTTCGACTTCTGACCACTGGTGAGCGACAAGGCCCCGGGGAACGAACGGTTCGTTCCCCGCGGCCTTCGCGTGCGCCGGAGCAAGGGTCCGGTCTCGGGCCAGAAGCGGTCTCAGCCCATGGAAGAGGTCGAGGTGGCTCCTCCCGCACGCTCCAGGACCCATCGGCACACGGCCTCGACGGTGTCCGAAGGGGGCGACCCGGTGGTGTCCAGCAAGGTCAGGGGGGCTTCGAGCCGGTCGGCCTCGGCCACCAACCACTCCTGGTACTCCAGGGTCTCGTCGATGCGTTCCTCGTCCCAGCCCCGCCAGGCCGGGCGGGCGCGCAGCCGTCGGGTGAGGACCTCCGGGGCACAGGTGAGCACCAGGTAGTGCACCCCGTCGAACAGGGCGCGCTCGGGCAAGTGCTCCAGTTCCGGAGGGGCCACCGTCCCGCAGAGCACGACCGGTCGACCGTTCTGTTGCACCATGGCGGCGGTGCGCAGCCAAGTGGAGCGGAACAGACGGTGGTCGGCGGCGGGGTCGCGTAGGCCGCCCACCCACAGAAGGTCCTGTTCGAGCACTACGAAGCGCTCCCTCAGAGCGACCGGCAGGGCGCGCGCCACCGTGGACTTCCCGGTGCCGCTGGGCCCGGCCACGCATAGCAGGGGCA
The DNA here is from genome assembly GCF_000341005.1 of Nocardiopsis alkaliphila YIM 80379. Classification (GTDB taxonomy): domain Bacteria; phylum Actinomycetota; class Actinomycetes; order Streptosporangiales; family Streptosporangiaceae; genus Nocardiopsis; species Nocardiopsis alkaliphila. Next base: position 10,271 of record NZ_ANBD01000035.1, on the reverse strand, counting down.
GGCGCAAGTAGGGGCGGGTGAGCCCGCAAGAGGCACAACGCAGCAGGTTCGGGCCCGCGCCCGTGTCGGGTTCGGGATCCCATTCTCCGCAGTGCCCACAGATGAGAGGGTGCATGGTCGACTCAGTCGAAGAGCTGTTCCAAAAAGCTCTTGCGACGGCGACGATAGGGGCGCGGTGAGTCGCGGTAACCCTGGTAGACGCCCGGGGAGTCCGGCCGGTACCCGCGCGGGGAGTCGGGGCGAACGCCGTAGCCGGCTCCCGGGGCATAGGGGTCGGGGGGTGGTGGCATGTTCGGGTCCGGGGGCGCCATCCCGTAGTGGCGTTGTTCGGCGGTGACGATACGCTCCAGCTCGCCCCGATCGAGGAAGATGCCTTGACAGCCGTCACAGCGTTCGATGTGGACGCCTTGGCGGTCGAAGGTGCGCATCTGGCTTTGGCATTTCGGGCAGATCACCTGGGCAAAGTACGCTCATCGAGGTCAAGGCCGGTTAAGGTCCCGCCCGGAACCCGCCGTGTGCCCTACACCGATTCACACGGCGGGCGGGTTTCGTGGTTACTCGGGTGAGGCGAGCATGAGGGAACGGGCCGCCTCGGTCACGCTGCCCGACAACGACGGGTACACCGAGAAGGTGTGCGCGATGTCGTCCACGGTCAAACGCTGCTGCACCGCGATCGACACCCCGAGGATGAGTTCGCTGGCGCGCGGACCGACGATGACGCCGCCCAGGACGATACCGGTGTGCTGGCGGCAGATGAGCTTGACGAAGCCTTCCTTGACCTCGTTCATCTTGGCGCGCGGATTGGTGTTGAGCGGCAGGGTGACGACCCGACCGTCCACGCGCCCGCTGCGGATGTCGTCCTCGCTGACACCGACCGCGGCCAGTTCGGGGTGGGTGAACACGGTGGAGGCGACGGTGGACAGCTGGAGTGGGGCCACGGCCTCGCCCAATGCGTGCCACATGGCGATGCGTCCCTGCATGGCCGCCACCGAGGCCAGCATGTTCACACCGGTGCAGTCACCGGCGGCGTAGACCCCGGGAACGGTGGTGCGGGAGACTCGGTCGACCTCGACGAAACCACCGTCACCGAGGCGAACCCCGGCCTCCTCCAAGCCCAGTCCCTCGGTGTTGGGGAGCATACCGACGGTCATCAGACAGTGGCTGCCGTCGACGGTACGGCCGTCGGAGAGGGTGACGCGGACCCCGTCCTCGGTGCGCACCACCGATTCTGCGCGGGTCTGACTGAGCACGGTCATGCCGCGACGGGCGAAGACCCCTTCCAGAACCTCGGCCGCGTCGGAGTCCTGGGTGGGCATGACCAGCTTGCGGGAGGAGACCAGGGTGACGTTGGACCCCAAGGCCTGATAAGCGCCGGCGAACTCGGCACCGGTGACACCGGAACCGACCACGATGAGCTCGGCCGGAAGTTCCTTGAGGTCGTAGAGGTGGCGCCAGGTGAGGATACGCTCGCCGTCGGGCTTGGCGGTGGGCAGTTCACGGGGGTGGGCACCCGTGGCCAGCAGAACGACGTCCGCACGGATCCGGCGGTCGTCGACGGCCACGATGCGCGGGTCGACCAGGCGGGCCTCACCGGCGACGACCTCCACGCCCTCCTTGATCAGGCGAGCGCGGGTGTCGTCGGATTGGGCCTGAGCCAGGCGTTTGATCCGCCCGTTGACCTGATGGACGTCGACCTCGACGGCGGGCTCGTCGGCCTCGGCCTCGGGGATGTGGATGCCCAGCATCGAGGACTCACGTACGTAGCTCGTGCGGGTCGAGGTGGCGATGAGGCTCTTGGAGGGAACGCAGTCGGTGAGGACGCAGGCGCCGCCGATACCGTCGCGTTCCACCACCGTCACGTCCGCACCGAGCTGCGCTGCGACCAGAGCCGCCTCGTAGCCCCCGGGACCGCCACCGATGATCACGACCTTCGTCACGCTGCTTCACTCCCTCTGCGGGTGATGCGTCATGCCCGTTCCCGATCCGGGCGATTTCGGGCACGACGGAGCACCACCTGGTTTAATCGCTTATCCCCATTGTCGGTCATCCTCACCGCCGAAAATCTCAGGCGCTCCGCCCGTTTCCTCTCGGGCACGGGCGAGCCCTCCGGTTCGCCCCGTGCGACCTGCCCGGACGCGATGAACACCATGTATGGGCGGTCTCGGAGTCCACACCTCATGCCCCTGCCGTTCGCCCTGGCCCGGCCATGGGGCACCTGGAGGGGTGGGCGGCCGGCCGGTTCGCATCACCACCGAGCGTTGCGCTGTGCGATTATGAGGTGACCGAAAGGTAGCATCCCACGTGTGAGTGGATCAGAGCTGCGGACGACCGACGAGGCCAAGGCACTGGCGGAGTCGACGGCCGAGGAATTGTTGTTCCGTACGGGTGCCGACAGTTTCGACGCCTTGGTGGTGCTCGGGTCCGGTTGGACCGGAGCGGCCGACACCCTGGGCGCGTCGGACATCGAGTTCGACGCGGTGGAGCTCACCGGGTTCGTGGAGCCCACCGCCGAAGGCCACAGCGGTCGTGTTCGCAGCATGTGGGTAGGCGAGAAGCGCGTCGTGGTCTTCATGGGCCGTGTGCACATGTACGAAGGGCACGACCCGATGGTCGTCACGCACGCCGTGCGCACCGGTATCGCAGCGGGTGCACGGATCGCCCTGCTCACCGGCTCGGCCGGGTCCCTGCGCACCGACTTCTCTCCCGGCCAGCCGGTGATCCTGCGCGACCACGTCAACCTGACCTCGCGGTCACCCCTGGTGGGCCCCGGCTTCGTGGACCTGGGTGAGGCCTACAGCCCGCGTCTGCGCGAGATCACCCGTCAGGTGGACGCCTCACTGGCCGAGGGTGTGTACGTGACGACGCCCGGACCCCAATTGCAGACCCCGACCGAACTCAAGATGCTGCGGCAGGTGGGTGCGGACGTGGTGGGACGGTCGATCCCCATGGAGACCATCGCCGCCGTGGAGATGGGCGCCGAGGTGTTGGGGCTGGCCATGATCAGCAATGACGCGGTGGCGACCATGTTCGAGCCCTTCGAGGAGGACAGGGCCCTGGAGATCGTCACCCGACGTGCCCGCAGGCTCGGAGAGCTGCTCAACCGGGTGCTCACCGCCGCTTGATCCCGCCGGCCCGGTCTCCCCGGCCGGTGCGGAGAGCGGAACGTACGCGAAGGACCCGTCGAGTTCGAGACGAACTCAACGGGTCCTTACACGTTCACGACGATCAGGGAACCCCCGACCGGTCTCGACGTGTCCGATACCGGCGTGGCGAGCGTACACCCCGAGGCCATGGAGTGGACGGCACCGGGCGTGGAGGCGGCCGGGGTGAAAGGTTCCCCCGGTGTGCCGCCGCGCGAGGTCCCCGCAGACCCTGTTGGACTCGCGGCGCGCACACCTGTTTTCTTCCCGTTATTCGATTGAACCGCGCGCGTACCCATGGGGAAGGTCCAGTGGATGGCCATCCGCGCGGAGCCCGCCCACTCGGAAGACTTCCCTTAGGCATGCCTAACCTAACCAGAATTTCGGCGGTCGCGTCAACTCCATGGCCGAAAAAATCGGGCCCGGCCTTCGCGCGATACGCGAAGGCCGGGCCCAGCGTGGGCAGAGGCGGGCTCTTGGGGGATCAGGTCAACAATAGGACCGCGAGGAACTGCACCGTCGCCGCCACGGCCACCACGATGACCTCCAAGGGGATCATCGTCTGTGGCCGATCCTCGACGCCCAGCGCGGCCGGTCCTTCCTCGTCGATCTCCTTGATGGGACCACTCAGCGGACGTGCCTTGTACCGTTCGGCGTCCTGACGCAGATCACGAGCGATCAGCTCCACCGGGCGCATCTTCGTGGGGTCATCGTCCTCACCGGGATCCAGGTAGCCCGAGTCCTTACGCAGGTTCTCCCGCACCTTGGCCCGCTTGGTCTCTCGCAACGGCCAGGAACGGAACGTCCCCTCCGGGGTGTGCACGCGCAGAACGTCCAATACGTCCACCCACACCACGGCCGACCAGGGAACGAAGGTCTCACGCAGCGGGTTGACCATCCGGATTCCGCGTGGTGTGGAGACCACCCGGGGCCGCAGCCAGAGCAGGTAGACCCCGGCGATGGTCAGCAACAGCACCGAGCCGGCGATCCAGGCCATCCGGTCCGTGCCCCGCATCACCAGGTCCAGCAGGAGTAGGGCCGCGACGACGATCCACGCGATGGCCATCACCCTGGAACTCGTCGACGCGTGGGTGACGTTGGTGCCCCGGGCGCCGTCTCTGTCCCCGGTCATCAATCCGTCGCCCACTTGAGCTGTGCGAATCCGGGCTTGATGATGCCGTTGATCAGCGCCAGACGCTCGTCGAAGGGTAGGAAGGCCGACTTCATCGCGTTGACCGTGAACCACTGCAGATCGTCCCAGTCGTAGTCGAACGCCTCGCTCAGCTTGGCGAACTCCTCCGACAGGGTGACCCCGCTCTGGAGACGGTTGTCGGTGTTGACCGTGACCCGGAAACGCAGATCCCGCAGGAGCCCGATCGGGTGCTCGGCGATGGACTCGGCGGCCCCCGTCTGGACGTTGGAACTGGGACACATCTCCAGCGGCACACGCTTGTCACGCACGTACTGCGCGAGACGACCCAGCCGAGGCGCCCGGCCCTCCTCCAGGGTGATGTCGTCGATGATGCGCACACCGTGGCCCAGGCGGTCGCATCCACACCACTGGAGGGCCTCCCAGATGGAGGGGAGCCCGAACGCCTCACCGGCGTGGATGGTGAAGTGGAAGTTCTCCCGTCGCAGGTACTCGAAGGCGTCCAGGTGGCGGGTGGGCGGGTTGCCCGCCTCCGCGCCCGCGATGTCGAAGCCGAAGACCCCGAAGTCGCGATAACGCACGGCCAGTTCGGCGATCTCCGAAGAACGCGCCGCGTGCCGCATGGCGGTCACCAACTGCCCGGTACGGATGCTCCGACCGGCCTCGGCCGCCCGCTTTCGTCCCAGTTCCAGACCTTCCTGGACGGCCTCGACGACCTCTTCCAGGCTGAGTCCGCCCTCCAAGTGCTGCTCGGGCGCGTAACGCTGTTCGGCGTAGACGACACCGTCGGCGGCCAGGTCCTCGGCGGCCTCGGCGGCGACCCGTACCAGGGCCTCCCGTGTCTGCATGACCGCCGTGGTGTGGGCGAAGGTCTCCAGGTACCGCTCCAGCGAACCGGAGTCGGAGGCGTCCCGGAACCAGCGACCCAGTTCCCCCGGGTCATAGGTCGGAAGACCGGTGTAGCCCACCTCGCGGGCCAGTTCGACCACCGTGGCCGGACGGAGTCCTCCGTCGAGGTGGTCGTGTAGGAGCACCTTGGGCGCACGTCGGATCTGTTCGACAGTCAGTGGCTGCTTCATCCCCTCAGGATGCCATCGAGCCATGAGCACCCCGACACGGTGTCCCGAAGTTGCCGAAAATCCGGCAGAAGCGCACCGATCAAAGGCCCCGAACGAACACTTCCCAGGTCAGGCCAGGGCCTCACGGTCCAGTCGAGCGCCCTGGCGAGTGATGTCCCACAGCGCGGTGAGCGCCGTGGTGACCATGAAGCGGGTTCCCACGCCGATGGCACGTTCGTCCACGTCGAAGGTGCCCCGGTGCAGGTCGAGCATGGGCCCCTCCCAGTCCGGGGAGTGGGTGCCCAGTCGAGCCAGTGCGCCGGGGGCGTGCTCCAGGTACCAGGCGAAGTCCTCTCCGCCCAGGCTCTGTGGCGTGGACGACGCGGCCTCGACGCCCAAGGCCAGGGTGACGGCCTCGCGCATGATGTCGACGCTGGTGGACTCGTTGATGGTGGGCGGTACCCCGCGACGGTAGGTGACCTCGGCCTCGGCACCGTAGGCACCGGCGACGGACTCCACCAGTCCCTTGATGACGTCGGGGGCCTGGTGCCAGGCCTCGTCGTCCAGGCAGCGCACCGTGGCCTCGGCCACGGCGTCGTCGGGGATCACGTTGGGAGCCGAACCGGCGCTGATGCGTCCCCAGACCAGGCTGAACCCGGCTCGGGGGTCGATGCGTCGAGAAAGCGCCGCCGGCAGTTCGGTGACGACCTTGCCGAGCGCGTAGACCAGGTCGGAGGTCAGGTGGGGACGAGCGGTGTGGCCGCCGGGACCGGACAGGCGGACCATGAGCTGGTCACAGGCCGCCGTGATTCCGCCGGTACGCAGCCCCACCTTGCCGAGCACGAGCCGGGGGTCGCAGTGCAGGGCGAAGACCCGCTCCACTCCTTCCATCGCGCCGGCTTCGATCACCTCCACCGCCCCACCGGGGAGTTCCTCGGCGGGCTGGAACAAGAGCCGTACCCGGCCGGGGAGCGCGCCCGCGCGAGCCTGCTGGGCGAGGAAGATTCCCGTCGCCAGCAGGACCGTGGTGTGCACGTCGTGCCCGCAGGCGTGCGCGGCGCCCGGCACGGTGGAGCGGTAGGGGACGTCCTTCTCGTCGACGAGGGGGAGCGCGTCGATGTCCGCGCGCAGGGCTACGAGGGGGCCCGGACCCTCCCCGACGTCGCAGATCAGGCCGGTGCCTTGAGGGAGTTCCTTGGGCAGCAGTCCCACGGCGCGAAGGCGTTCGGCGATGCGGCCCGTGGTGCGGTGCTCGGCGAAGGCGAGCTCCGGGTGCATGTGCAGGTCCCGGCGGAAGCCCGTGAGCTCCCGTTCATGGCGAGCCAGAAAAGCCGTCAACTGTTCCGGCAGGTCACGTCCCCGCATAGGAGGGTCCCCTCTACTTCACACGTCGTTATCGCACACCGGCTCCGTCACCGACGCCGACCGTCGCGCAGGCGGGATCCGCCGCGAACTCGGCGGAGAGCAGGTCCACGACGTCCTGGAGCGTTCCTCCCTGGGAGACGATCGCACGTTGGCGTTCGTAGGAGGCGCCCTTGTCCAAGATCTCGGAGATCAGGTCCAGGTCCTCCGCGCAGCCCAGGCGGGCGGCGACCGGTGTCAACTCGCGGACCAGCTCATAGAGGTCATCACGGAGCGGAACCGTGGTTCCGTGTGCGTCCGTGATGACGCGAGCGTCGAGCCCGTAGCGGGTGGCCCGCCACTTGTTGTCCTTCACCACCCAGGACGGCGGGCTGGGCAAGCTGTACCCGCGGTCGAGCTGGTGATCGAACAGCTCCACCAGACTCTGTGAGAGAGCGGCGGCCATTCCCACCTCGCGCAGGGTGGGAATCCCGTCGAACATCCGGATCTCTATGGTGCCGAAATCCGGGTGCGGACGGATGTCCCACCACACTTCCTTGATAGAGGCGATGGTACCCGCCCTGAGAAGGGTTTCGAGGTATTCCTCGAAAGCGGACCAGCCGGGGAGGTTCGGCGGTGGCCCGGCGGTGGGGAGCGAGCCGAAGACAACGGACCGTGTGGAAGCGAGTCCGGTGTCGTATCCGCCCCAAAATGGGGATGAAGCACTCAAAGCCAGAAAATGCGGCATGTACTTCGCAAGCGCGTTCACGATCGGAATGGCTTTCGCCTGACCACGAACTCCGACGTGGACGTGGACCCCACAGGTCAGGATGCGTCGGGCGAGCCACTGCATCTGCTCCACCAACTCGCCGTACCGCTCGCCCGGGCTGAGCCGCTGCTCCCGCCAGTGGTCCATCGGATGGGTCCCCGAACAGGTCAGAACGGTGCCGCGGGGTTCGAGCACCCCCCGCATCCGAGCGATGTTTCCGGCGAGGTCGCGTTTGGCCTCCTCCACCGTTTCACAGATCCCGGTCACCACCTCCACCTGTGACTGCATGAGTTCGTGGCGAAGTGGCGGGGCCTCCGTTTGGCTACTGAGGTCCGGCAGTTCCGCGAGGAGCCGTCCCGCTTCCTGTCTCAGGTGACGGCTGTCCCGGTCGACGAGTTGGAGTTCCCACTCCACTCCCAAGGTCGCGCGCTCGGACGCCTCGAATGCGATTCCCATCTGCCCTCCGCAAGGTGTGGACGGCCACTCGGCCGACCCGCCCACTCGGCCCGGCGAACCGACCCACCGGGACACGAGAGGACTACCCGCCGTACACGTCGCGCATACGGACCAGAGGCCCAATAAATACGGGAATTCACCAAATAGGACTTTTCGCGCTATTGGCCCTTTTCCTCACCACGTCGTAGCACCGAAGCCACACCTCCCGCCGCGGCCACCGCCCCCACCAGTGACAGACCCACGGCGAGCACCCGCTGGGCCGACCGGCGCCGCGCCGACTCACGTGCGTCAGGGCGCGACACCGGGAGCGGGCGTGTCCAGTCCATACCGAGTTCCTCGGGCAGCGGCAGCGAGCCCGTGTACGGGGGTGACACCGGCAACCAGGTCGCCGTCCACGCCGCGCTGAACATCACCAGACGCATCACCAGGTTGATCCAGACCAGCACTCCGACCAGGACCGCGAAGGAGGCATAGACCGGGTTGGTGAGGGTGCCCGCGAGCAGGGTCGCGGCCAGGGTCTTGAGCGCCTCGAACCCCACCGCGCCCAACGAAGCGCCCAACCACGTCGCGCGGGTCGGTCGCCCCTCCCCCGACAGCAGCGTGAACACCAGCAGGAACAGGAGCATGTTCACGCCGATCGCGATCACCACCGCCAAGGCACGCAAGGACAGGTTGGCCACCAAGGACCCGTCCAGCCCCACCAGCGACAACAGTTGGACCGTGGCGGTCTGCATGACACTGGTGAACGCCACCGTGAACAGCAACGCGATGCCGAGTCCCACCATGACCAACAGGTCGCCCAGCTTGCGAAGCACGAAGTTCGGTCCCTGGCCGAGGTCCCTCAGCCAGATCGCGTGCAACGCCTCCCGCAACGCGGACACCGCGTTCGAACCCGCGTACAACAGACCCAGGGCACCGATCACACTCGCGCCCACCCGGGCGTCCGCGATCTGTTCCATCGGCAGTTGCCGCGACAGCCCCGGCAGCACCTCGTCCAGAGCCTGCTCCAGGTACGCGGTGAGCTCGACCTCACGCGCCGCGAGGAAACCCACGACGGCGAAGGCCAAGGCCAACAACGGGAAGAAGGACAGGAAGGCGAAGTAGGTGACCGCACCAGCCAACCGGGTGCCGTTGCGGTCCGCGTAGCGCTCGTAGGCGCGTACCAGGTGGTCCACGAACGGGCGACGACGCCGTAGGTCCCAGTAGGAGTCCATCGCCAGGTTCTGGTAGCGCCGAGCCATGCCCTTGACCCGTTCCAACACCTCGGCCATGGTCCTCCCCGCCATCGTGGGTCGCCGTCACTTCCGCTCGGCGTCCGAACGCCAGGACGCCCGTCGTCCAGCGTCAACCTAGCCCTGCCCGTTGAGGAGGGGAAAACCCCCACGCCAGGGGAGATCGAGCCCACGGCAGACTGGAACCGTGGATTCGCACGAATTCGCACACGCCGGTGCGAGGGAACGGGGGCGGAACGTGGGTATCACCGGGGCACGGTTGCGCGCGGTGTTGGGGGTGGGCCATCCGGGCCCGTTGGGCGAGTGGCCCGAGGTCGCCCCCGGAACGGACACGCTGGCGGCCGAGTTCACGAAGCGGTTCGGCTCCGGGCCCGCAGGAGTGTGGCGCGCGCCGGGACGACTGGCGCTGATGGGTGAGCACACCGCGGCCATCGGTGGTCCCGCCCTGTTCGTCGCCCTGCCCTGGGGGGTCACGGCCGCCGTCGACACCTCCGAGGATGGACGTGTCCGTCTGGCGAGGCCCAGCGGCCCCCTGGGCGACCGACATCGCGCGGTCGTCGAAGTGACCTCGGTGGTGACCGCCGCTCGTGCCCGGGGCCTGCTGAGACCCTCTCAAGGGGTGCGGGTGGTGTTCGACGCGGACCTGCCCGCACACGCTTCCCTGGGGCACTCCGCCGCGTTGGGCGCCGCCGTGACCCTGGCCCTGACCGAACTGGCAGAGGCCGACCCGTCCAACGGCCTGCCCACCGAGCCGCCCGTGGCCCACAAGGTGTGCCTGCTCGCACGGGCCGGACAGGTGGTGCGGGTGAATCAGGGCAGCGGTCGACTCGCCCTGTTCCCCTTCGACCTGGCAGCGGCCGACCTGCGTCTGGTCGTCATGGAGACCGGTGCCCTTCCCCGACGTGATCCGCGTCCGGCCCGTACCGCCCAGCTCACCCGGGCCCAGGAGTCGTTGGGGCCGCTTCGAGCGATCCAGGACCTACCGGCGGCCCTGCGCGGCCTACAGAATCCCGTGTTGCGCGACCGGGTGGAGTACGCCGTCACCGAGAGGCATCGACTCAACGCGGCGGTCGGGTTGCTGCGTGAGGGCCGGTTCGGCGATGTCGGTCCCATCCTGTCCGCCTC
>NZ_ANBD01000034.1:12569-58862 GCF_000341005.1 Nocardiopsis alkaliphila YIM 80379 | reverse complement strand
GCCATTGCCGGCGGTGGGGGCCGCCGTGGAGGCGGCGACGCTGGCCGGTGCGCGCGGTGCGAGGATGTCGGGCTGGGCGGGGACCGCGTTCGCGTTGGTCTCGTCGGAACGTGTGGAGGAGGTCGTCACGGGGGTTCGTGAGGCCTTCCGTGATCGAGGACGTCCCGAACCCCGGGTACGGGTGGCGGTGCCTTCGAAGGGCGCCGGCAGGGTGCTCTGAGCTTCGCGCCGCCGATGTTCGCTTCCGCCGCCTCGCACCGGCCGGGGCGTTGACGGGGTTGGAACCGAACCAGACTACCCTGTCAGCGATCACAAGGGACGTAGGACACACCGAGCGACACGCGGCACGGAGCAGATAGGCGAATCCATGGCTGACCGACGACATCGGGGCAGACCCGGCTCCACCGGCGAACACGACCGGGGCGGGGTGTTCAGACGCACCGGTGCGCCCGGCGAGCCGGACGAGTTCGAAAAGCTCTACCGCCCCCGTGAGTCCGAGCAGCGCGTGGTGGGGAAGACCCGCCGCCTGCCGCCCGCCGACCAAGTGCCCCCGCATCGCCCCCGCAAGCGCCGCACCCATGGCGCAGGGCGTGTGTACGACGGACGCGGCATCAAGCGTCGGGCGCAAGAGGATCGCAAGCGGCGTCTGCGTAACACCCTGATCGTCTTGTCGGTACTGCTCCTGGTGCTCCCGACCGGTTTCTACCTGTGGGCGAACTCGCGATTGGAGCGGGTGGAGGCCCTCCGGGACTACGAGGGCCGGCCCGACCGTGCCCGTGGCACCGTCTACATGATCGTGGGTTCGGACAGCCGCGAGGGGATGGACGAGGAGCGGATGCGGGAGTTGGCCACCGGTAACGCCGAGGGCCGACGCACCGACACCATCATGATCCTGTACATGCCGCGCGGCGATGGTGACCCCACGATCGTGAGCGTGCCGCGTGACTCCTACGTGCCGATGCCCATCCCGGGGTACGCGGACAACAAGATCAACACCGCCTTCGCGGATTCGGTGTGCGGCACCGGCGAGGACGGTGAGCAGGTCTGTGGTGGCCCCGCCCCACTGGTCCAGGCCTTCGAACAAGCCTCGGGGGTGCGGGTCGACCACTACGTGGAGATCGGCATGGGCGGCTTCGTCGACCTGGTCGACGCGGTCGGCGGTGTGGAACTGTGTCCTGAAGAGCCGATGGTGGATCCGAAGGCCGGTCTGGACATCGAGGCCGGCTGCCAGGAAATGGACGGCGGCACCGCGCTCGGTTACGTTCGCACCCGTGCCACCCCCCGTGCCGACCTCGATCGGATCCAGCGTCAGCGCGAGTTCTTCTCCGCGTTGGTCCAAGAGACCAGTGCCCCTTCCACGCTCTTCAATCCCTTCAAGTCGGTACCGCTGGTCCTCGCGGGGACCGACACCTTCATGGTCGACGAGGGTGACAAGCTGCGCCACTTGGCGAGCATGCTGCCGGCGATGCGCGGCGGTACCCGGACCACCGCCGTGCCGGTCGGCGATACCCCCACCCTGGATGGCGTCGGATCGGTCGTGCTGTGGGACGAGGGCAGGGCGGAGCTGATGTTCGACGCCATGCGCGAGGGTGAGCCCATCCCCGAAGAGGCCATGCAGGATTGACTCCGACGTGCGCCGGGGCTGGGCTCGCCCGCCCGCCCCGCGCGAGGTCCTCCCCCACGAAGGCGAAGGGCCCGTCACCAATGGTGACGGGCCCTTCTTCGTGACGTTCCGTACTGTGCGCGCCTACCCCCCAGCGGGCGCACGGCCGGCACGTCGGTTCATGGTGGCCGAGGGGATGGAAACCCGCTCTGGCCTGCCGGTTCTCACCGGTGTGTCTCCACAATAAGTCAAAGTTCGTGAAAGGGGCGAATCGCAACCACGTGTCATACGTCGCACTGGTTTCGGGAACCCGTCCCTGACTCCGTCATCCTCCCACCGGCAGGACCCTCATGGGCCCCGAACACGGGAAACACGCAGAGAAATTCTTGGCGCGAGCACGTGCGCATCCCCACGAAGACGACGTTTCGCCCTCAGCGCCTCTCATCGTTGCCTCGCGGATCCGGAGACCAGGAAGCCCGGACATCCCGTGGGCGGGGATGCCCGGGCGTGGTCAAGGCCTCACCACGAGCGCCGGCTCACGACGATCGTGGGCGGTTAAGGCTCAGGCCAGACGCTTGGTCAGGTTCTCGTCCAGAGCGGCCAGGAACTGCTCGGTGGTCAGCCACTCCTGCTCGGCACCGACCAGCAGAGCCAGGTCCTTGGTCATCTGACCACTCTCGACCGTCTTGACGACGACGTCCTCGAGGGTGTTGGCGAACTCGATCACCTTCGGAGTGTTGTCCAGCTTGCCCCGGTGCTCCAGGCCGCGGGTCCACGCGAAGATGGAGGCGATCGGGTTGGTCGAGGTGGGCTTGCCCTGCTGGTGCTGGCGGTAGTGACGGGTCACGGTGCCGTGGGCGGCCTCGGACTCGACGGTGCGGCCGTCGGCGGTGCGCAGCACCGAGGTCATCAGGCCGAGCGAGCCGAAGCCCTGTGCGACGGTGTCGGACTGCACGTCACCGTCGTAGTTCTTGGTGGCCCAGACGTAGCCGCCCTCCCACTTGAGCGCGGCGGCGACCATGTCGTCGATGAGACGGTGCTCGTAGGTCAGGCCCGCGGCGTCGAACTTGTCCTTGAACTCGGTCTCGAAGATCTCCTCGAACACGTCCTTGAACATGCCGTCGTAGGCCTTGAGGATGGTGTTCTTGGTGGACATGTAGANGGACAAAGCCGTAGTTGAGGCTGGCGCGGGCGAAGTCCTCGATGGACTTGCGGAAGTTGTACATGCCCATCGCCACGCCACCGGCCTCGGGGAAGTCGGCGACCTCGAACTCGACCGGCTGGCTGCCGTCGGCCGGGGTGTAGGTCATCGTGACCTTGCCGGGACCAGGAACCTTGAAATCGGTGGCCTTGTACTGGTCACCGTGGGCGTGACGGCCGATGATGATCGGCTGGGTCCAACCCGGCACCAGACGCGGCACGTTCTCACAGATGATCGGCTCACGGAAAACGACGCCACCGAGAATGTTGCGGATGGTGCCGTTGGGCGAACGCCACATCTTCTTGAGGCCGAACTCCTCCACCCGGGCCTCGTCCGGGGTGATGGTGGCGCACTTGACGCCGACACCGTGTTCCTTGATGGCGTTGGCCGCGTCGACGGTGATCTGGTCGTCGGTGCGGTCACGCTCCTCGATGCCCAGGTCGTAGTACTTCAGGTCGACGTCGAGGTACGGCAGGATCAGTCGGTCCTTGATGAAGGACCAGATGATCCGGGTCATCTCGTCGCCGTCGAGCTCGACTACGGGGTTCTCGACCTTGATCTTGGCCATGGCTGTGTGGCTGTCCCTTCAGTCTTGCTACCGCCTCGTGCGGCGGAGTTCCGCTGACACCGGTTCGTGGCCGGTCTCCGGATCCGCGCGCGCGGCAATCCCCTGATCCCGCCCGGTGTCCGTGCCAACCGGGGAGGCGGTGCTTGTCGGTGTCGCGGTATCTCGACATCAAGCTTATTAGACGCTCACGAGGAGAGTTGCGGCGCCACCCAGGCCAACACGATCAGCAGGATCGCGAGGGCCACCAAGGTGACCAGATCGACCCAGCGGCGACGTACCGCGAGCAGGCCGATCCAGTCCTTGGGCAGGAACGACCGGAAGGTCGCCGCGAGCAGCAACGCCCCCGCGATGATGGCGGGACCGCGTTTGAAGTAGGCCGCGGCGACGACCACGATCCCCGCCACGAGGGTGGACAAGACCAATGCGTAGGGCACCTGGGAGAGCCAGTAGGGCACCTTCCCACCCGGGGTTCGCGCACCGTCGTCGGGTGCGTCCCCATCCGACCCCGCCACCTGAGCCTGCTCCGCGTCGTTCACCGCGTCCCGACCTGTTCGCTTCCGAGTTCCCTGGCCGCCGCGCGGCTCGTCCTCACGGTCTCCTCCGGAATCTGGCACAGACCGGCCACCGGCTGAAGGGGCGTTGTCCGAAACCGAACGGCGCTCCACCGTGGCCCGTGTCGCCGGTGGCTTCGGGCGATCCCCGTTGAGTTCGGGTTCCGCCTCCAAGAGGGACCGAACCCATTGTAGTCTTCGGCCTCGCCGATACCTCAGGGCTCACGGAAACGGACTCCTCACCCAAGAAGACTCAAACGTCCGTTTCTCACTTCCGGTTCAGCCACAAGGCCGTATTTCCGCGCCTTATCCCCCTAACTCCGAAGTAAGCGCGTAGAACACCTGACAGCCGGGTAACCAGATTGAAGATGAGTGCATCGGTGAGCGAGGACCACCCCCATGAAGCCCACACGACGTATGGATCGAACCGTCACCCCCCGTCAGTCCCCCCTCCCCCACCGTCGCTCCCACACCCACCGACCGCGCGGCGCAGGCACGGGAGGAGTCGACGTGGAGGGCCCCTACCTACGGATCGAGGAGAGTGGAGACGTCTTCCCACTCTCCGATGAGGTCACCACCGTTGGCCGTGGAGAGGGGGCGGACATCCATCTCGACGACCGCAGCGTCTCCCAACTGCACGCCGAACTGATCCGACGCGGACCCTACGTCTACGTGGTGGACCTGGGTCTATCCCGCAACGGCACCCGGGTCAACGGTCGCCCCATCGCCCGGCGGGTGCTGGAGGAAGGCGACGTGGTCAGCTTCGGCACCGCACGCGGCCGAATCGGCGGGCTGCCCAAGGAGCAGCTGAGTCCCGACAAAGTACTCCGCCGGGGCGCCGCCCCCGAGCTCACCCGCCGCGAACTGGACGTGCTCACCGCCCTGTGTCGACCCGCCCTGTCCGAGGAGGCCTTCGTGGCCCCCGCCACCGCGCGCGACATCGCCGAGGCCTTGGTGGTCACCGAGGCCGCGGTCAAACAGCACCTACTGCGGCTCTACCAAAAGTTCCGTATCCCGGAAGGACAGAACCGACGTACCCGTTTGGCCAACGAGGTGGTGGCCCTGGGTCTGGTCCGCCCGATGCCGGTCGGTCACGCCCGCCGCGCGGGCTGACCCTTCCGGCGCATAGCACGACGTGGAGGGGGCGGCCCGAGTGGGGCCGCCCCTTCGGGTCGCGCCATTCGATTCGCGGTGTCAGCCGGTCGGACCGGCCTGACGCTCGGCGGCCTCGACCACGTTGACCAACAGCATCGCTCGGGTCATCGGGCCCACGCCGCCCGGGTTCGGGGACAGGTGACCGGCGACCTCGGACACGCCTTCGGCCACGTCACCGACCAGTCCGGAGTCGGTACGCGAGACGCCCACGTCCAGCACGGCCGCACCCGGCTTGACCATGTCCGGGGTGATGAGCCCGGGCACACCCGCACCGGCGACGATGATGTCGGCCCTACGGGTGTGTTCGGCCAGGTCACGGGTGCCGGTGTGGCACAGGGTGACGGTGGCGTTCTCCGAACGGCGGGTCAGCAGCAGCCCGAGGGGACGCCCCACGGTCACGCCACGGCCGACCACGACGACCTCGGCGCCCTTGATCGGCACCTCGTAGCGGCGCAGCAGCTCCACGATGCCGCGCGGGGTGCACGGCAGTGGGGCCTCCTCCATGAGGACCAGCCTGCCCAGGTTGGTCGGTTGGAGGCCATCGGCGTCCTTGAGGGGGTCGATCAGGTTCAGTACCCGACCTTCGTCCATCCCCTTGGGCAGGGGCAGCTGCACGATGTAACCCGTACAGGCGGGGTCCTGGTTGAGCTCGTGGACCGCCCGCTCCACCTCTTCCTGGGTGGCGTCGGCGGGCAGGTCACGGCGGATGCTGGCGATGCCCACCTGTGCGCAGTCTCGGTGCTTTCCGCGCACGTAGGAGTGGCTACCCGGATCGTCGCCGACCAGGACGGTTCCCAGCCCGGGGGCCAGGCCCTTGGCGTGCAGCCTGGCCACCCGCTCGGTCAGGTCCTCCTTGATGGCCTTGGCGACGGCCTTTCCGTCCAGAACGATCGCACTCATACGCTTCTCCTCAACTATTGCGGTCACCACGGGGGTTCTTTCGTTCGGACGCCGGCAGGCCCTGTTTTCGACAAACCCGTGGAGGGGCCTGCCCGAAAAAAGCCTGTCGGCCGCCAAGCCGTCCGTTGAGGGCGGTGGCGGGCGACGGGTGGGCGAGCCATCACACCGTAGGCACCGAAGGTTCCCGTCCTGCCCTTTGGCGCCCGAACACGCTCCAAAGATCTCTGTCGGCCGCCAGGCCGTCCGTTGAGGGCGGTGGCGGGCGACGGGTGGGAGAAGCGAAGGAGCAAAGAGAACCCCGCTAGTGGAAGAAGTGGCGGGTGCCGGTGAGGTACATGGCGACCCCTGCGGCCTCGGCGGCGGCGATGACTTCGGCGTCGCGGACCGAACCGCCCGGCTGGACCACGGCGCGCACCCCGGCCTTGGTGAGGATCTCCAGTCCGTCGGCGAAGGGGAAGAACGCGTCACTGGCGGCGACCGCGCCCCTGGCCCTCTCGGCGGCCCGGGAGACCGCCAGCCCCGCGGAGTCGACCCGGTTGACCTGTCCCATGCCCACCCCGACGGTGGCACCCTCGGAGGCCAGCAGGATGGCGTTGGACTTGACCGCGCGCACGGCCTTCCAAGCGAAGGCGAGGTCGGCGAGGGTCGCCTCGTCCGCGGGGGCACCGGTGGCCAGGGTCCAAGAGGTCGGATCGTCTCCGGCCGCGTCGATGACGTCGGTGTCCTGGACCAGCAGGCCGCCGCTGATCTGGCGGGTCTCCCGGCGAGCGCCCCGCTCCGGGTCGGCGACGACCAGCAGGCGGATGTTCTTCTTCACCGATAGGGTCCGAGCGGCCTCATCGGTGAAACCGGGGGCGACGACGACCTCGGTGAAGACCTCGGCGATCTGCGCGGCGAGGTCGGCACCGACCTCGCGGTTGGTGGCGATCACACCGCCGAAGGCGGAGACCGGGTCACAGGCGTGCGCCTTGCGATGGGCCTCGGCGTTGTCCGCGCCCACGGCGATACCGCAGGGGTTGGCGTGCTTGATGATGGCCACGCACGGCTCATCGAAGTCGTAGGCGGCGCGCAGTGCGGCGTCGGAGTCGACGTAGTTGTTGTACGACATGGCCTTGCCGTGCAACTGTTCGGCACCGGCCAGGCCACCTCGGACTCCGGTCTCGGTGTACAGAGCGGCCTTTTGGTGCGGGTTCTCCCCGTAGCGCAGGGTGTCCTGGCGGGTGTAAACCGAGGCACGGAAGTCCGGCCAGCCGCTCTCGGTCGCCTCAGGGTCGGGAGCGTAGGAGGAGGCGAACCAGTCGGCGACCGCGGCGTCGTAGGCGGCGGTGTGCTGGAACGCCTTTCCGGCCAAGGCCTTGCGCTGCCCCAGGGTGAAGCCGCCGCCGCGCACCGCGTCCAAGACGGAGTCGTAGGCCCTCGGGTCGACCACGATCGCCACGCTCGCGTGGTTCTTGGCGGAGGCGCGGACCATGGCGGGGCCGCCGATGTCGATCTTCTCGATGCAGTCGGCCTCGATGGCACCGGAGGCGACGGTGTCGGAGAAGGGATAGAGGTTGACCACGACCAGGTCGAAGGGGGCGATACCCAGTTCGTCGATCTTGGCGACGTGGTCGGGGTTGCCTTGATCAGCGAGCAGACCCGCGTGCACGGCGGGATGCAGGGTCTTGACCCGGCCCTCCATGATCTCGGGGAAGCCCGTGACCTCCTCGACGGGGGTAACGGCCACGCCCGCCTCGGTGAGCCTGGCCGCCGTGGAGCCGGTGGAGACGATCTCCACCCCGGCCTCGGCCAGGCCCGCGCCCAGCTCCGTCAGGCCGGTCTTGTCGTACACACTGATCAACGCACGCCTGATGGCCTGCTGGGTCACCGGATCTCCTTCGTGTCGGTGCGGCCGAACCGCACGTGCCTGCCGTCGATGGTCCAGCCCTCGCGGGCGAGCCGGCCGACCGTGTCGACCAGCATCCGCCGCTCCACGACCTTGATCCGTTCGTGGAGGCCGGCCTCGTCGTCGCCGTCCTCGACGGGCACCGCGACCTGATCGATGATCGGACCGGAATCGATGCCCTCGTCGAGGAAGTGGATGGTGGTGCCGGTGACGCGGACACCGTGGGCCAGAGCGTCGCGTACCGCGTGTGCGCCGGGGAAGGAGGGCAGCAGAGCCGGGTGGATGTTGACCGCTTGGTGACGGCCGACCACGGCGGGCCCGAGGATGCGCATGAAGCCGGCGGAGACGACCAGGTCGGGTGTGTACTCGGCGATCCGGTCGGACATGGCCGCGTCCCACTCGGAGCGTTCCGCGAAGGCGCGGAAGGGAACCACGAACGTGGGCACCCCGGCGGCCTCGGCCACCTGGATCCCGCGGGTTCCTTCGCGGTCCGTGCCGACGGCGACGATCTCGGCCCCATAGGCGGGGTCCTTCGCGGCCTCCATCAGGGCGGACATATTGCTGCCCGTCCCCGATATGAGAACCACCACTCGCGCGGACAAAGCGTGCTTCTCCCTCATGTGTAGAAGAACGGTGCGGAAGACCCACTGGTCTCCACTTCCGGGGGCACCGGGGGACGGCGCAGCATCCGGAAATCGCGTACGCCTGGTACAGACTCCAGGCCAGGGCCCACTCGGCCCGTCCGCGCTCCCACCCTATCGGTCCGGGTAGCGTCTACCCCACGCGGACCGGCGAGTTACGGCCGCGACCACGACGACCTTCCGCACCGCCTCGGCGAGCGCGGACCACGGCGCCCCATCCTGACCGGGCGCCATCGAAGGAGTGAAGCCGTGACCGACAACAGCCCGGAGACCCACGCGGACGGTCGGCCCCCGAAGGTCGAGCGAGGCGGCCTATGGGGGCTGTTCCTGGGGCTGGCGGGCCTGCTGTTCCCGCCCTACAGCGGGGTGCTGTCCGCGATGGGCGTGGTGCAGGGCCTGCGAGCCCGCAAGGCCGCACGAACCCACCGCTCCCACGCCCCGGGCGCGCTGTTGAGCGTGGCCCTGGGGCTGGCGGGCGTGGTGATCTCGGCGGGGATGCTCTCCATCCTGTTCGTCTACAGCGAGGAGGTCACCGAGTACCGGGACTGCTCGGCGCGGGCGCACACGGTCTCCGCCCAGAAGGCATGCGACCAGGTCTGGGAGTCCGGCACCGGGATGCCTCCGGTCGTCGTCGGCGGCTGACCCGGTTTCGTTCCAGGCCTCCGCCTCTCCCACCCCTCACTCCCCACCCTCAACGGGCGGATTGGCGGCCGACGGTCTCTTTCGGGCCGGTACCTCGTTCGCGGCTCGATTCGTCTTGCACGGTGTCCAAACGAAGCCGCTCCGACCGCGCCCGAAAAAAGAACGCTCCCATGGCGGAATCAACGAGGGGCATCGAGTCGACCCGATGCCCCTTTTGCGTGCCCAGCGCCACAGAATCCGGTCCGTCGACCATGGCCCACCTGATGACAGTCGGTCTCCAAACGGCCTCACCGAGGAAAAGGGCTGTTTTTCAAGTCACCGGACAGACCCAAAGGGATTACACTTAGTATGCAATCGCTTACTAAAAGTGCTGCCATGTCTGTGTGGAGGAGATCCGATGGACACCGAGCTCCCCGGCTCACCCGGACCGGAACTGAAGGAGTACACCGCACTGCTGAGGCGCCGGTGGCGGCTCGTGGGCACGGGGATGCTCGGCGGGCTGGTCCTCGCAACCGCCGGGGCGTTCGCGGTTCCGTCCACCTACACCTCCACCACCGCCGTCCAGGTCCACCCCACCGGGATGGCCGAGTTCACCGGTGAGCGCTCCGGGCGGCTGACCGGAGACGTCAACCTCGACAGCGAAGCCCAAGTGGTGATCTCCGACCGGGTCGCGGGGGTCGCGGCCGGGGAACTGCCCGGGTCCCCCTCCACGGAGGAGATACGCGACGACATCGACGTGACCGTCCCGCCCAACAGCAACGTCCTGGAGTTGCACTACTCCGCCCGCACCCCGGAACTGGCGCGCGAGGGCGCCCAGGCACTCGCCACCGCCTACCTGGACCACCGGCGAGAACAGGTCCACGGCCTCATCGACGACCGGCTGAAAGCCCTGCGCGAGGAACAGCAGGATCGCTACGACTCCCTGGCCGCATCGAACTCCTCCGGTCTCGGTGGCGAGGGCCAGGTGGATTCCGAGGCCCTGCGCCAGGAGATCAGCGACCTGGGCAGCGACATCAGCCCGCTCAGCGCACTACGCGAGACGGTCTCCCCCGGTCAGGTCATCACCACCGCCCATCTGCCCGAATCCGCGTCCTGGCCCATCATCCCGCTGTGGTCGACCGCCGGCGCCGCCCTCGGCCTCCTGGCCGGGCTCTTGACCGCCCTCGTCCGTGATCGGTTGGACCCGCGTTTGCACGACGCCGAGGACACCGCACGCGTGGGCGGACTGCCCGTCCTGCTGGACCTGTCCGCCCCGGGAGCGCGCCACGACCGCTCGCCCGGACTGCTCACCGACGCCACCGTCGACGGGCAGCGAACCAACGAGTTCGCCCACCTGGTCCGCGCCCGGCTCACCGCGAGCGCCGTGGGCGAGGACGTCGAGGAGGAACCGGCGTCCGGTCGGGTGATCGTGGTCACCGGCACCACCCCGGGACGCTCCGGCGCGGCCGCCGCCGTGAACCTGGCGGCCGCGCTGGGCCGTGGTGGTGCCACCACCCTGCTGGTCTGCGCCGACCCTCGTACCGAGACCGTCACCGAACTCCTCGACCTGCCCCAAGGGCCCGGGCTGGCGGAGGTCCTCATCGACGGAGCGGACCCCTCCGACCTGGCGGTCTCCCCCGCCGATCTGCCTCGGCTGCGGGTACTGCGCCACGGGAGCACCGACGATCTCGCCCCACTTCAGGGCGGCGCCACCGAACTCGTGGACCTGCTGCGCACCCGAGCGGAGTTCGTGGTCATCGCCACCGCCTCCTCTCAGGAGCGTGCCGACGCGCACGCCCTGGCCGCCTCGGTCGATCTGCTGCTGCCGGTGGTGGAGTCGGGTCGAACCCGCCGCTGGGACCTGATCGCCCTGTACACCGCCGGTTCCCGATTCGGGGTGAGCGTGCCGGGAGCGATCATCGTGCCGCGCCAGCCCGAGCCCGGGCCCGCCCCGGCACCACCCCGGCCGGTCCCGCCCGCGCCCCGGCCTCCCAGCGAGGAGATCACCGCCGACACCGGCTGGGAGGGCGGGTCCCCCCGGACGGAGCCGCCCTCCTCGGTGAGCGGCGAAACCGCGTCGGCGGGAGCCCGGCCTTGACCGGCCCGGCCGTGGCCTCCCACAAGGCGCGAGCCAAAGGTGTGACCTGGGAGGTCGCGCCTGGCTCCACCCCGGTCACCGGATGGCCACTGATCTGGTTGCTCGCCGGATATCCGCTGTGGTGGGCGCTGGGCCTGGGCCAGTTCGCCTATTGGTTGTTCGCGGTACCGATGTTCGCCGAACTGGTACGTCGCCACCGGACGGTGGGGTTGCGGGTGCCGCCGGGGTTCTGGCTGTGGGCGTTGTTCCTGGTGTGGACGGTCCTCGGCCTGTGCCTGGTCCCGTTGGAGATGCCCGGGACCGTGCCCGACAGCGGCGGTTATCCGGGGGCGCTGCTGCGGATCGTCAACTACCTCGTGCTGACCGTGGTGATGCTCTACGTCGGCAACCTGACCGAACGTGAACTCCCCGTGCGGCTCGTGGTGTGGTCGCTGGCGGTGCTGTGCCTGGCCACCATCGTCGGTGGCTATCTGGGCATGTTGGCACCGAGGTTCGAGTTCACCGCCCCGATGGAGTACCTCCTGCCGGACGCGCTGCTCTGGGACCCCTACGTGCGGACGCTGATCCACCCGGCCTCCGCACAGCTCATGGACATCTTCGGTTACGAGTCGGCACGCCCCAAGGCCCCATGGGAGTACACCAACGTCTGGGGGTACATGCTCTCCCTGCTCCTGGTGTGGCTGGTGGTCGGCTGGGTGGTGCAAGGGGGTGGCCTGACACGGTGGTGTGCCCTGGCCGCAGCCGCCCTGTCGATGGCCCCGATCGTCTACTCGCTGAACCGTGCCCTGTGGGCCGGCCTGGTGTTGTCCCTGGTCTTCACCGTCGTCCAGGCACTACGTCGTGGCCGAGGGGTCCTCGTGGGAGCCGGTGCGGTCGCCGTGGTCGTATCGCTGCCGGTCCTGGCCCTGTCCCCCTTGGCGGAAGTGGTGCGGGACCGGGTGGACACCCCGCACAGTGATGGCGGCCGGGCCGCCAGCAACGCCGCGTCCCTGGAGGCCGCCGACCTGTCACCGGTGGTGGGGTGGGGCACCACTCGTGAGGCACTGGGCAGCTCCGATTCCATGGCGATCGGCCCCACCCCCGAGTGCCCTGGCTGCGGTCAGCACGTGATCGGCAACGCCGGTCAACTGTGGATGACGCTCATCACGAACGGATGGGTGGGCACGGTCCTGTTCGTGGCGTTCTTCGCACTGCCGGCCTGGCGGTACCGGGCCGCGGCGACCACCGTCGGGCAAGGGGCCCTGCTGACCGTGCTGCTTCTGTTCTGGTACATGTTCTTCTACGTCGCGCTCATGTCCCCGCTCGCCGTCACCATGATCGCCGTCGCCCTGTTGTGGCGCGTCGAGGAGCCGGTGGTGACCGCGCGTCGGGCCGTACGCACGGGCAGGGGTGTCTGGTGAAGACGGAGACCACCTACCTGACCGACCTCGCCGCGGTGCTGTGGCCCTGCGGCGGACTGCTCGGCCCCGGTGACGGCAGTGTTCGGCGCATGGCCCCCCGTGACCGGGGCAACCAGTACCTTCCCGTGCCCAGCGCGCACAACCCCAGGGTGATCCTGCCCGCGCACGACCGCTCGGCGGCCACTCGTGGCATCACTTCCTTCGCACAGGGGCACTCCCTGTGGGAGCGGCTGCGAACCCTGCTGCTGACCGGTGCGTTCGCCACCGGGGTGGCCCCCTTGTTGCTGCGCGACCGGCTCTACGTCGGCGCGGGCCCGGGGATCGAGCACGCACTCAGCAGCGCGCTCGACCGGGAACTGTCCATCGCCATCCACCTGGGTCCGCCACGCGCCAACCGTAAACCGGTCCTGCTGTTGCTCACCCCGGGTGGACGGAGGGTCGGTTACGCCAAGGTCGCCATCAACGACCTCACCGCACGTCTGGTGCGAGCCGAGACCCGAGCCCTGCGCCACCTCGCCGAAGCCCACCTGCCGGACGTGACGGTGCCCCGACTGCTCTACTCCGGTGAGTGGAACGGGCGACCACTCCTGGTCCAAGAAGCCCTGCCGGTGGGCGACCAGACCGACCGCCCCACCCGACGGCAATTGTTGCGCTGTGTCACCCAGATCATCGCTCTGTCCCCGGTGTACGAGCGCGGACTCGCGGCGAGTCCCTACCTGAGGACCCTCGACGAACGCATCGCCAAGCTGGGTTCACGTCCCGAGGTGGTGCCCCTTCGCGCAGCGCTGCACCGGCTCCCGGACGTTTCGCTGCCCTTCGGCGCCTGGCACGGCGACCTGACCCGGTGGAACCTGGCCAGTACGCCCCGGCGCGCGTTCGTGTGGGACTGGGAACGCCTGACCATGGACGCGCCGGCCGGCTTCGACGCACTGCACTATGACCTCAACGAGTGCGTGCAAGCCGGTGTGCATCCGGGGGTGCACCGCTGGTTGGACAGCGGGGCCCGGTTGCTGCGCGACCCACTCATGAGCGAACTGGGCTTGCGTCCGCACACGGTCTCCACCGTGATGGCGCTGTACCTGATCGACCTGGCCACCCGGTACCTGCATGACCGACAGGTACAGAGCGGAGGTCGGCTCGCCGCCGTCGACGACTGGCTCCTGCCCGCCCTGGACGGTCTGCAGGAAAGAGCGACACACGAGGCCGTCCACGCCGACTGAACCATTTCCGCCGCCCACTTCACGTCGAAGGAGCTCACGATGTCCCGGGCCACCTCTGCCTTGAACCGCCTCGCCGTCCCGGCCCGGCGTGTCCTGCTACCACTCGCCGACGGACTGGGCGGGGCGACCAGCCACGCCAGGGCGTTGCCGGACTCGCTCATCTGCGGTGCTCAGCGCTCGGGCACCACCTCACTGTTCAAGGCGCTGACCCTGCATCCCGCCGTCACCGGGCCCGTCCTGCGCAAGGGAGTCCACTACTTCGATACCGGTCACCACCACGGCCTGGACTGGTACCGGTCGCACTTTCCGCTACGGGCCCCCCTGCGCGCCAGGCGGGGGCGGCCTCGGGTCCGGGTGTTGGAGTCCAGCCCGTACTACATGTTCCACCCACTGGCCGCGGAACGGATCGCCCGAGAGTTGCCCGGAGTGAAGGTGGTGCTGATCCTGCGTGATCCCGTGGAACGGGCCCACTCCGCGCACGCCCACGAGACCGCTCGTGGGTTCGAGACCGAACCGTTCGCCCGCGCGATCGAGCTGGAGCCGAAGCGGTTGGCCGGGGTCGAGGAGCGCATGGCCACGGATCCCGCTCACTACTCGTACTCCCACCAACACCACGGTTACCTGGCACGGGGGCACTACGTGGACCAGCTGGTGCGGATGGAGCACCACCTGGGTCGGGAACGCATGCACGTGGTGGACCACGCCGACCTGTTCGATGGCACTCCGGACGCACTGGAGGAGATCGTCCGTTTCCTCGGGTTGCCACCCGCGCCCCTGGCCGCACCGGGCCGACACAACGCCCGTGAGCGGACGGTGATGCCCGAATCGTTGAGGACCGAATTGGCCTCGCGGTTCGCCGAGAGCGACGCTCGACTGGCCGCGTGGTGGGGGCGCACGCCCTCGTGGTGCGCGTGACCTCCGTCGGGTACCGCCCCGACAGCGGGTTGCGTCGCGTCCTGCGCGGTGGGGTGATCAACATGTTGGGCGCGGCGGTGGGCGCGGTGCTCAACCTCGCACTGATCGTCGCGATCACCCGCGCGTTCTCCCAAGAGACGGCGGGGTTGCTGTTCTTCGCCACCTCGATCTTCCTGATCATGGTGATGGTGGCCAATGCGGGAGCCCCGGACGCGTTGGTCTACTTCGTCACCCGGATGCGGCTGTTCGGTCGGGCCGGGAGCGTGCCCGCACTGCTCCGGCGGACCATGGGCCCGGTGGTACTGCTGTCCGTACTGGTCTCGGCGGCCCTGTTGATGTTCGCACGGCCGTTGGCCGACGCGCTGGGGCCGGAGGAGGCCGCCACCTACCTGCGACTATTGGCGCTGTTCCTTCCCTTCGCGGTGCTCACCGATACCGCCCTGGCCACGTCCCGGGCCCATCACGACATGGCGCCCACCGTGCTGGTGGACAAGGTCGGCAGACCATTGGCCCAGCTGGCGCTGGTGGGGATGATCGCGCTGAGCGGTTCGGCCGGTCTATTGGCCCTCGCGTGGGCGGGCCCCTACCTGCCGGCAGCGGTGCTGGCCTGGTTCTGGTTGGGACGGATCGTCCATAGGGCCACCTCCGATTTACGTTCTGGACCCGAACCCATGCCCTCGCCCTGTGAAGACGAGGGGAAACGGGTCCTTGCCTCGACCTTCTGGGCCTTCGCCCTGCCTCGGTCCCTGGGCGGGGTGGCCCAGATGGGGGTGCAGCGCGGCGGAGTGGTGATGGTGGCGTTGCTGAACGGGCCCGCCGGCGCGGCGGTGTTCATGGCCGCCACCCGACTCCTGGTCGTGGGGCAGTCGATCACCCAGGCGGTGCTGTCCGCGGCCCAACCTCGCTTCACCGAACTGTTGGCCGCACGTGACCACGCGGGGGTGCGTTCGCTGTACCAGGCGGGGACCGCGTGGCTGATCTGCCTGACCTGGCCGCTCTACCTGTCGGGAATGGTGTTCGCACCCGAGGTGATGCGGCTGTTCGGAGCGGCCTACGCCGCCGGTGCGACGGTGCTGATGGTGGTGTGCGCCGGACAACTGGTGGCCTCACTGCTGGGGATGGGCGACCTCGTGCTCACCATGACCGGACGCACCGGGTTGAACCTGTTGAACAACCTGTTGTCCCTGCTGGTTCTCCTGGGTGTGTGCGCGTTGTCGGTGCCCCTCCAGGGCGCCCTGGGCGCGGCACTGGCCTTGGTGACCGCGGTGTTGGTGCGCAAGGTACTGCCGTTGTGGCAACTGCGTTCGGTGGCGATGCTGCACCCCGTGAGTCGTCCGGTACTGGTGGCCGCCGGCGGCGCACTGGTGTGGTTCGGGGCGATACCGCTGATGGCGGAGGCCATCATCGGGGGCGGGGTCTCCACACTGGTCGCCTGCCTGCTGGTGGGGACCCTCGGTCACCTGACCTCGGTCTACTGGTTGCGCGAAGGTCTGGCCCTGAAACCACGAAGATGAGTCGCACGTCTTCGTGTCCTCACCTTCTCCACCCCCAGGATCATCACCCAGTGTCATGAAAGGAGCACTAGATGTCCGCACGGCCGGTCCTCCTGGTGGCGTCCAGCGGCGGCCACCTCGCCCAGTTGTGTTCGTTGCGCCCTTGGTGGCGACGGAAGGAACGGGTGTGGGTCACCTTCCGCACCCCTGACGCCGAGTCCGTCCTCGGTGACGAATCGGTGCGCTGGGCGCACCACCCCACCACCCGCCATGTCGGCAACCTGTTGCGCAACACCGCCCTCGCCCTGCGGGTGATGCGTGAACAACGCCCTTCCGTGGTGGTCAGCACCGGGGCCGGCGTGGCCCTGCCCTTCTTCGTTCTGGCCTGGCTGTCGCGGATCCCGACCGTCTACATCGAGGTCTACGACCGCATCGACACCCCCACCCTCACCGCCCGCCTCTGTAAGCCGTTCACCCGACTGTTCCTGGCCCAGTGGGAGGAACAGCGCTCATTCATGCCGACCGCGATCACCGTAGGACCACTCCTATGACCGAACAGACCACACGTCAGGACAAGCAGCACAAGGACGACGGCGACCATCCCGACGTGGTCGTCAGCATCGGCACCGACCATCACGCGTTCGACCGGCTGGTGCGCTGGATGGACGACTACGCCCGCCGCCACCCCGACCTGAAGATCCTCGTCCAACACGGGCACAGCTCGGCGCCGAAGAAGGCCTCGGGCACTCCCTTCCTGCCCGGCATCGAGCTCTCCAAGGCCATGCGCCGAGCCCGCGCGGTCATCACCCACGGCGGGCCCGGGAGCATCTCCCAAGCGCGAGCCGCCGGGCACCTGCCGATCGTGGTGGCGCGCGATCCAGAGCTGGACGAACACGTGGACGACCACCAACTGCTGTTCGTTGACCGAGTGGAGGAGGCCGGGCGGGTACGCTCCTGTTCCACCGCCCAGCAACTGCACACCTCCATCGACAAGGCTCTGGCCTCCCCGAGCGACTTCCGTGTGGACCCGACCAGCGACAGCGGCACCGAGGAAGCGGTCCGACGGGCGGGGGCACTGATCGATCTGCTCAGCGACGAAGGAGCGTCCGTCACCGAGTCCCCCGCCGGGGCCACCGAAGGCACCTGGCCGGAGGTGAGCGTGGTCGTGCCGACCCGGGACCGGCCCGAACTCCTACTTCGCACCCTGCGGGCGGTGACCGAACAGGACTACCCGGGCCGGATCACCACGATCGTGGTGTTCGACAACGATCGACCCGACCCCTCCTTGTCCGAGGAGGAAGGGGAACGTCCGGTTCGAGTGGTGACCAACACGCTCACGCCGGGACTGCCCGGAGCGCGCAACACGGGGGTCCTGGCCGCCGACACCGACCTCGTGGCGTTCTGCGACGACGATGACACCTGGCTACCGAACAAGCTCCGGACCCAGGTGGAGATCATGCGGGCCGAACCGGACACGGACGTGGTGTGCTGCGGTATCCGGGTGGTCTACGACGGGGTGGAGTCCGAGCGGGTCCTGGCCCGCACCAGCGTCACCTTCAAAGATCTGCTGCGTTCACGCCTGACCGAACTGCACCCGTCCACGTTCCTCATCCGCCGCGCGGCCATGGTGGACGGCTGTGGGACGGTGAGCGAGGAGATCCCGGGTGGCTACGCCGAGGACTACGAACTGCTGTTGCGGTTGGCCCGTCGAGGTCCGATCCGCAACGTTCCCGAACCCGGAGTCCGGGTGTTGTGGCACCGAAAGTCTTTTTTCTCCGAGCGTTGGCGGACCATCTCCACCGCGTTGCGTTGGTTGTTGGAGCGCTACCCCGAATTCGGGCTGGTGCCACGCGGCCACGCCCGCCTCGCGGGGCAGATCGCCTTCTCGGAGGCTTCGGCCGGTCGTCGGCGAAGGGCGTTGCGGTGGATCGGCACCACCCTGCGCTCCCATCCGCTCGAAGGCCGCGCCTACCTGGCCTTCCTGGTGGTCTGTGGCGTACCCCCCGGCTGGATCCTGCGGGCGCTGCATCTGCGCGGTAGGGGGGTGTGAGGGCGCGGGCGGCCCCGACGGTGCCGGCCCCGCGCACCCGTGTCGATAATGCGTGGACCCGACCGGCGGCGAACGGATAGTCTCCAGCCGAAGGTCCCGGGGCGAAGCGGACCATCGGAGGGGAACGAATGATCAGAGAGGCCACCACGGAGGACGTCACGAAGGCGGCGAACACTCTGGCCGCGGCGTTCGTGGACTATCCCTTCACACGCCACACGATTTCCGCCGACGACCACCTCACCCGGCTTCGTGAGTTCCAGCGGATCTTCCTCGCCGAGATCGGTCTGCCGCACGGGCGGGTGTGGGTCAGTGACGACCTGACCGCCGTCGCCGTGTGGTCCACCCCCGACTCCGGCGGCGCCGACGTGGCCTTGGAGCGGCTGTTGCCCACCCTGGTCGACCTGGCCGGGGATCGTGCCGAGAGCTACGCATCGGCGGAGGAGACCATGCGGCACCACCGCCCGACCGAACCGGTGTGGTTCCTGGGCACGGTCGGGGTACACCCCCGAGCCCGAGGGCGCGGTCTGGGCCGGCGTGTGATCGAGGCCGGTCTACGTGAGGCGGACGCCGCGGGCGTGCCCGCCTTCCTGGAGACCTCCGCCCGAGAGAACGTCCGATTGTACGAATCCCTGGGCTTCATGGTGAGCGCCGAGTACGAACTGCCCGAGAACGGGCCGTGCACCTGGGCGATGTCACGACCGGTGGGCGCAGGCCCCCTCAGTCCCGGCCGTGGCCATGGCTTCGCGCGTACTCCAACCACTCGCGGGCATGATCGGGCAGGTTGACGTACGGGTCCTGGCCGGCCATCTCGAACCCGCGCCGGGCGTGCTTGTTGGCCTTGATACGAAAATCGCACCCCTCGGAGACCTTGTTGTCCCAGACCTTGACCGCGCGCACACGTTCGTAGCGCTTCAGGACTTCGGGGATCTGCGCGTACCACTGGAAGGTCTTTCGGGGGCCGATGTCGGTGGTGCCCATCTCACCGATCATCACCGGTTTGGTCGGGTCGATCCCGTGCCGTGGCCCCTCCTCCTGGATCCACTCGTAGGCGGGGGCGAGTGCGTCCTCGAACGAGAGCACCTCGGTCCAGTTCGGCTGGGCGTCGCAGTCGGTCATGTTGTACGCCTCCCAACTGAGCCAGTCGACGTAGTCGTTTCCGGGCCAAAGTCCAGGGAGTCGGTCGAGGTTGCCGGGCCAGCCGGTCACGTTCCACACCCAGATGGCGTTGTCGGCGCCCTCCTGGCGGTAGAGGTCGACGATGTGTCGCCAGGAGCGCACGAACTCCTCGGGGGTACCGCGGTTGTTGTAACGCTTGTTGGCGTCGGCCTCGTGATCGAAGGTGACGAAGTAGGGCGCTTCGGTCCGGGCGATGGTGCGGGCCTGGGAGCGGAGGGAGGAATCGAACTCTCCGGCGAGGATGTCGCGGTAGGGGATGGCCGGGTGTCCCGGGCGAGTGAAACGGCGCGCCTCGATGTTGGTGTGGATCAGACGCCCCTGCGCGAGCATCCCCAGTTCCCGTTCTCCGGGGATACCGGCCTGGTCGACGCCGCGCCAGGTGTAGACGAGGTCCATGTCCCGACCGACCGCCTTCTCCAACGGTTCGATGTCGTCACGGTAAGGGCTGGCGCCCCACCAGACCCCGCAGGAGGGTTCGAGGATGTCGGAAACGGTGCAGTCGA
Organism: Nocardiopsis alkaliphila YIM 80379; assembly: GCF_000341005.1. Taxonomy (GTDB): domain Bacteria; phylum Actinomycetota; class Actinomycetes; order Streptosporangiales; family Streptosporangiaceae; genus Nocardiopsis; species Nocardiopsis alkaliphila. The sequence continues at coordinate 38,882 of NZ_ANBD01000034.1, read as the reverse complement.
CATCACCGGTGGGAGAGGAGGGGCCCTGGAGGGATGCCGTCCTGGGCAAGGAGGACGGAGGCCGTTCCCCCGCCGGGGGCTCGGACGTGCTCGTGGCGGTCGTCCCGTCGTTCGTCCCGGTCATCCCCAAGGCGAAGAGCACCGCCCCCGCCACCGCGATTCCTCGTACCGGTGCACCGCCCACGGCCATCTCCCCCACCCCGAAAGTCACACTTAGCACTCACACTGTTACCATATGTTGTTTTTTATGCACGCAACAGCACGGGGAATCGCATAGTGGACTTCAGTAGCCGTAGCGCACACGCAAAGGTGTGGTGAGCGCTTCGACCAGATGGCGACGCCAGGGGGCCAGTCCCTCACGCCAGCCGTGATCGGCTCGCACGTCCACCGGCCCGGAGCGAAAACGCATCGGGTTCCCCGACAGGGCGTGCCCCACCGACAACCGCGCTTCGGTCCCGTCGAAGAGCGAAGGAGCCGGGTGCCCGACGAACTCCGCGACTCGCCCGAACTCACCCGCCGGATCGGCGACGAAGTCCTCGTAGCGAACCCGCAGGGTGGGTACACCGCGCCGGGCCAGAGCGTCCAGGGAGGCGTTCTGCGCCATCCACTGCACCGCCGCTCGGGGAGTCGAGTAACGCGCCATCTCCTGTTCCCCACTGGTCGGCGAGGCGTCGGGGCGAGCCACTCGCTTGGCCCAGGAGTAGGCCACCGCACGGGGATCGCGCACCACGTGCAACAGGCGCATCCGGGTGCCGTACCGTCGGCGCAGGCAGGCCGCCAACGAGGCGTGCTTGCTGGCGTCCACGACCACCCGAGCCCCATCGACCTCGGCGACCGCGGAGTAGAGCCGGTGATAGAGCTCGGTGTAGCGACTACTGCGCGCACCGACCGTCCCGTCCTCGCACCCACCGTTGAGCAGGGCGGGCAGGAAGCGGGTCCGATCCACGCTCTCCTTGAGCCCCAAGACCCGGGCCATGTCGAGCCGATTCCATCCACCGAAGGCACGTTCACCGACCTCCCCCCAGAACCCGCACTCCAAGAAGGGCAGACCGCAACCGCAGAGTTCGTTCTCCAGCACGCCTCGACGCCACAAGTGCACGACCTCGCCCACGGAGCAGAAGCCGGGCAGTTCACCGAGGAGGCGTTCGATCAGGGTCGAGCCGGAACGGCCCATACCTCCGACGAAGACCAGACGATATCCATCCACACACCCAGACTATTACCGAAGGCGACCAAACAAACTCCGAGTGTGATCAAAGCCCGAATGGTCGTGGATACGACCAGGCCCCGGGCCGCAGGGGGTGCTCCCTACGGCCCGGGGCCGTCCCGTTGTCCTGGATCACTCGCGGGTTGTGGACGTGCGGGGGCTCCACAAACCGGTGGGACCTACAGACCTTCGACGTTCAACAGCAGGTTGACGGTGCCGCTGGGCACACCACTGAGCTTGCCCTCACCGGCGTTGGAGACCAGCCAGTCCAGGATGGTGTCCTGGTCGTCGTCACCGAGGCCGCTCTTGTACAGAGCCGCGGCACCGGCCACGTGCGGGCTGGCCATCGAGGTGCCGTTGTAGCTGTCGGTGCCGCCACCGGGGATGGTCGACTCCACGTCCACGCCGGGGGCGTAGATGTCCACGGCGGACCCGTGGTTGGAGAAGGAGGCGACGGTGTCGCTCTCGTCGGAGGCACCTACGGTGACCACACCGGAAGCACCGGCCGGGGAGACGTTGCCGGCGTCCTGACCCTCGTTGCCCGCGGCCACGGCCACGAACACACCCGAGTCGGCCAGAGCGTTGACCGCGTCGTCGACGGCCTGCGAGGCCGGGCCACCCAGGGACATGTTGGCGACCGCACCCGGGCCGGCGTTGTCGGCCACCCAGTCGATACCCGCGATGACGTCGTCGTAGGAACCCGAACCGTCGTCGCCCAGAACCTTCACGCCGATCAGGTCGGTGCCGGGGGCGACACCGTAGGTCTGGCCTCCGACGGTACCGGCGACGTGGGTGCCGTGGCCCTGACGGTCGATGCCGTCACCACCACTGGCGTCGAAACCGACCTCGGCGCGTCCACCGAAGGCCGGGTGGTCCGGGTCGATGCCGGTGTCGATGATGTAGGACGAGGTACCGGAGCCATCGGCCTCGGTGGTGTAGGAACCGTCCAAGGGCAGGTCCGCTTGGTCGATCCGGTCCAGACCCCAGGTGAGCTGGGTGTGTGCCACACCGACCTGCTCGATGTAGGCGACCCCGTCCTGGGCGCGCAGTTCTTCGAGCTCGGCGGAGCTCAGCGTGGCGGAGTAGCCGTTGAGGACTTCCTCGTAGGTGTGGTTCACCTGGTCGGAGGAGATCCCCAGCGAGGCCGGGCTGACCGAGGAGGTCGTGATGGAGTCCTCCAAGACGACGAACCAGTCGTTGCCCGAGGCCGATGAGCTGGTGTAGAGCGGCGCGAGGTCGTCGGCGCCGGCCGAGGCCCCGGTCAGGGCCAGGGGAAGGGTGAGTGCGCCGACCGCGACGGCGCCGAGGGCGACCCTGCGAGTGGGGTGCTTCTTCACGCGGTTTCCTCCTTGTGGGGATATCGGGGGTTGGGGGTACAACGAGCTTCATCACCGTTCGTATTCGCCTGACTGCGAATCTTCCTGTGATTTCGCCACTTTAGGCAGAGTTGAACCATAATTTCCAGAGTTTTGTAGAATTTTTTCGCAACCGGACATTCATCCTATGTTTGACGAAGGGGGCTCACCTGCCGCCGAATCCTGACACCACGCCTGGCGTCCGCCGACCCGAAGCGCCCTAACGACGAGTAACTTCCACATCTTTGGTGAATGCTATTCACATAGATCCTCTTGGTACTCAGGACCAGAAAGGGCGCCCCGGACCTTCGCATTCAGAATTTTCTCCGCGATACCTCACCTTTTTCGGCCTGACCGATCGTGTGGGGTTCGCCCGTGCCCTGGGCCCGAACAAAAGAGAACGGGACCCTCCGAAGACGGTCCCGTTCGCGTGTTCGGCCCGGCTACCCGGCCTTGACGACCATGCCGGCGCCCACGGTGACGTTGGTGTCCTCGTCGACGAGGATGAAGCCACCGGTCTGCCGGTTCTTCGCGTACTCGTCCACGAACAAGGGCTGGGTGGAGCGCAACCGCACCCGACCGATCTCGTTGATCGCCAGGTGGTCGGCCTGCTCGTCACGATGCAAGGAGTTGACGTCCAGCCGGTAGCGCAGGTCCTTGACCATCACCTTCGCGGTACGGGTCGTGTGCTTGACGATGAGCTTGGTGCGCGGGGTGAGCTTGCGGGTATCGGTCAACCAGCACACCATCGCCTCGATGTCCTGCGAGACGGCGGGGGTGTTGTTGGGACGGCAGATCATGTCCCCTCGGGAGACGTCGATCTCGTCCTCCAGCAAAAGGGTGACCGACATCGGGGGGAAGGCCTCGGCGACCTCACCATCGGCAGTGAGGATCCGGGAGACTCGTGTGGACAATCCCGAGGGCAGGTGCGTGACCTCGTCCCCCGGTTTGAGCACGCCCCCGGCCACCTGCCCGGCGTAACCGCGGTAGTCGTGCAGTTCGGGGTCGTCCGACTTGTGCGGTCGGATCACGTACTGCACCGGGAAGCGGGCGTCGATCAAGTTGCGATCCGAGGCGATGTGCACGTTCTCCAGGTGGTGCAACAAGGAGGGCCCCGTGTACCAGGGCATGTTCTCGGAGCCGGTGACCACGTTGTCGCCGTGCAACGCGGAGATCGGCACGAACGTGAGGTCACGCGCGTCCAGCCTGGCGGCGAATTCGGTGAACTCGGCCTTGATCTCCTCGAAGCGGTCCTGGGAGTAGTCGATCAGGTCCATCTTGTTCACCGCCAGCACCAGGTGTGGCACCTGGAGCAGGGTGGTGAGGAAAGCGTGCCGGCGGCTCTGTTCCTGCAGTCCCTTACGCGCGTCCACCAGGATGATCGCCAGGTCCGAGGTGGAGGCACCGGTCACCATGTTCCGGGTGTACTGGATGTGCCCGGGGGTGTCGGCGATGATGAAGGTGCGCTTGGGCGTGGCGAAGTAGCGGTAGGCGACGTCGATGGTGATGCCCTGCTCACGTTCGGCACGTAGGCCATCGGTGAGCAGGGCGAGGTTGGTCTGCTCCTCGCCACGGGCGACACTGGTGCGCTCCACGGCGTCGAGTTGGTCCTCGAAGATCGATTTGGAGTCGTACAGCAGTCGCCCGATCAGGGTGCTCTTGCCGTCGTCGACGGAGCCCGCCGTGGCGAATCTCAGGATGTCATTGCTCATCAGAAGTAGCCCTCGCGCTTGCGGTCCTCCATGGCGGCCTCGCTGGTCCGGTCATCGGCGCGGGTCTGGCCGCGCTCGGTGATCCGGGTCGCCGCGATCTCCGCGATGATCTCGTCCAGTTCCACGGCGGTGGACTTGACCGCGCCCGTGCAGGTCAGGTCACCGACGGTGCGGTAACGCACGGTCTCGGTGAAGGGGACCTCGGTCTCGTCCCTCCGAATGAGCGGGGAGTCGGCGAGCAGAATACCGTCGCGCTCGAACACACTGCGTTCGTGCGCGTAGTAGATGGAGGGCAACTCCAGCCGCTCACGCTTGACGTACTCCCACACGTCCAGCTCGGTCCAGTTGGAGATGGGAAAGACCCGGATGTGCTCATCGCGGTTGATCCGGGTGTTGTACACGTTCCAGAGCTCGGGACGCTGGTTCTTGGGATCCCACTGGCCGAACTCGTCCCGGAAGGAGAAGACCCGTTCCTTGGCCCGGGCCTTCTCCTCGTCACGACGGGCACCACCGAAGGCCGCGTCGAACCCGTTCTCCTCGATGGCCTCCAACAGGGCCGAGGTCTGGAGCCGGTTGCGACTGGCCCAGCGTCCAGTGGGTTCACTGACCTTTCCTGCGTCGATCTGTGCCTGGACGGAGGCGACGACCAGTCGCACCCCTGCCTGGGCCACCCTACGGTCGCGGAAGTCGATGACCTCCTCGAAGTTGTGCCCGGTGTCTACGTGCATGACCGGGAAGGGGATGGGCCCCGGCCAGAACGCCTTCTCCGCCAGGCGCAGCATGACGATGGAGTCCTTGCCTCCGGAGAACAACAGCACGGGCCGCTCGAACTCCGCGGCCACCTCGCGCATGATGAAGATCGACTCTGCCTCGAGTACGTCCAGCTGGGAGAGCTGGTAGCGCCCGAGGGTCTGCTGGCTGGCCTGACCCATGGAATCCGCCTTAGAAATACCGACACACACGGCCGGTTCCATCGTGGGGTCCTTCGTTCAGCCCCCCACGTGCGGACCGGCGCTGTCAAGGTCCGCTCCATCGCGGATGCTCGCCAACAACATACCCGACAATTCCGATCGACATACAAGGATATCTGGGAGTAGTGGGTTGGCTGCGTTGTAGCGCAGCTCGGACCCATCGATCCGAGAGGTGTGCAGACCCGCGGCGCGCGCGACCGCGACCGGGGCGGCGCTGTCCCACTCGTACTGGCCACCCGCGTGCACGTAGATGTCGGCGACCCCGAGCAGCACGGCGCAGATCTTCGCTCCGGCCGAACCCATCGGAACGACCTCGGCCCCGAGCTGGGTGGCCATGCGTTGCACGAAGGCGGGAGGTCGGGTGCGGCTGGCGGTGATACGCAGTCGCTGGTCCTCCGGACGTTCCTCCGGCAACCACGGCGGGTCCACCGTGGACAGGCAGCTGCCCTGCGCGGGCAGGGCCACCGCGCCGGCGACCAGGTCACCGTTCTCCCACAGGGCCACGTGCACGGCCCAGTCGGTCCGGCCGGGCTCGGAGAACTCCCGGGTACCGTCCAAGGGGTCGATGATCCAGACCCGGCGCGACCTCAGGCGCGCCGGATCGTCCACGCCTTCTTCCGACAACACCGCGTCGCTGGGTCGCAATCGGCCGAGCGCGGAGAACAAGAACTCGTGTGAGGTCCGGTCCCCCAGGGTGCGCAAGACCTCGGGTTCGTCGAAGCCGTGTCGGGCGCGTAGGCGCAGCAACAACTGGCCGGCCTCGCTCGCCAGGTCCCGGGCCACCTCATGATCGTTTCGGATGCTCTTCACCGACTAGTACGCTCCCGCCCCACGGATCACAGCTGACCACGTCTTCCATAGAATCTGAATGTCCAGCGTCAGCGACCAATTCTCCACGTACCGCAGATCCAGACGGACCGATTCCTCCCAGGACAGATCGGAACGGCCGCTGACCTGCCACAGACCCGTCAATCCCGGCTTGACCACCAGCCGGCGTCGGACGTCATGTCCGTACCGAGCGACCTCCTCTGGTAGCGGAGGTCTGGGACCGACCAATGACATTTCCCCGCGTAGCACGTTGACGAGCTGAGGGAGTTCGTCAAGGGAGTACCGCCGCAGCCATGCCCCCACGGGAGTGACCCTGGGGTCCCGACGCATCTTGAAGAGCACACCGTCGTGCTCGTTGCGCGACCGGAGCACCATCTTCAGCGCTTCGGCATCGATCACCATCGTACGGAACTTGTACACGGTGAACTCGGCCCCGTCCCGTCCTACGCGTGTCTGTCGAAACAGGGCGGGGCCACCGTCCTCGGCACGGACCAGGACGACCAGTACCGCGAACAGGGGCAGGAGCAGGAGGAGGGCGAGCGCGGCGGCGCAGCGATCGAAGATTCCCTTGATCAGCCGGCGCGCACCGACCAGTTCGGGGTGTTCCACGTGCAGTAGGGGCAGACCCGCGACGGGTCGGATGGTGGTGCGGGGGCCGGCGACCTCCATGAGGGCGGAAGCGACGGTGAGGTCGATACCCGTCTTCTCCAGCTTCCACGCCAGCCGGCGCAGTTCCACACCGTCCATCTCGGGACAGGCCAGGACCGCGACGGTGTCGGCTCCGGTCAGGGCCGCGGCATCGGCGGCGTCACCGAAGGTACCCAGGACCGGGCAGCCGCGCACCTCGGTCGTGTCGCCCTCGTGTTCGGGAAGGCATACTCCCACGACGCGCATGCCGTGGTAGATCTCCTCACGGAAGCGGGTGATGAGCTCGCCCGCTGCGCTTCGGTAGCCGACGACCACCACCCCGCTCATACATCTGCCCGCGCGGCGGCTGTGGTGCAGGGCCTTGCGTCGGGCGTAGCGAAGACAAAGACTCAGCAGGACGATCAGGGGCAGGGTCACCAACACGTATCCACGGGCCAGATCGAACTTGATGGCGTAGGCACCGATGGCGATCGTGGCGGCGAGGAAGGCCCCGGAGACGGCGACGCGTCGGTACTCCTCCGTACCGATTCCGAGGAATCGGCGCTCGTATCCACCACCGAGGCGGACGAAGGCGATCCAGACCGGTGGCAGTGCGAGCGAGAGCAGCAGATAGGGCGTCGTGGTCTCCGCCGTCAGCGATCCGTGGAAGCGGACGATGGTCCCGGAGAGGGCCGCCATCAAGGCGGCGAACGAGTCGATCCCGACCAGACCGATGACATAGGAGCGCGACCAGGCCTCGGTTCCCGGCAAGGACCGAACATGAAAGGAGCTGAGACGCTCTCGCCGTTGCGAACCACCCTTCGTGCGCGCCGGTGGGACGGCGGGTTCTCCCTGGATGGTCCCACTACCTGTGACCAACGTCTTCCCCCAAGAGCACGTAAGGTTTCGGACACTCCCCATGCGTAAGCGCCCCTGGTGTCATGGGACCCGCTCAGAGGGCGGCACGGCGGGGCGCGCCGTCGGGGTGGCACACCCCTTCACCACCCCGAATTGTAACTAAGAGTAGTGTAAACATCGCCATCGGTTGCTTACTGCTGGGAAAGAAGTCCGCTCCGGGGAAGAATGTGCCCGCGTGGAGCAAAGCCGTGAGCTCAGCAGGGCGCCCCACTCGGGGAACGAGTGGGGCCTCGACAGGGGCCCACCTCAGGCCAGGGCCGGATCCATCACCGCGGCCAACCTGAGATACGGTTCGGCCAGTTCCCGTTCCCCCTGTCGCCGAAGTGTGTGCCCCATGAGCAGGTGGGCGTAGGCGTCGTCCGATCCTTGGGCGACCAATTCCTCCAGAAGCCGGCGAGCCCGCCCGAGCTGGGCCGAGTGGAAGTAGGCGCGGGCCGCCAGCAGGCGGACCGATCGGTCCGAACCGTGCTCCTCCAACAAGGGCTGGAGCAACTCCAGCGCACCCAGCGGATCACGTCGGGTGAGCAGGGCCTCGCAGCGGCGGAGGCGCGCCACCTCCTCGGGCAGCTCCCGGGGCCGCCGCAGGGCGGCCTCGGCGAGGAAGTCCGCCATGAGGGCGGGGGCCTGGGCGCCGGACAGGGACATGCCGTGGACCACGAAGGTGGGAGAGGTGCGCACACCCTCGGCCTTGCCGGTGAGCAGGAGCTCGCGAACCCGCCGGTCGCCATCGCCTGCGGCCATCCTCTCACCACCGCGGATGAAGCCGGCATCCGTGGCGATCGCGCTCAACACCGTGTGATCGGCGATGTCACGGCCCTCCACGAAGTGTGCGCGAAGGATCCGCTCGGCCACGGTGTCCTGGAGGTCGGCCCCACCTTCTTCCTCGGCCAAGACGAGCAGCCGGTGGGCGTCATGGCTGTTCGCCCGCCAGGCCGCACCCCAATCACCCTCGATGCCTTCGACCTCGGCCAGTTCCGACACCCTGACCAGTTCACCCTCCTCAGTGGGCTCCGGCCCACACGCCCGAAGGCTCTCCTCGACGAAGGGGTCACGCATGACCTCGTCGATCGGTTCGGACACCGTGGGCGCGGTGGGATCGATTCGGTACGGACGCCATACGACCTCGGCGGCCCCTTCGGCCCGACCCTTGAGCGCCCTGTCCAGACGGCGCCTGCCGATGTACGCCCAGGGGCAGACCGGGTCCGCCCAGATCTCGATTCGCATACCATGAAGATAAACGACACTTGTTGTTAAAGCAACATGTGTCGCTTATCATGTGGACCATGAATCCCCACGATCCCCGGGTCCGCCGAACCCGTGAGCGCCTGCGCACCGCGCTGCTCTCCCTGGCCGCGGAACAGGAACTCGCCTCCATCACCATGGCGGCCGTCGCCCGACGTGCCCAGGTCAACCGCGCCACCGCCTACCAGCACTACGCCGACCTGGACGCTCTGGTGGCCGATGCCATGGAGGACGCGGTGGCGCACGTGGCCCGCTGCGCGATGCTGTGCCCCCTGGACTCTCCGGGTGATCCAACCCCCGAACCCTTGGTGGACCTGTTCACCCACGTGGCCGAGAACGCCGTGCTCTACCGACGGATGTTCGCCGAACGCGGCGGCGCACGTTCGGCCGAGATACTGCGCGAACGCATCACCCGGGAGCTGACACCGGGCTTCACCGCGGGTAGGCGCCCATCGGCGCACACCGATGTGCCCCCGAAACTGCACGCGGCCTTCGTCGCCGGTGCCTTGGTGGGTGTGATCGCCGTCGCCGCCGAGGCTGGACGCTCCCCCTACGCCGATGCCCACGACACCTGGCTCCTGCTCACCTCGCCTCGCTGAGGGCGCCCCCGAGGGCCCGCCGGCGAGGGGGACGACTCAGGTGGAGGCCGGGCGGGTGTGGGGTGGGGGTGCGGTGCTGTCACGGACGACGAGACCGGTGGCCAACTCGATGCGAGAACTCTCGATGTGCTCGTCCCGAATGATCCGCTCTATGGTGCGCATCGCCATTCGACCCATGTCGGCCAGTGGTTGGCGAACCGTCGTCAACGGAGGTGAGGACCAGCGTGCCTCGGGTAGGTCGTCGAATCCGACCACACTGACGTCGTCGGGCACACGCAGGCCGCGTCGCCGCAGCGCCTCGTACACGCCCAAGGCCATCTGGTCACTGGAGACGAACACGGCACTGGGCGGATCCTGGCTCTCGAACAGTCGGCGGCCGGCGCGAAACCCCGACTCGTAGGTGTACTCCCCCGGAACGATGAGATCACCCTCCACCGCGATCCCGGCCATTTCCAGGGCCGCCCGGTAGCCCCCCATCCGCGCACGGCTGCACCACAGTTCGGGACGGCCCTCGACGAACCCGATGCGCCGGTGCCCCAGATCGATGAGGTACTCGGTGGCGCTCAATCCACCGGACCAGTTGGTGGCGCCGATGGTGGGTGTGGCCAGGTCGGGCACGCCCACCGGATCGATGACGACCGCGGGCACCCGTAGCTCCCGCAGTTCTTCGTCGAGGGAGGGAGCCAGATCCGTGGTGACCAGGATCGTTCCGTCGCTGACCCGGGAGCGCACGTTGTCCAACCACTGTCGGGCCGAGCTGGCCCGTCGATGTATCGCCGAGACCACCACGCCGGCACCGGCCTGGTGGGCCACGTCCTCCACCCCACGGATGATCTCGACCGCCCAAGGACTGTCCAGATCGTTGAAGACCAGGTCGATCAGGTCGACGCGCTCCTTGGAGCGCTGGCCGCGACGACGGTAGCCGTGCCTGCGCAGCAGCTTTTCGACGCGCTCACGGGTGGCGGGGGCCACGTCCCCCCTTCCGTTGAGGACGCGGGAGACCGTCGGTGCTGAGACACCGGCCTCGGCCGCGATGGCGGAGATGGTGACGTCTCGGGATGGGGTACCGACCACTGATCCTCCTCGTTGCCCACCCAGGGTACGAGCCCGCCAGGTGTGTCGCTCACCCGGATTCCCCTCGCAAAGGGGTCTTGACGCTCGCCGAGCCCTCGTTCTACTGTCCCTTTTCGATGTTGTTTCGGAATTTTTCCGAAATATTTCGAAATCCGACCCCCTGGAGTACCCCGCTATGAAACGTGTACGAACCTCGACGCTCCTGGTCGGAGCCGCTGCCGCGGCCGTGGCCGTGCCGTTGGCCCTCTCCCCCATCTTCCAGTCCTCCGACTCCGAAACGGCGGAGCCGGTCAACGACGCCCAGGAAATGAGCCTGGGCGAGGCCGCCCCCGATGGTCTGGTCATCGGCAGCGCCGTCGCCGGCGGCGGACACCACCACGACGAGGACTACCCGGATCCCTTCACCGGGGACGCCCCCTACCGTGAGCTGCTCGCCACCGAGTTCACGTCACTGTCCGCCGAGAACCAGATGAAGTGGGACCACCTGCGTCCGGACCGGGACACCTACGCCTTCGACGACGCCGACGCCATCGTGGAATTCGCCGAGCGGAACGGCCAGGTCGTGCGCGGCCACACACTCCTGTGGCACAGCCAGAACCCGGACTGGTTGGAGAACGGGAACTTCGGCGCCGATGAACTCCGTGCCATCCTGCGGGACCACATCGAAACCGTCGTCGGACGCTACGAGGGCCGGATCCAGCAGTGGGACGTGGCCAACGAGATCTTCGACGACAACGGGAACCTGCGCACCCAGGACAACATCTGGATCCGTGAGCTGGGCCCGGAGATCATCGCGGACGCCTTCCGCTGGGCCCACGAGGCCGACCCCTCCGCGGAGCTGTACCTCAACGACTACAGCGTCGAGAGCGTCAACGCCAAGAGCGACGCCTACTATCGGATGAGTCAGGACCTGCTCGCCGACGGAGTACCCCTGCACGGCTTCTCCGCCCAAACGCACCTGAGCCTACAGTACGGTTTCCCCTCCGACCTGGAGGACAACCTGCGCCGATTCGAGGAGCTCGGCCTGGGCACCGCCCTGACCGAGGTCGACGTGCGCATGCCGCTCGCCGAGGGCGCCGAGCCCACCGAGGAACAGCTCCGGCAGCAGGCCGACTACTACCTGCGCACCTTGGAGGCGTGCCTGAACCTGAGCAGCTGCGGCTCGTACACGGTCTGGGGCCTGCCGGACAAGTACTCCTGGGTCCCCGTGACCTTCGAGGGTGAGGGCGCAGCCACCATCTACTGGGACGATCTGACCACCAAGCCCGCCTACGACGCGCTGCTCGAGGCCCTGGTCGACGCCTCCTGATCGAGGTTTCGAGCCCATGCTCCCCACACCCGGGCGGGGTGCCCACCCTGAATCACCCCGCCCGGGCCTGGCGTGCGTCAGACCACGGTGTGGAAGATGTTCTGTGCCCGTCCCAGCCCGTCGGTGAGAACGGTGCGCACCGCGTCGGCGGCACGTTCGACGTTCAGGTCGAGCTCAGCGCGCTCGGTGGAGGAGAAGTCTCGCAACACGTAGGCCGCCGGGTCCATCCGGCCGGGAGGACGCCCGATCCCGAAGCGTACCCGCAGGTAGTCGGGCCCGGACAGGGACGCGGTAGTGGACTTCAGGCCGTTGTGGCCACCCGAACCCCCGCCCTTCTTCAGTTTGAGGGCACCGTAGTCGATGTCCAGCTCGTCGTGGACGACGATGATCCGTTCCATCGGGACCTTGTAGAACTTCGCCAGACCCGCGACCGGCCCCCCGGACAGGTTCATGAAGGTACGGGGTTTGGCCAGGACCACGGCCGCGCCGTCGATCCGGGTCTGCACCACCTCGGCGTGCGCCTTGTGGACCTTCCAGCGTTCGCCCTTGTCGGCGGCCAGCGCGTCCACCACCATGAATCCGGCGTTGTGCCGATTGCCCGCGTACTTGGGGCCGGGGTTGCCCAACCCCACGACCAGCCATCGCTCGATCTCGGCCATGTCCTCGTCGTCCCTGTTCTTCCTGACACCCAACCTGCTCAACAAGCCCCACATGCCGCACGACCCTATCGAGCCTCGGCCGGGTACCGAAACGACGAATGCGTGGACCCGGCCGGGTCCACGCATTCGATGCGAAGCGTGTGATCGATACACGGCGCCCTTACTCGGCGCCGGCCTCAGCGGCTTCCTCACTGGTCTCCGGCTCTTCCTCCACACGCGGTGCGGAGACGGTCAGTACCGTGGTCTCCGGGTCGTCGATCAGCGTGGCGCCCTGGGGCAGCACGACCTCGCCGGCGGTGGGGACGGCACCGATCTCCATACCCTGGATGTCGAACTCGATCTGGTTCGGGATGTTGTGGGCCTCGACCTCGACGCGCACGGTCACCAGCTCCTGGTTGAGCACACCCGGGGCCTTGACCTCACCGGTCAGGACCAGGGGCACCTCGACCTCGACCTTCTCGCCCTTGGTCACGACGAGCAGGTCGACGTGCTCCAGGAAGCCCTTGATGGCGTCGCGCTGCACGCTCCTGGGCAGGGCCAGGTTGTCCTTGTCCAAGCCGTCGAGACGGATCAGGACGTTCGGGGTCTTGAGAGCGAGCATGAGCTCGTGGCCCGGCAGGTTCAGGTGGCGGGGATCGGTGCCGTGGCCGTAGAGGACGGCCGGCACCTTACCCGCGCGGCGGGCGCGACGAGAGGCGCCCTTGCCGAATTCCGTGCGGGGCTCGGCAGCGATACGTACCTCGGACACGACAAAACTCCTCGGGTTCAACCCCGCAACACGGGGAACACGACTCCAGTAGTACGAACGATTCCCGCACTTGGCGGGGAATGCGGCGGGGTCACCCGGTCGTCGGGAGACTCGGCCGCCCTGGTTCCAGGCGTGCCCGGCGAGCCGCCACCGGACTCATCCGGCCCGGGAACGCTCGTCGCGCACCCCTGCCCGTGTGGTTTCCAGGCGGAAATACGCCGAACACATGCGCACATCCGTCCGGGCACGGGGACACTCGGTCAAGTCTACTGGTTCTGGTGACGACTCCGTACACGCCCCGATCAAGGTCACCCGGAAAGCCGGCGAGCCTGGACTGAAAACGGGGTGCCCTGGGGTCTGAGGGGAACCTCAGGGCACTCCACGGGGAGATTCATCTCATTCGGCCGCCTGGTCCAGAGCCGAAGTGGCGAGCGCGCCGGCGCCTACCGAAGGCCGCTCAGTCGAACAGGCTCGTGACGGACCCGTCGGTGAACACCTCGTTGACCGCACGGGCGATGAGCGGGGCGATCGAGAGCTGGGTGAGCTTGTCGAAGCAACGCTCCTCGGGCACCGGAAGCGTGTTGGTGATGACGACCTCGGAGATGCGCGAGTTCTGCAAACGCTCGGCCGCAGGTCCCGAGAGCACACCGTGCGTGGCCGCCACCAGGACCTTCTTGGCACCCTGCTCGAAAAGGGCCTCGGAGGCCTTCACGATGGTGCCGCCGGTGTCGATCATGTCGTCGACCAGGACACAGACACGGTCCTTGACCTCACCGACGACCTCGTGCACCTTCACCTGGTTGGCGACGTCCGGGTCACGGCGCTTGTGAATGATGGCCAGCGGCGCACCCAGACGGTCGGCCCAGCGATCGGCGGTACGAACCCGACCGGCGTCGGGAGAGACCACGGTGATCTCGGAGTGGTCGACCTGACCGGCGATGTGGTCGGCCAGGATCGGCAACGCGAACAGGTGGTCCACCGGGCCGTCGAAGAAACCCTGGATCTGGTCGGTGTGCAGGTCCACCGCCATCATCCGATCCGCACCGGCGGTGCGGAACAGGTCCGTCATCAGGCGGGCGGAGATGGGCTCGCGGCCACGGTGCTTCTTGTCCTGTCGGGCGTAGCCGAAGAACGGCGTGACCACGGTGATCCGCTTGGCGGAGGCACGTTTGAGCGCGTCCACCATGATCAGGTGCTCCATGATCGACTCGTTGATCGGGTCCGCGTGACACTGGATCACGAAGGCGTCGCAGCCGCGCACCGACTCCAGGTAGCGAACGAAGATCTCTCCGTTGGCGAAGGTGTCGAACCGGGTGGGGACCACCTCGATCCCCAGCTCCTTGGCCACCTCCTCGGCCAGCGCGGGGTGCGTGCGCCCCGAGACAAGCATCAGTTGTTTCTGCCCGGTGGCCTTCATCCCGGTCACGTGTTTCTCCCCCACAGTCACTGCTCCTCGGCGTCGGCGTCGACACGCCGCTGCGCCTGCTCCGCCGCTTCGGCGGAGGCTGTTCCCGGACGCTTGCGCCGCGTCCAGCCCTCGACGTTACGCTGCCGGTTTCCCTCGGACACGGCCAGGGCTCCCGGCGGGACGTCGTCCCGGACCACGGTCCCGGCCCCGGAGTAGGCACCGTCGCCGACGGTCACCGGCGCGACGATGGTGTTGTCACTACCGATGCGCACGTGGTCACCGATGGTGCTCCGGGACTTGTCGATCCCGTCGTAGTTGACGAACACCGAGGAGCAGCCGATGTTGCTGCCCACACCGATGTCGGCGTCGCCCACGTAGGTCAGGTGCGGGATCTTGGAGGCGACACCGACGTTCGAGTTCTTGACCTCGACGAAGGCGCCGGCCTTGGCCCGATCGGCCAGGCGGGTGCCCGGCCGCAGGTAGGTATAGGGGCCGACCGTGGCCCCAGGACCGATCTCGGCGCGATCGGCCGTGGTCTGGCGGACCTCGGCCCCATCACCCACGACGGTGTCGCGCAGGTCGGCGCCGGGACCGACCACGGCGTCCTCGCCGATCCGAGTGGTCCCTTGCAGCCGGGTGTCGGGGTGCACCACGGTGTCCGCGCCGATGCTCACCTGGGCATCGACCCAGGTCGTCGCGGGGTCGACGATGGTGACTCCGGAGAGCATGAGTTCGTTCAGGAGACGCTCGTTGAGCAACCGGCGGGCCTCGGCCAACTGGACACGGTTGTTCACGCCTTGGACCTCGTGCCAGTCGGCGGCGATCCAGGCGCCGACCCGGTGCCCATCGCCACGGAGCAGGCCGACGACGTCGGTGATGTATTCCTCACCCTTGGCGTTGTCGCTGGAGAGACGCTGAACGACCTCGGTCAGCAGAGCACCGTCGAAGGCGTACATGCCGGAGTTGATCTCGTCGATCTCGAGTTGGGCGGGCGCGGCGTCCGCCTGCTCGACGATCTCGGTGAAGGCGCCATCGGCGTCCCGGACGATACGCCCGTAACCGTGGGGATCGGGAACGCGGGCGGACAGAGCGGTGACGGCGTTGCCCTCACGCTCGTGTTCGGCGATCAGGCCGTTGAGCGTCTCGCCTCGCAGGAGCGGCGTGTCGCCACAGGTGAGAACGACGGTCCCGGTGAGCTTGAGCCCTTGGCGGGCCAGGTCTTCCAGGGCCATGCGCACCGCGTGGCCGGTGCCGTTCTGTTCCTCCTGGATGGCGGTGGACGCCTCGGGAGCCACCTTCGCCAAGTGCTCGGTGAAATGTTCGCGCTTGTGGCCGAGCACCACGACCGTGTGCTCGGGGTCGGTCGCCCGTGCCGCTTCGAGGACGTGGCCGAGCATGCTGCGGCCACCGATCTCGTGAAGCATCTTGGGGAGCTTGGACTTCATCCGGGTGCCCTCTCCGGCGGAGAGGACGATGACGGCAGCCGGGCGTTTCACGCTCACTGAAGGAGACCCCTCGTGATAGCTGGCACTTGAACTGTCGGCTCGCCCTCGGCGGCGCCTTCCGTATGCCGCGTGAACGGCCGTCGGATGGCCGGCGGCCGACAGGGGAAGGATACATGCGCCTGCCGGGGGTTCCTCTGCGGCAAGGGCCACACCAGGCACGGGTGCGGGTGGCCATCGCGCCGGCGGAGCCCACGGGGAGGGGCTGAGACAGACCCGTGTGAGTTGTGTCGCCGTTCCCCCACGAGAAGGGGGGTGCCCTGGGCGAGCGCGTACGACGAAGGGCTCCCGGACCAGGGCTCGAACCTGGACGATGGGGACCAAAACCCCACATGCTGCCGATTACATCATCCGGGAACGCGCCGGGCGGTGTTCCCGTGCGTCCGTCACCAACATAGCGCCTCTCAGGGAGGACTTGCCAAACCTACGGGGTCGTAGGTTACGGTTACGTAGGAATAGGTTGGGACGTCCCAACGGGTGCACCAAACCCCTGTGACGCCGTTCTGACCAGCGACGACGTTTTCCGCGACGAGGTGTACAGACCATGACCGCTGCCCCGGAAGTTTCCACTGAAGGTGTTTCGAAGAACACGACACGCCCGCCCAAACGCGAGGCGATCCCCGAGTACGAACCCGAACTGAAGGGCAAGGCGGAGCGCTACACCGTCTTCGCGTTCGTGTTCGTCCCGCTGATCGCGCTGCTGGCCGCGGTGCCGTTCTTCTGGGGCTGGGGACTGACTCTCACCGACGTCGTCATCGCGGCGGTCTTCTACGTGATCGGCGGCTTGGGCATCACCGTCGGCTTCCACCGCCACTTCACCCACGGTTCCTTCAAGGCCAATCGTCCACTGCGCATCGCCCTGGCGATCGCCGGAAGCATCGCCATCGAGGGCAGCGTCATCAAGTGGGTGGCCGACCACCGTCGCCACCACAAGTACTCCGACGCCGAGGGCGACCCGCACTCTCCGTGGCGCTTCGGTGATGACTGGAGGTCCGTGGCCAAGGGTCTGTACTACGCGCACATGGCGTGGATGTACCTGGACGAGAAGAAGACCTCGCCGCGCCGCTTCGCCCCGGACCTGCTCAAGGACAAGGACGTCGTCCTCATCGACCGGCTCTTCGGACCGATCGTGCTGTTCTCCCTGTTCGCCCCGGCGGTCATCGGCGGCCTGGTCACCATGTCCTGGTGGGGCGCGCTCACCGCCTTCTTCTGGGGCAGTCTGGTTCGCGTCGCGCTGCTGCACCACGTCACCTGGTCGATCAACTCCATCTGCCACACCCTGGGCGAGGAGAACTTCGAGGTGCGCGACCGTTCCCGCAACGTGTGGTGGCTGGCCATCCCCTCCTTCGGTGAGTCCTGGCACAACCTGCACCACGCCGACCCGACCTGTGCCCGTCACGGCGTGCTCAAGGGCCAGATCGACATCTCCGCTCGGGTCATCTGGCTCTTCGAGAAGTTCGGTTGGGCCACCAAGGTCCGTTGGCCGAACAACGAACGACTCGCCGCGAAGCGGGTCAAGGTCTAGGATCGGTAGCCATCATGGGAGTAGCCGACAGCGGACAGGGAACCCGGGCGCGCAGAAAGCGCATGACGGGCAAGGAGCGTCGGCAACAGCTACTGGAGATCGGCCGGGAGCTGTTCGCCGAGCGGGGCTTCGACGCGACCTCCGTGGAGGAGATCGCCGCACGGGCCGGAGTGTCCAAGCCCGTGGTGTACGAACACTTCGGTGGCAAGGAAGGCATCTACGCCGTCGTCGTGGACCGGGAGATGCGCACGCTCCTGGAGATGATGGGCGAAGCCCTCACCGCCGAGCACGCTCGAAGCAAGATCGAGAAGGCGGCCCTGGCCCTGCTGCGCTACGTCGAGGAGAACACCCTCGGGTTCCGGGTGCTCACCCGGGACTCGCACGTGGCCTCCGGGACCGGTAGTTTCGCCGGCCTGATCAACGACATCGCGAGTCAGGTCGAGCACATCATGGTCGATGAGTTCATCGAGCACGGCTACGACCCGGCGCTCGCCCCCATGTACGCGCAGGCCTTGGTGGGGATGTGGGCGCTGACCGGCCAGTGGTGGCTGGAGGTGCGCAAGCCCAAGCGCGACGTGGTCGCGGCCCACCTGGTCAACCTGGCCTGGAATGGTCTTTCCGCTCTGGAGGCCAAGCCCAAGCTGGACACTCGGAGCACGAACCGCAGGAGGTCCGGCTGAATTCCTTGTGAGGCCGGTCACGCCGGCGTCACATCGGGCCGTGGGTGGGGCGGGTGCGATGCGCATACCCGCCCCACTATCTTGATGTCAAGAGATAAACTGTTCCCATGCGCGATGAGGTGGATGGGCTCCTGGAGGCGTGGCGCTCCGAGCGGCCGGACGTGGACGTGACACCGCTAGAGGTGTTCAGCCGGGTCTCTCGGCTCTCTCGCCACCTGGATCGTGCCCGGCGCACCGTCTTCACCGAGCACCAGTTGGAGCCCTGGGAATTCGACGTCCTGTCCGAACTCCGTCGCTCCGGGCCGCCCTACGAGCTGAGCCCTGGTCGGCTGCTACGCGCCACCCTCGTGACCTCCGGCACCATGACCAATCGGGTGGACCGCTTGGCCGCGGCCGGCCTCGTGCGCCGACGCCCCGACCCCGCGGACAAGCGCGGTGTCCTGGTCAGGCTCACCGACAAGGGGGCCGAGCGCATCGACGCCGCCCTGAAGTCGTTGCTCAGCTACGAGGAGACCCTCTTGGCGCCCATGCCCTCCGCCGAACGCGAACAATTGGCATCGTTACTGAGATGCCTCCTGGCGCCTCTCGACAGGACCCCTTCGGGTCAGCAAGGGTAGTTACTCGGCGGTATCCGTCTACTCACCGGGAACCCGCCTCTGGGCGCGTGTCAATTCCAGTACTGGGTCTTGGTTGGAGAGCACTTTGAGAATCCGGTGGATGGCCGCGGTCGTCACGGCCTTGGTGGTCGCGGGATGCTCCGGCGGTGGTGAGGGGGCACCGGCCTCCGAACAGAATCACTACCTCTCCCTGGGCGACTCGTTGACCGTCGGGGTGCAACCCGACGAATCGGGTGCCACAGAGGAGACCCCTGAGGGCTACACCGATGTCCTGTACCGCACCCTGAAGGACACCGACTCCACCCTCCGGCATGAGCGCATGGGCTGTGGTGGCGAAGACACCACCACGTTCATCGAGGGCGGTATCCCCCAGTGCGACGATCGTTACGAGGCGGGGTCCCAACTCGATCAGGCCGTGGCCTTCCTGGAGGAACACGGTGATCGGGTCGGTCTGGTCACCCTCACCATCGGCGGTAACAACTTCACCGACTGCGTAGCCGGCGTGGAACCCGCTTCGGACGCCGAGACCGAATTGTCCATCGACGACCTCGGTGTGGACGAGGACTGTGTGGCCGACGGCCTGGAGCGGTTGGAGACCGAGGTTCCGGTGATCGCCGAACGTCTCACCGAGGCGGCGAGCCCGGACACCCAGATCGTCGCGATGACCTACTACAACCCGTTCCTGGCCCTGTCCCTGCTCGATGACGCCGAGGAATCCGACGAGGACGTCGAAGGCTCCGAGGACGTCTCCCAGGACGTCCCCGATGAGACCGCGGAAGAAGTCGCCCAAGAGAGGGCCGAGTCCGACCTGGCCGCCCGAAGCATCGAAATCCTGAACCAGGTCAACGAGTCACTCACCACCTCCTACCAGGCCGCCGGGATCGACGTCGCCGACGTCGACGAGGTCTTCGAGGGTTCCAACACCGAGGTGCCCGCCGACAGTGACACCGGCATGCCGGTCAACCTGCAGCACATCTGCGACCTGACCTGGATGTGCAACACCGCTCTGGGGCCGGACATCCACACCAACCTCGCCGGTGCCCAGGAGATCGCCGAGGTCTTCCAGGCCCAGGTTCGCTAGCGAACGGGCCGAGGACGTCGCCGCGGTGACCCCGAGGGCCCACCCTTGAAGGATCTCGTACCCGTGGGCGCCATCGGTGACCACGGGTACGAGACCCCCGGGGCCGGCGCTACCGAGGTAGGGACCTTTCGATGAGGTCGACTATCTCGGGGGCGTCAGGGAGGACCGTGGGTCGGAAGCGGTGCACGGTGCCCTCCGGCAGGACCAGGAACTTCTCGAAGTTCCACTTGACCCGTCCGGCCTGCCCCTCGGCGTCGGGCACCTCGGTGAGCTCGGCGTACAACGGGTGTCGGCCACGGCCGTTGACCTTGGTCTTGCTCATCATGGGGAAGGTGACGCCCCAGGTCATCGAGCAGTACTCGGCGATCTTGTCGTCGGCGCCGAACTCTTGGAGGAACTGGTTGCTGGGAAAACCCAGCACCGTGAAGCCACGGTCGAAGTAGCGCTTTTGAAGCTCCTCCAAGGCCGCGTACTGCGGAGTGAGGCCGCAGCGAGAGGCCACGTTCACCACCAGCCGTACCTTGCCGGCCCACTCTCCGAACGTGGTCTCACGCCCGTCGATCAAGGTCACCGGAATCTGGTCCAGGTCGGCCATGTCACTCCCTCGCATCGCTGGATCACCGCGCCACGACCAATCTACGCAAAGCGCCTCCCCGGCCCCTTACCGGTACCGGGGAGGCGCCGAACGCGCATCCCTCAGTCACCGACGAGTTCGGCCTGTTCCAGCCAGACCATCTCCAGCTCGTCCTTCTCGGCGGCGAGGGTCTTGGCTTCGGCGTCGAGCTCGGCGAGCCTGGTGTAGTCCTCGGCGGCGGCGGCCATCTGCTCGTGCAGTCGGGCCTCGCGCTCGGCGATCTTGTCCATGCGCCGTTCGACCCGCTGCATCTCCTTTCGGGCGGCGCGCCGTTCGGCCGCGGAGACGCCGGGACCGCCACTCGCCTCCTGCTTCTGAGCGGCGGCCATCTCGGAGGCGCCCAGGGGCACCGTCGTATCACCGGCCCCGGCGGCACGACGCTCCAGGTACTCGTCGACCCCACCGGGCAGGAACGCCAGGGAACCGTCACCCATGAGGGCCAACACCCGGTCGGTGATGCGCTCCAGGAAGTACCGGTCGTGGCTGACCAGCACGAGTGATCCCGGCCACCCGTCGAGGAGGTCCTCCAGTTCGGTGAGGGTCTCGATGTCCAGGTCGTTGGTGGGTTCGTCCAGCAGCAGCACGTTGGGCTCGTCCATGAGCAGACGCAGCAGCTGTAGGCGGCGCCGTTCACCACCGGACAGGTCACCGATCGGGGTCCACTGTCGCTCACCACGGAAACCGAACTTCTCCAGCATCTGGCTCGCGGTGTACTCCCGCTTGCCGATGGTGAGGTACTCGCGCACGTCCATGACGGCCTGGAGGGGCCGGGCGGTGGGATCGAGTTCGGTGACGTTCTGCGACAGGTGCGCGAGCTTCACGGTCCGCCCCGTGCGCACGGTCCCCGAGTCGGGTTCGCGCTCCTGGGAGAGGATCTTGAGCAGCGTGGACTTGCCCGCGCCGTTCACTCCCACCAGGCCCACCCGGTCGCCGGGGCCCAGCTGCCAGGTGAGGTGGTCCAGCAGGGTGCGGTCGGGGACCGAGTACGACACGTCCTTGAGATCGATGACGGTCTTGCCCAACCGGGAACTGGCGAAGCGCATCAATTCCACGGTGTCGCGGGCCGGAGGTTCGTCGGCGATGAGCTGGTTGGCCGCCTCGATACGGAACTTGGGCTTGGAGGTACGTGCGGGGGCGCCCCGGCGCAGCCAGGCGAGTTCCTTGCGCATCAGGTTCTGACGGCGGTCCTCGGCCGCGGCCGCCTGGCGATCCCGTTCGGCCTTGGCGAGTACGTAAGCGGCGTACCCGCCCTCGTAGCGCTCCACGGTGCCACGACCCACCTCCCAGGTCCGGGTGGTGACCGCGTCCAGGAACCAGCGGTCGTGGGTGACGACCACGAGCGCCTCGGGGCGAGTGCGCAGGTGCTCGGCGAGCCAGGCGATGCCCTCGATGTCCAGGTGGTTGGTGGGCTCGTCCAAGACGATGAGGTCGTGGTCGTCGACCAGTAGGCGCGCCAGGCCCGAACGCCGGCGTTCACCACCGGACAGGCCCGACATCGGCAGGTTCAGGTCCCAACCACCCAGCAGGCCCCGCAGGATGTCGCGGATGCGAGCATTACCCGCCCACTCGTGTTCGGCCAATCCACCGAGGACGAACTCGCCGACGGTGGCGTCCGGGAAGTCGTCCCGCTGGTGCAGGAAGCCGACCCGCAGACCTCGGTTGTGCACGACACGGCCGGCGTCCGGCTCGGTGATCCCGGACAGCACGGAGATCAACGTGGACTTTCCGCCACCGTTGCGACCGACCACGCCGATACGTTCACCCTCGTCTACACCGAGGGAGACCTTGTCGAGGAGTACGAGCGGCCCGTAGGCCAGGGACACGTCCTGAAGGTTGACCAGATTCGACATCACCCTCCATTGTGCTGCCCCCGCGACGGTGCGCGGACCGTCGCGGGCGGTGGGGTCGGCGGAAAGAGGGGCCAGGGACCACACCACCCCGGGTCCGGGCCGTTCCACCAGGAAGCGGTCGCCCGGATCAAACCCTAGATCAGGAAGAACTCCCGGGCGGACTTGGCGATTCCCTCGGTGTCCAGGCCGTGGGCGCGGGCGTGTTCGGCGGGGGTCCCGTAGGCACGCGATTCGGTGTCCCGTGCCACGCCCAGGGACAACTGACGGTGGCGGCGGTCGGCGAGTGCTTCGGACACCTCATGGGCGGAGGTGCCGCGCAGGTAGGGCTCCACCAGAAGGACGTCGGCGTTTCCCGCGGCGGCGGTCAGCGCGCTGAGCCCTTCGCGGTCGAAGGGGCGAACGGTGGCGGTGTAGGCGACGGTGACGTCGAGGTCGGCGGTGGCCTCCAGGACCCGGTCGAGCATCGGTCCCACGGCGACCACCACCCCGGCCGAACGCGGCGGGGGGGGGGGGAGCCGGTACGCACCACGTGCAAACGGGAACGGACCGGCAGGGCGGCACGGTTGGAGGTGCCGGACAGCCGCAGGTAGACACGCCCCTCCCCGGGGACGTCCTGTTCCAGGGCGTTTCGTACCTCGTCCGGGTGGCCGGGTACGCGAATGGTCCAGTCCGGCAGGGTGTCGATGAGGGCGACGTCCTCAGGCGCCTGGTGGGTCCGGCCCTCTTCGGCGGCGTCGTAGGAACCGCCGATGCTCACCAGGATCGCCCCCACGTCCTGATGGTTCAGGCCGATCTTGATCTGTTCGAAGGGGCGCTCGATGAGGAAGGGCGCGTAACTGTGCACGATCGGTCGCATGCCGGTGAGCGCGAGCCCACCGGCCACGTCGATCATGGCCTGTTCCCGTATGCCCAGGTTGATGACGCGACCCGGATGGTCGAGCGCCGACCGGCGGAACATCCCGGCGGAGATGTCGGCGAGGACGATGGCGACCCGAGGGTCGCGCTCGATGGCTTGGGCGACGGTGGCCGCGAAGATCTCACGCATGTCCGGATACCTCAGCTTCCGTTACGAACGCGGGCGACGACGACCGAGGGGCCTCCGGTGCGGGCCGGTGTGAAGGCCTCGTGGAGGGCTTCGTGGTCACGCCCGCTCACCTCACGGACCCACCACCCCTCGATCTCGAACCTGCGGCCGACGCCGCCGGGCCAACCATGGCTTGCGGAGGCGTTGTCGATGACCACGACGGTCAGGTTGTCGACGCCCAGGCGCCCGGCGGCGGCGATGGTCTCGTGGTTGCTGCCCTCGTCGAGCTCGCCGTCGCCGACGAGCACCACCACGCGGGGTGCGGTGCCGTCGGCCCTGCGGATTCCCTGGGCCCGCAGGCCCAGGGCCATCCCGAGGCCGAGGGGCATGCCATGGCCCAGGGAACCGCTTCCGATCTCCACTCCGGGCACCAGGACACGGTCCGGATGGTGGCCGAGCGGAGAGTCGAACGTGGTCCAGCGGCGCAGGGTGGGCACGTCGAGGAAACCCTTGGCCGCGAGCACCGCGTAGAAGGCGGCGGGCCCGTGCCCCTTGGACAGCAGGAAGCGATCCCGGGCGGGGTCCTCGACGGTGTGCGGCGTGACGTCGAGGACTCGGTCGTAGAGCACCCAGAGGACGTCGAGGGTGGAGTGGGACGCGGCGTCGTGCTTGTCGTCCCCCTCCATCAACCCGATGAGCGCCGGGAGGTCGGCGTATCTGGAGAACGTGGCCGTGGTCGTCATGCACCCCAGTGTTCGACCTCAACAAAGGTTTAGGTCAAGGGGTGCGAACCCTTGATTCCCCCAGGAGCATGCAGTGATTTGCATCACACGATCGTGGCCCCGGGGACGTCCCCGTCCGCCGTCACCACCCTCTCGCACAGACCGGTGCCACCCAGAGCGGCCACCACCTCGGCCTCTCGCTCGAGGAGTTCCGGATCTTCGAGGTCTCCCACCAGGAAGGCACAGGTGGGGCCGGAACCGGATACCAGGGCACCCAGCGCACCGGCGTGGCGTCCGGCCGCCAAGGTCCGTTCCAGCTCGGGCAGCAGGGACAGCGCGGCCGGCTGTAGATCGTTGCTCAGGACACCGCCCAATGCCACCGCGTCGCCCGCCACCAGTGCCTTCTCCAGCCGTGGGTCCAGCCTGGGCGTCGGTGCGTCCGGTCGCAACCGGTCGTACTCACCGAACACCTCGGCGGTGGACAGGCCCCGCTTGGACAGGGCGAACACCCAGCGGTAGCGACCCGGACTCGACATCGGTTCCAGGACCTCGCCGCGCCCGGTCCCCAGCGCGGTGGCTCCGACCAGGCCGAAGGCCACGTCGCTGCCGAGCCGCGCGGCCAACTCCAACAGGCGTTCCTCGGAAAGGTCGCAGCCCCACAACCGGTCACAGGCGATCAGGGTGGCGGCGGCGTCCGCGCTACCTCCGGCCATCCCTCCGGCCACCGGGATGTGCTTGTCCAAATGGATCGCGACCGGCGTGCCTCGGCCGGTCTCCTCCGCCAACAGCCGGGCGGCGCGGGAGGCGAGGTTCGTCTCATTCAGGGGGACCCTGGCCAGGTGCGATCCCATCTCACCACTCGCGGTGAGCGCGGTGAGGGGGTTCGACTGACGCGGGGGCGCCGCCTTGACGGTAACCTCATCGAACAGCGAGACGGCGTGGAACACGTTGACGAGGTCGTGGAATCCGTCCTCGCGGCCGGGCCCCACCGCCAACTGGAGGTTCACCTTCGCGGGGACCCGCACGGTTACGGTGGTATTAACGGTCACGAGTCCCCAATCGTAAAGGAACCCCCACCTTGCGTGAACACACACCCCACATCCGGGCTTGTGGTGTTCATGGGCCTCGAAGGGCACGAACGTTCGTGCTCCCAAGCATGAACGAACTCCACGAACACGTATTCGCTAACACTGTCATGTCAGTCACCGCCCACCCCCTGAGCGGCCCGATCCGGCCTCCGAGTGGGAATCAGGGCACAAACACCGCTACCTTGGGGCGAGGCGGAGTTTGGACACCGTCGGGGAGGGTCGCTTGCCGTCGGATGGGCTCCCGAAGAACCTGGAACCGCTGGCCGCCGGAGATCCGGCCACCATCGGTCCCTACGTGCTGTCCGGGAAGCTGGGTAGTGGCGGCATGGGAACCGTCTACCTGGGTAGCACGCCGGAGAAGAACAATCAGGTAGCCATCAAGGTCATCCGCCCGGAACTCGCCTTCGACGAGCAGACCCGGGCGCGATTCCGTGACGAGATGGAGAACGCCCGCAAGGTCGCCTCCTTCTGCACGGCCAAGGTGCTCGACCACGGGACGTTCGAGAACCGTCCCTACATGGTGACCGAGTACATCGCGGGCACCGCACTGGCCGAACACATCTCGGAGCACGGCCCCCTGGACTCCTCCACGCTGCACGGCTTCGCCCTGGGTGTGGCCGCCGCGCTGGCCGCCATCCACCGCACCGGCCTGGTCCACCGTGACCTCAAACCGGCCAACGTGCTGCTCTCGATCTCCGGCCCTCGGGTGATCGACTTCGGCATCGCGCGCGCGATGAACACCGCGACCAACCACACCCAGACCGGCATCGTCATGGGCAGCCCCGGCTGGATGGCACCCGAACAACTCCTGGAGGAGAAGGTCACCACCTCGGCCGACATCTTCGCCTGGGGATGTCTGGTGGCCTTCGCCGGCAACGGCACGCACCCCTTCGGCAACGGTGACGCCATGACTCTGGGCAAGAGGGTGCTGTT
>NZ_ANBD01000034.1:0-12564 GCF_000341005.1 Nocardiopsis alkaliphila YIM 80379 | reverse complement strand
CCCGGGCCCCGCCGTTGGATCGGCTGGTGGCACGCGCCCTGGCCAAGGAGCCGGGCCGTCGCCCCACCGCCCAGGACCTGTTGTTGGAACTCGCCGGGGGTGAGGAGGCCGGCAACCCCAACGACATGGTCTCCCACGCCCTACACCAGTCCTGGCGACCCAACCTGCCACCGATGCCGCCCGGTCATCCCGGTCCGGCGATGCGGCATCCGGCGCATCAGACCATGAGCGGTATGCACCACCCGGCGCCCGGCCCGTACCGGGCGGCCCCGCCCATGCCACCGCCCGCGCAGCAGACCGGCAACTTCACCCGCCAAGGTCCACCCCAACAGCCTCCGCCCGCACCGCACGCCTCCGCCGCGCCCCCTCCACACGCTCAACCACGCCAGATGCAACAGGGGCCACCCTCCGCACAGCATCCGGCCTCCACCGGCCCGATTCCGATGGTGCCGCCCGAGCAGCAGCGGGGTCCCCAGCCGTACGTACCGCCGGTGCCGCCGCCCCCGCATCGCCCCGTCACCCCGAGCAGGCGCGGAGGGTTGTTCTGGGGGTTGGTGGTGGCCGCCGCCGTCTCCCTGTTGGTCCTCCTCCTGATGATCGCCCTGGTGGTGAACACCGGCTTCTTCGCTTCGGATCCGGACGAGGGAGAGGCCCGCCCCGACGACCAGGGCCCCGTGGCCGAGGCCCCCGAGGAGGACGTGCCCTCCGAGCCCTCGAATTCCGGTTCCACCCACGAGGACGGCTCCGCGATCACCTCCGATGGCTCGGTCCACTATCGGGTGGAATCGGTCCGCTGCGAGAACGACCTCCCTGGACGTTCCTCGACGACCGGGCAGTACTGCGTGGTCGATTTGAGCCTGGAGAACCTGGGAGAGGTTCCACTGGACTTCGGCTCCGAGGAACAGAAGATGGTGACGAGCAACAAGCGTTGGTTGCCCGCGGAGACGCCGACGGCCACCGAGGCCCGGGCCGACCTGTGGTCCTCCATCGTCCCCGGCGCGAGCGCGAACGGTGAACTCGTGTTCATCCTGCGCCCGGACGAACTCCCCGAGACCGTGGAACTCGTTCACTCCTCGAACGAGGACCCGACCAGCATCAGACTTCCTCCTCCGAACTGAGGACGGGGCTCGGCGCACGCGCCGAGCCCCGCTCATGTTCGGGAGGGATCTACTCCCACTCGATGGTGCCCGGAGGCTTGCTGGTCACGTCCAGCGTCACCCGGTTGATCTCGCGCACCTCGTTGGTGATCCGGTTGGAGATACGAGCGAGCACGTCGTAGGGCACCCGCGACCAATCGGCGGTCATCGCGTCCTCACTGCTGACCGGACGCAGCACCACCGGGTGGCCGTAGGTACGGCCGTCGCCCTGCACTCCCACCGAACGCACGTCGGCGAGCAGCACCACCGGGCACTGCCAGATGTCCCGGTCCAGCCCGGCGCGGGTGAGTTCCTCGCGGGCGATGGCGTCGGCCTCCCGCAGGATCTCCAGCCGGTCGTGGGTCACCTCACCGATGATGCGGATACCCAGGCCGGGGCCGGGGAAAGGCTGACGCCACACCATCTCGGGAGGCAGGCCCAGTTCCTCGCCGACCTTGCGGACCTCGTCCTTGAACAGTTCGCGCAGCGGCTCCACCAGGGTGAACCGGAGGTCCTCGGGCAGACCGCCCACGTTGTGGTGCGACTTGATGTTGGCGGTACCGCTGCCACCGCCGGATTCCACCACGTCCGGGTACAGGGTGCCCTGCACCAGGAACTCGACCTCGGCGCCACAGTCACCGCTCTGGGCCACGACCTCCCGGGCCGCCTGCTCGAACACGCGAATGAACTCGCGGCCGATGATCTTGCGCTTGGCCTCGGGGTCGGTCACACCGGCCAGCGCGGACAGGAAACGCTCTTGGGCGTCGACCACCTTGAGTTTGGCTCCGGTGATCGCCACGAAGTCCTTCTCGACCTGCTCGGCCTCGCCCTTGCGGAGCAGACCGTGGTCGACGAAGACACAGGTGAGCTGGTCACCGACGGCGCGTTGGACCAGGGCACCCGCGACCGCGGAGTCCACACCACCACTCAGGCCACAGATGACGCGCTTGTCACCGATCTGGGTGCGAATGCGCTCCAACTGCTCCTCGACGATGTTCACCATCGTCCACGTGGGACGGCAGCCGGCCCCCTCGTACAGGAAGCGGCGCAGCACCTCCTGGCCGTGCTCGGTGTGCATGACCTCGGGGTGGAACTGCACCCCGAACAGACGACGGTCGGTGTCCTCGAACGCCGCGACCGGGGCGCCCTCGGTGCCGGCGGTCCTCGTGAAGCCCTCCGGGGCCTGGACCACGGAGTCCCCGTGCGACATCCACACGTTGAACTCTTCGGGTAGGCCCGCCAGCAGCAAGGAGTCGTTGGTCACGGTCAGGTTCGTGCGGCCGAATTCGCTGAGGTCGGTCTTTTCGACGACCCCGCCCAAGGCGCGTGTCATCGCCTGGAAGCCGTAGCAGATGCCGAAGGTCGCGACCCCGGTCTCGAACAGCTCGGCCCCCACGTTCGGGGCGTCCTGTGCGTACACCGAAGACGGGCCACCTGAGAGGATGATGGCCTTGGGTTTCTTGGCGAGCATCTCCTCGACGGGCATGGTGGAGGGCACGATCTCGCTGTGCACGTGACACTCACGGACCCGCCGCGCGATCAGCTGCGCGTACTGCGCACCGAAGTCGACGACGAGGACGGTGTCGAACGTGCTGTCAGCAGCAACGGACACGACGGAGGACCTTCCGCAGAAAAATCGGGATGTCCGTCCAGTCTAGGGCGTGTTCCGTGGACGTCGCCCGTCGCCGTGAGGAGCGCTACGCCACGGGCGTCCGTTCCGTTTCCGGTGCCGACCACCGAGTTCCCTCCCCGCCCGCCCCAGCGCTGCTGCCGGGCGGCTCCCGTCGGAACCCTCCCGACACCCACCATGAGGGACCAGTGGATCTTGCTACCAGGAGTAAGGAAGTCGATTTCCTTGCTCCTGGTGGCAAGATCACGCCGAAGGAAGAGCGCCCGGCACGCCCGCCGATTCAGCCCGCGAACCCCTGGGGGTTGGTCGACTGCCAACGCCAGGCGTCACGACAGGCGTCGTCGACGGTCAGTTGCGCCTTCCAGCCCAGGTCATGAGCGGCCGCGGTCGGATCGGCGTAACAGACGGCGATGTCCCCGGGGCGGCGCCCGACCACCTCGTGGGGGATCGGACTTCCCGTTGCGCGTTCGAAGGCGCGCAGGCCCTCCAGGACCGAGGTTCCGCGCCCGGTGCCCAGATTGTAGATCCGGTGCCCGGGAACGTCGGCCAGACGGTCGGCCGCGGCCAGGTGACCGGCGGCCAGGTCCACCACGTGCAGGTAGTCGCGGATCCCGGTGCCGTCCGGGGTGTCGTAGTCGTCACCGAAGACGCTGAGACGTTCGCGACGTCCGGCGGCGACCTGGGCGATGTAGGGGAAGAGGTTGTTCGGGACGCCCTGGGGGTCCTCACCGATCAGGCCGCTGGGGTGCGCGCCGATCGGGTTGAAGTAGCGCAGGGAGATGATCCGCCAGCGCGGGTCGGCGGTGGCCAGGTCGTCGAGGATGCGCTCGGCGAACAGCTTGGTGCTGCCGTAGGGGTTGGTGGTACTGAGCCGGGCGTCCTCGGGGATGGGGACCCGCTCCGGATCGCCGTAGACGGTCGCCGACGAGCTCAGGACGAGGTCGCGCACCCCGGCGGTGTCCATGGTCTCGCACAGGGTGAGTAGAGCGTCGAGGTTGTTGCGGTAGTAGCGCAGGGGTTGGGCGATGGACTCCCCTACGGCCTTGAGCCCGGCCAGGTGGATGACCGCGTCGACGTCGTGCCGGGCGAAGACCTCGCGCATCGCCTCGGGATCGGTGCAGTCGACCCGGTGGAAGGTGAGGGTCCGCCCGGTGATCCGCTCCACCCGGCGCAGGGCCTCTTCGTGGCTGTTGACCAGGGAGTCCACGACGACCACCTCGTGGCCCGCTTCGAGGAGCGCGACGGCGGTGTGGGAGCCGATGTACCCGGCGCCACCGGTGAGCAGGACGTTCATGTATCGCTTCCCTGATAGGGACGGTGC
The DNA here is from genome assembly GCF_000341005.1 of Nocardiopsis alkaliphila YIM 80379. Classification (GTDB taxonomy): domain Bacteria; phylum Actinomycetota; class Actinomycetes; order Streptosporangiales; family Streptosporangiaceae; genus Nocardiopsis; species Nocardiopsis alkaliphila. The sequence continues at coordinate 8,477 of NZ_ANBD01000034.1, read as the reverse complement.
GGACCCTTACAGGATAGGCAATTCGACGCCTCGAAGCGGGGGACGCGCGCCGCCGTACCGACGCGCCGCGTTCGTGCCGTGGCATCTCCTACCGTGGCATGAGGTGCCGTCCCGTGCCGCCGGCTAACGTGGGGAACCATGTCCGTCTCGACCCCACGTTCGTTCGCCGCCCGTGCGAGGTCCTGGTCCCGTGAGCACGTGTTCGTCATGGACCTGATCTGGGCCGCGCTCTGGTTGGTCCTGATGGTGGGAACCTGGCCGCTGTCGTGGTCCTCCCCCTTCGATTCCGCCACCTACCTCGCCCTGGCCGTGGGGTGCTGCGCGGCGTTGAGCGTGCGGCGGGTGCGGCCGTTGACCTCCCTGGCGGTACTGGCCGTGCTGTTGATGGTCCAGGTGCTCTGGATGGAGCAGTTCACCACCCTGTCCGTGGTCTGCGTCCTCGTCGCCACCTACACCTCGCAGGCGCAGTTGTCGGTGCGGTGGCGCCGCGCGGTCCTGGTACTCCTGCTCCTGGGTATGGCCTGGGCCGTCCTCTTCGTTCCGGGCACGGTCTCGATGGAGGGCTTCGGTGTCCGGCTCACCTCCCTGGTGTCGGGGTGGACGATCCTGCTGCTGTTCGCCCTGCTCGGCACCGCGCGACGGCACAACCGGGAGGAGGTCGACCGACTCCGGGAACACACTCGGCTGCTCCGTACCCAGCGCGAACAGGAGCTGCGGTTGGCCGCCTTGGACGAGCGCACCCACATCGCTCGGGAGATGCACGACGTCCTCGCGCACTCGTTGAACGTCATCGTCGCCCAGGCGGACGGTGGCCGCTACGCGGCGCGTTCGTCCCCGGAGTCGGCGGTGACCGCGTTGGAGACGATCGGCCGGGTGGGCCGGGAGTCCGCACGCGAGCTGCATCGACTACTGGGAGTGCTGCGGGACGACACCCGTCGTGAGCTCTCCCCCACGCCCGATCTCGACGCCCTTCCCACGCTGGTGGACGAGTACCGGCGGACGGGTCTTCGGGTCCGCCTGACCCAGGACGGCCCACCGACGGACGAGGAGGCGTCCCCGCCCACCAGCGTCCACCTGACGGTCTACCGCCTCGTCCAGCAGTCCCTGGCCAACGCCCTCGAACACGCCGGCCCGGTCGCCGTGCGGGTCCACCTCGCGCGTTCTTCGGGGCTGATCGTGGTCACCGTGACCAATCCGGTCACGGGCACCCACGGACCCAGAGAGCGCAACGGTGGCCTCGGGCTCGTCGGGATGCGTGAGAGGATCGCCCTGCACGGCGGCGCCCTGGAGGTGGGGATGGACGAGACCACCGGCCTCTGGCGGGTCCGGGCGAGTGTTCCCTGGGAGGAGACGTGATCCGGGTGGGGCTCGCCGACGACCAGCGGCTCTTCACCGCCGGAATGGCCATGGTCATCGACTCCCAGCCCGACATGGCCGTGGCCTGGCAGGCCGTGGACGGGGCCGAGGCCGTGGAGCAGCAGCGCACGGACCCGGTGGACCTGTTGCTGATGGACGTCCAGATGCCGGGGACGGACGGGCTGAGCGCCACCCGCACACTGGTGGATTCGGGGGCGCGGTGCCGGATCGTGGTGCTCACCACCTTCGACACCGACGAGTACGTGATCGAGGGCATCGAGGCCGGCGCGGCCGGCTTCCTGCTCAAGAACACTCCCCCGGAGGAACTCCTGGAGGCGCTGCGCACCGTGCACCGGGGCGATTCGGTGGTCTCGGCGAGTTCCACCCGAAGATTGCTGCGGCACGTACGCCCGTTGCTGGGCGGCGGCTCGGGGCCGGAGGCTCCCCCGGCACGGGAGACCCGGCGCGCGTTGGAGTCGTTGACGCCCCGGGAGCGTGAGGTCCTCACGGCGGTGGCGCGCGGGTACACGAACTCCGAGATCTGTGAACTGTTGGTGCTGTCCATGCCCACGGTCAAGACCCACGTCGGCAACGTGCTGGCCAAGACCGGAGCGCGGGACCGGGTGCAGGCGGTGCTATTCGCCTTCCGCGCCGGACTGGTGGATCGTCAGGACCTGCTCCGCGACGCCTGAACCACCCGGCCTCCTCCCCCGGTACGAATCCCCTTTCGGTACCCCGGTCCGATGTGTCGTGCGGGTTCGTCGATGGAGTCTGCTCGGTGGAAGGAGGCTCCATGAGTCATGTCATCACCACCGAGGGGCTGACCAAGGCCTACGGGTCGCGCACGGTCGTGGACTCCCTGGACCTGCGGGTGCCCGAGGGGTGCGTCTACGGCTTCCTCGGTCCCAACGGGTCGGGCAAGTCCACCACGATGAAGATGCTGCTGTCACTGGTGCGCCCCAGCCGAGGCGAGGTCAGCGTCCTGGGCCGTCCCATGAACCACCGCACGAGGCACGAGCTGGCAGCACTGATCGGTTCCCTGATCGAGGCCCCTCCCGGCTACGGGCACCTGACCGGCCGGGAGAACATGGCGATCGTCCGCCGGATGCTCGGGCTCACCGAGCGTCAGGTGGAGCGCGCCGTGGCCACCGTGCGCCTGCGCGATCACATGGACAAGCCCGTCCGCGCCTACTCGCTCGGCATGAAGCAGCGGCTGGGCATCGCCATGGCGTTGGCCCGCGAACCCCGTCTGCTCATCCTCGACGAACCCACCAACGGGTTGGACCCGGCCGGGATCGAGGAGATTCGCGACCTGCTGAAGTCCCTGGCCGACGAGGGCGTCACCGTCATGGTCTCCAGTCACCTGTTGGACGAGGTCGACCGGATGGCGTCGGTCCTGGGGATCCTCGGCCGGGGGCGACTGATCTTTCAGGGCACCCGGGGCGAGCTGTTCGACCGCAGCACGCCGGACCTGGTCTTGGAGACCCCCGAACCCGAACGGGTCCTCGACCTGGGGTTGTCGGCCGTGCGCACCCACGAAGGGCTGCGCCTGTCCGGGCTGGGCGAGGACGAGACGGCCGACCTGGTGCGGCGGTTGGTCCACCACGACGTTCCCGTCCACGGCCTCTATCGGGTGCGTCGCTCCCTGGAGGAGGTCTTCATGGACCTGACCGGACGCGAGGGGCTGTCGTGATGCGAATGGCCGTGGGCCTGGAGGTCCACAAGACACGCCGGCTGCGGGTGTGGGTTCTGTGTCTGGTGATGGTGGTCGCCGTCGTGGCCCTGTCCGGGATGAACCTCTTCTCCGAGAGCGCGCGCGAGGGGTTCGCCGATCCGGCCGCGCAGCCCTGGGAGGCGCTCCTGCTCGGTCAGGTGATGATCGCGGCGATGACCTCGCCCGTCCTGGTGGCGGTACTCGCCGGACGTCAGGTGGACATCGAACATCAGGGCCAGGGGTGGTTCATGGCGCGGGTGGCCGGCCTGGGGCCGGGGCTGCTGTGTCGGGCCAAGGCCGTGGTCCTGGGCGTGGCCCTGACGTTCACGGCGGTGGCGCAGTGCGTGCTGCTCATCGCCGCCGGGATGGTCGCCGGAATCGAGGTCACGCTGCCGATCACCCTATGGGCGCGGTACGGTCTCTGCCTGCTCTTGGTGGACCTGGCGCTGCTCGGCCTGCACCTGTGGCTGGCCGCTCGGGTGGACAACCAGCTCGTGGGGCTCGGAGTGGGACTGCTGGGCGCGTTCTACGCGGTCTATGCCCTGCTCATGCCCACGTGGGTGGCCTACGTCCTGCCCTGGGGCTACTACGCGGCGATCTCGCCGGTGGCCGTGGAGGGGGATCGGTTCGTCGAGTCCGCCCCCGTTCCCTGGGCGTTCGCCCTGTTCCTGTGCGCCTCGGCGGCCCTGTTCCTCGGGGCGTGTCGGCGTCTGGACCGAGCCGAGGGAGGTCCGGCATGATCCTCGCCGAACTCACCAAACTGCGCCGCTCGGCCCTGTGGGCCGTCGCGATCGTGCTGCCGGTGCTCGCGGTCACTGCGGGAAGCATCAACTACGCCGCCAACCAGGGCGTTCTGTCCGCCGGGTGGGGGTCCTATTGGTCCCAGGTGGTGCTGTTCTACGGCCTGTTCTTCATGTCGATGGGGGTGGCCGTACTGGCCTCGGCCGCCTGGCGGATGGAGCACCGGGGACACAACCGGAACCTGTTGATGTCCACGCCCGCGCGGACCGCCGCGATCGTGGGCGCCAAGATCGTTTCGCTCGTCCTGGTGGTGGCGGTCATGCAGGCGATGTTGCTCACCCTGGTGGTCGTGGTCGGAGTGTTCGTGCTCGATCTGGAGGGCGCTCCACCGTGGGAGTACGTGGTCGTGGCCCTGCTCGGGGTGGTGGCCGCCCTACCCGTGGTGGCCGTGCAGTCACTGCTGTCGATGCTGATCCGGTCGTTCACCGCGCCCGTAGCCGTGGGGCTGTTGGGATGTGCGATCGGAACGGGTCTTCTGTACAGCGGTCAGGGTGGTGTGGTGTCCCACCTGTTCCCGCACTCCCTGGTCACCTCGGCGCTGTTCCTGGGCAACGGCGCCGTCGCCGACTCGGCGGGGCTCGATCTCGCCGCGGTGGGTCCGATCGTGTTCGCCGCCGTGGTCCTCACCACCGCGCTGTGGGCGCTGTCCGCGCGTCTGCTGTCCCAAAGGGACCTGAGCTGATCGGCTGAAGAAGGAGAACCCGAGGATTCCTTTGTCCACCGCACCGGCGGCAGCGAATACGAACCTTTCACCTTTTCCTTCGGCTTCACATTCCACATACCCACGAGGACCAGGGGAAAGGAGTCACTGAGGCTTATTCATAAGCCCTGTTCACAGCAGGGATCCGACCATCGCTCGAAAGGGCCGAAGCGGGACGATTCAGACGGATTTCCGTGTTCTGCCCACACAACAGCGCTCCTCCGCTGAAATCCGGGGTCGAGAGACCAACCAGACGAAGCAGAAGAGCCGTTGAACTTGCGGCGTCCAACCGGACTGCCACCCGAACAACTCACCGAGCTCACCGCCCGCGCCCACCACAGGCTCGGGCACCTCACCCGTCCCGGAGGCAGACCCGCCGCGCTGGGCCTGTACGCCTCCGTCGCCATGGTCATGGCCCTGCGAAGTCGATCTTGCTCCCAGGCTCACGGAAAACGCTTTCTGTGCCCCTGGGGGCAAGATCACCGGGCAACAGAGCCCGAAGCAGGGCCGCCGGACCGGTGGGCCTTCCTCCACCCCGGTCCGAAACCTGGTGCGGGCCTGTCGTTGCTTTGCCGACGCCCACGGGGAGGCGCCCACCGATTCCCACCAGGCGGACGGGAAGGCATTCGGCCGCCCAGCGGCCGGAGGGGGTCCGAAGGGAGCGGGCCAAGCTCCGGTCCCGGACCCGAGGCCCGGGACCCGAGCCCCGAGGGGGCCTCAGGCCCCCAACCACACCTTCCCCGTTTCCCGATAGCCGCCCACCCCGCCGTTGAAGCCAAGCGGGTCAAGGTGGAGCGCCCGCAGCGCAGCGAGGACGAACGACCTTGACGCGCGCAGCGCAAACGGCCACCATCACGCGGCGGGAAACGGGGGCACCCGTCACCCGCCTTCTTCGGGGGCGAAGGAACGTTCTCGTCGGTGGTGTTCGGGGTCGGTCACCAGCCCGCCCCTCACCGGTCACCGTCGTCATCCTTCGACCGTCCCCACCCTCATCCCTGGCCCTGTTCCTTGAGCTTGGCGACGGGTTGCTCCCGGGGGTGGCGGCGGTGATTCGGATATGGGGCTCGGTGCCCCGCCCGAAACGATGCCCCACCCCCGCCACCTCACCCCCGGTGCGGCGGAGCGCTACGCCGGGTGTCGATCCACAACACCTGCGGATCGTGGTCACTGACCTGGTCGTGGAACTCGGAGTTGATCCGGACCACCTCGTAGTCCACCCGGCCGGCCAGGGCTCCATTGACCAGGATGTGGTCGAGCGCCTGGGAGTTGCCATCGAAGACGTAGTTGTAGCCCTCGGTCGGCTCCAACAGGTCCACCATCGGGTTGGTGAGCACACCGTCGCCGGTGAGGACCTCCAGGGTGGGCGAGAACTGGAAGTCGTTCAGGTCGCCCATGACCACCAGGTTCGCGTCGGGGTCCACCGCCAAGAGTTCATCGGCGAACTCACGGACCAGTGCGGCCTGAGCGCCCCGCTGAACCTCACTGGTCCGGTTCGGCGGCTGATGGACACCGTGCAGGGACTGGTCCCCACCCTTGGAGTTGAAGTGGTTGGTGACCACGTACACGTCGCGGTTGAGCGCCCGAAAGTGTCCCACCAGCGGCTTTCTGCTCGACTCCCAAGCCTCGTCCTCGGGACTGATCCGGCCCGGGGACACCGACAGCTCAGCGCCACGTTCCCCCTCGACGACCTCCACGTCGGTGGTGGCGTCACCACCCTCCACGTCCACGAACCGCACCCGCTCGGGGTTGAACAGGAAGGCGTTGCGGATGTTTCCGCCGGGGACTCCGCCGTCCTGCTTGTCCTCTGGACTGATCTGACGCCACTCGTAGGTGGGACCTCCCGCGTCGGCGATCGCCTCGACGAGACGGTCCAGGGTGACGTCGGCGTCGACCACCCCGTCGTCGGTCTCACTACTGTTGTCCTGGATCTCCTCCAGGCCCACGATGTCCGGATCACCGACGTAGTCGACGAACCCTTCGGCCAAGGCGTCGAAGTCGGCCTGATCGTCGGCGCCGCCGAGGTTCTCGACGTTGTAGGTGGCCACGCTGATCTCGTGGCGCTCGGTCTCGCGAACCGGCCGCCGCTCCAGGTCACCGGAAACGTGCTCGCCCAGGGTGGTGGCGCGGACCAGATAGCCGCCGAACCGGTTGTAGTAGACCGGGCCCTCGGTGACCCCGGCGAGGGTGTCGCCGACGTTCGCCTTCGGGAAGGGCCGCACCTGGCGGTCCAGCAACGACTCGATCTTCACCCGACCACTGTTGGGGTCCTCGTAGGAGCCGTAGTGGACACCGCCGTTGGCGGTGCGGTTCTGGTCTGGCCGGGTGGTCACCCACAGGGCGTCGTAGCCGTCTGTCGGGGCGATGACGGGAGCGTCCTCCACCCGGACGAGCATGTGCTCGTGTGCGGCCCAGAAGTCGAGGGCGTAGGTGTCCGGCTCCAATTCCAGGTCGGTGACGTCACCACCGTGGTCGGGCGCGTAGGCGTCCGGGATGGTGTCCGCTTCGAGCAGGACCGACGCGGGCAGGTCGTTGCCTCGGGAGACCGTGGTCCAGCGGCCCTGATCGAGCTGGGTGATGGTCTGCGCGCCGGCCTGCGGACGGTATTCGCTCACCCGTCCGGCGACCAGGACCTCGTCGCCGACCGCGACGTCGGGCGTGGTGGAGCCGGTGAAGACGAACAACGCCTCGCTGGTGCGCGGGTCGTCGTCGCCTTCGGTGTCCTGGAACCAGAAGCCTTGGGCGCTACCGAAGGCGTTGATCGCGGTGACCACGCCGGGCAGGCCGGTGACCTGCTTTCCCACCAGGGGTGAGGTTCGGGTGACACCTTGGACGTCGTGGATACGCAGGTCGCCGGGATCGACCGGGTCGTCGGGGTCACCGCCACCCGGGTCCTGGACGGTCTCGCCGGCACCGTTGGTGGGGGTCGGAGCACCGATGGTGAAGTCGGCGGAGTTGTTCCCGGTGTCGGTGAAGGCGTCGTCGCGGGAGGCGGAGGTGGTGTTACTCGTCCCGGCTGCGGGCGAGCCGGCGAAGATCGCGGCCCCGCCGTAGCCGACCACGTCGACGATGGTCGTTTCCTGCGCGCAGGTGGCGGCGGTGCGGCACTCCACGGCCGAGGTGCCTTCGACCAAAAGGACCGCACCCGCGCTCGCGGACATGTTGATGGTGCCGGCGGCGTCGGGTTCGGGGAGTTCGGTGGTTCCGCCCGCACCGGCGGCCTGCCGGATCAGGTAGTGCCCACCGGCGGGGATCTGACCGTTGAGCGGAGTGACCTGTACCCGGGTGTTCGGTCCGGGGCGGGCGGGCAGGTATTGCACGCTCCAGCCGGACAGGTCCAGCGCTTGGGCGGTGGGGTTGCCCAGTTCGACGAAGTCGTGGCGCAGGTCCGCGCCGCTGTTGCCACCGCCTCCGTAGACCTCGCTGATCACGGGGCCATCGGTCTGGGCCAGGGCGGGTGTGGAGGTCATCAGGCCGGCGCCGAGGGCCACGACGGCGAGCCCGGCGAGGACTCGGCCACGTGGGGCGGGAGCGCTCTCGGTCGGTGCGGGGGGTCTGAGCGGGGTTGGGGACACGCCTGCTTCTCCGATGGGTTCGGGGTTTGGGGGTTGTGCGGGCACATCATCGCGGGTGGGGGTGTCCGGTGGAAGGCAGGTACCTGAAAAGAGGGCGAAGCGGCATCCGATCGTTGTGTTCCCACGATGACGGAGCGCACCGACCCTGGTGGGAGCCCTCAGGTTCGAGCCCCTCACCGACCCGGCCCTGGGCACTGGTCCGGTCCATCCCCGTATCGGCACCCGGAAGCCGGGCTGAGGCGTCCTGCGAAGCGGGGCGCCGAGGAGCTCCTCGGCGCCCCGATCACCCGCACACCCTCACAGACGGGGGTCGACCGGTTCGGTCTCCAGCGCC
>NZ_ANBD01000033.1 GCF_000341005.1 Nocardiopsis alkaliphila YIM 80379 | reverse complement strand
CCCCCCCCGCCACAGCGGCTCGTTTCCGGCCGATCGGGTCAGGGCGGCCAAACCCAGCTTGTGTTCACGCATGGCCAGGCCGTTCTTGCGCCCCATCTTCCGGTCCTTGAGCACCGAGATCCGCTCCGGATCGGTGTAGTCCGCCCCGTAGACGATCCTCAGGTACTCCGGCCCGCGCACCTTGAGCCCCGGCTGCGCCAACCCCTTGCGGGCCGTGGCCCGGGCTCCGAGCAGTGGTTTGACCACCATGCCCTCTCCCCCGGCGTCGACCAGCTCCCACCACCAGTCGGCGGCGGCCACGCGGGCCTCATCGTCAGTGACGTCCACGACCCGGTACCGGGTCGGGTGGAGCATGGGGTGGGCCTGGGCGAGCCGTTCGGACACCCCCATGTGCCACAGGTGGTCGGCCTCGCCGTACTCTCGCCCCTCACTGGCGAGCACCATGAACGGCGCGAAGCGCAGCCCCTTGATCCCGTCGGTGTCCCAGGTGTAGCGACGGTAGACGTCGCTGAACGCCTCCATCTGCTCGGTACGACGCTCCACGGTGGCGGCGAGAGCGGAAACGTCCACCCCTCGGGCGGCCGCCGTGGCCAAGGCGGACGAGGCGGCGGGCAGCGAGGCCCGCGCGGCGGCACCGACCGAGGCGTACTGCTCACGGATGAGCGTTCCGGCCTTGGCCGACCAGGGCAGCATCTCCCCGTCCAGGGCGATCCAGTCGGTGCCGAGCCGGTCCCACAGCCCGGCGTCGGTGACCGCCCGGCGCAGCTCGTCGACCACGGTCCGCAGAAGTTCCGCCCCCTTGAAGAAGGGCCGGCCGGTGCGGGTGTACACGGTGCCGAGCTCGCCGGGGACGAAACGTCGCTCGGCGGCCTCCTCGTCCCGGCACAGCACGGCCACCGCGCGCGATCCCATGTGCTTCTCCTGGCAGATCACCTGGCCGATGCCGGAGGACCGGTAGGAGGCGAAGGCCTCGGTGGGGTGCTCCAGCAATCCGGGGTCGGCGGCGGTGGGCGCGGGCGCCATGGTCGGTGGCAGGTACACCAGCCACCGGGGATCCACCGAGAAGCGGCTCATGACCTCCAGCGCGGCCATGGTGCTCTCGGCGTTGGTGCGTACGGTGCCGTATCCGGTGTCGACGAACAGACCGGAGTGCGATCCGCCCACTCCGACGTCGGCGATGTCGATGGCCCGACCGGCGTCCTTCTCGTGCTCCGGGTTCGGCGCCAAGGGGCGCGCCGGCTCGTACCAGACGCGTTCGGCCTCCACGTCCACGATCTCCCGTTCGGGGTAGCGCAGCGCGGTGAGTCTGCCGCCGAACACGCATCCGGTGTCCAGACAGAGGGTGTTGTTGATCCACTCGGTCTTGTCGGTGGGCACGTGGCCATAGACCACCATGGCCTTGCCCCGGTACTCGCGGGCCCAGGGCAGGCGGACGGGCAGACCGAACTCATCGGTCTCACCGCTGGTCTGGCCGTACAGGGCGAAGGAACGCACCCGCCCCGAGGCACGGCCGTGATACTCCTCCTTGAGTCCGGCGTGGGCGATCACCAATCTGCCGCCGTCCAGGATCAGGTGACTGACCAGACCGTCGCAGAAGTCCAGGACCTCCTTGCGGAACTCCTCGCTCTCCCCTCCCAGCTGTTCCACGGTTTCGGCCAGCCCGTGGGTGAGCGTGGCCGTACCCTTCTTCAGGTAGCGGACCAACTTGTTCTCGTGGTTCCCGGGCACACACAGGGCGTCACCGTCGGCGACCATCCCCATGACCAGGCGCAGCACGCCGGGGGTGTCGGGTCCTCGGTCCACGAGGTCACCGACGAAAACGGCGGTGCGTCCCTCGGGGTGGCGAGCGCCGATCGGTCGCCCTCGGCCGTCCCGGTACGTTTCGTAGCCGAGCTCGCCGAGCAGGGACTCCAGTTCCGAACGGCAGCCGTGGACGTCACCGATGACGTCGAAGGGTCCGGTGAATTCGGTCCGATCCGGCCAGGGACGTTCCAGCTCGATCCGGACGGCGTCGATCTCTTCTGGACCTTTGAGGACGTACGTCTTGCGCACGCCCTCACGGGTCATGCGTTTGAGGCCGTCCCGCAGGTCGCGGTGCTGTCGACGGACGACGTGGTCACCGAAGTCCCGGTCCGGACGTGCTCGGTTGCGTTCCATGGCCACTGCCTCGGGAACATCGAGCACGATGGCGGTGGTGAGGACGTCGTTGTCCTTGGCGATGCGGATGAGTTGCTCGCGAGCCTTGCGCTGGACGTTGGTGGCGTCCACCACGGTGAGCAGTCCGCGCCGTAGACGAATGTCCACGACCGTGTTCAACAGCGCGAACGCGTCGGCGGTGGCGGTCTGGTCGGTCTCGTCGTCGCTGACCATGCCTCGGCAGAAGTCGGAGCCGATCACCTGGGTCGCCTTGAAGTGCCTGGCGGCGAAGGTGGACTTGCCCGATCCGGAGACACCCACCAATAGGACGAGCCCCATGCGGGGCACGGCGAGCACGCGGGGCTCTCGGGCGACCCCGAGGTTCGACGCGGTCATCGGGTGAACACTCCCATCTGCGTGGGCGCCCCGGTCTCGGGGTGCTCGGGGCCGACCGGCAGGTACCGGACGGTGTAGCCATGCCGCTGAGCCACCTGATCGGCCCAAACGGCGAACTCGGCACGGGTCCACTCGAAGCGATGGTCGGCGTGGCGGAAGGCCCCTTCGGCCAACCCCTCGTAGTGACGGTTGTACTCGATGTTGGGCGTGGTCACCACGACGACCCGAGGCGCCGCGTCACCGAAGACGACGTCCTCCATGGCGGGCAGCCGGGAGGGGTCCAGGTGTTCGATGACCTCCATGAGGACGGCGGCGTCGTGGCCGTGGAAGCGCCGGTCCCGGTAGACCACCGACCCCAGCAGGAGTTCGGGGCGGGGTCGGCGTCCTCCTTCATCACCGGTGTCGCTGAACAGGGGCCGGTGCCCGCGACCGCCTCCGGGGGCACATCCCTCGCACAGCTTGCGATGGGCCATCTCCAATCCGCCCAGGTGGACGTCCACCCCGGTCACGCGTTCCAGGTTCCGGTCACGGACCATCCGTTCCAGCAGCTTGCCGCCACCACAGCCCAGGTCGATGACGCTGGTGGCTCGCTCGGCTTCGAGTACCGCCAGGACGGCGCCCGCTCGCTGGTCGGCGAGCGAGGGTTCGCGTTCCTCGACCAACGGGTCGCGTGGGACCCGGACGGCGCCCTCGGACGCGTCTTCGGTGTCGCCCTGGTCTTCGGACTCGCTCAGGCGGGCCAGGGCGGTGCGCACGTACCGTTCCCGACGGGCGAGGTAACGCCAGGTGATCCACTCGCGTTCGGGGTGTTCGGCGAGCCACCCCGGCCCGTCCTCGCTCTCGACCCCGTCCACCGGGGCACCACCCGCACGCAGCAGTTTGTCGATCTCTGTGGAGTCCACCCAGTAGTGCTTGTCGCCGCCCTCCATCGCGGGCAGTAGCACGTAGAGCTGACCGAGCGCGTCGGACAGCCGCAGGGTGCCGGTCAGGGTGAGTGACAGGTAATGGGAATCGCCCCAGTGCGGCAGCGCGGGGTCCAAGGGGACCGGTTCGGCGCTCACCGTCCAACCCAGCGGTTCGAACAGGGCACGGGCCCGCTCCGGCCCGGGTCGGCAGGGTACCGCCGGCAGGCGCAGTTCCAGTGGCAGGGGGTGGCTGCCAGTTCGGGGCGGCTCTCGCACACGCCCCGGATCGCGCTCCGCAACACCCGACCCAGCGCCACCGTGAACAGTGACGAGGAGGCATAGGGGCGGTCGTTGACGTACTGGGCGAGGGCGAAGTCCGGGGTGCTCACCGACGTACGCGTTCGTAGCAGCGCCTGCGGGTCCACTTCCAGCAGGAGGGCCGCGGTGCAGCGTTCGTCGTCTGCCTCGGGGTAGAAGACGTGCGCCGTCCCGAAGGACTGCTCGAAGCGCTGCGCCTTGTCCGGGTGCTTGTGCAGCAGGTGTCCGAGGTCCCTCGCCGGGTGGGCCGTGGTCGTGATCGTCAGTAGCACCCGTGCATTGTGACCGAGTCGCCTGGCGCCTTACCAGTGCTTTTCAGGGTGTCGTCGGTGTGGAAGCACCCGGGGAGGCGCCACGCCGGCGCCAGAGGGCGACCAACAGGGCCGACAGGGCGACCGCGAGGGCGATACCGGCGATGTCCAAGGCGTACCAGGGCACCGCCGGACTCGTCGCCTCGGCGACCCCCGGGGCGTGGTCCCAGAGCAGGCCCTCCACCGCCGGGCCCGCACTCAGGAGCAGAACGGCGAAGGCCAAGTGGAAGGGGACGGAGAGCAGGGCGGTCTCCAAGGGCATGGGCAGACGGACCAGCCGCAACAGGAACCAGGCCAGGAGCGGGCCTGCGGCCAGTGTCACCGCCATGGCGATCAGACCCGCGCCGATGTTGGCTCCGACCACCTCATCGGAGGTGAGTTCGACGACGAGCGTGAGGGTGAGCCGGCCGAGGGCCAGGGCGATCAGGCCGGCGCCGGTCCCGGCGGCGAGGCCGAGGAGAAGAGCGCGAAGAGGGCTGACGGGGGCGAAGGATGTACGATTCACGGCTTCAGTCTGGTCGGCTGAACGGCGCACCACCTGAGTACACCTACTCAAGAAGCGTGGGCCACTACTCGAATCCGCCGGCGACCTCCGGAGCACGACGCGGGTCCACGCCCAGTTCGGCCATGGCCAGGGCGACCTCCGCACGCGCCGAACCGAAGAACGACCAAGGGATCTCGCTGACGTGGCGACCCACCATGCCCAGGTGCCAGCGCGCCAGGTCCCGTTCCCCCGAGCGGTGGAAGGCCCAAGCGAACAGGTGGTGGGCCTGGACGTCGCGCACGTGCGGCACCGCCGACGACGCCCACGCCCGCGCGAGCCCGAAGAGCTCCCGTACCGCTTCGCCATGCAGCCGGCCCAGGCCCATGGACGCGATGTAGGCGCTCTTGCCCTCTTCGGTGAGCCGACGTTGTTCACCGCGTAGGAACTCCGCGT
>NZ_ANBD01000032.1 GCF_000341005.1 Nocardiopsis alkaliphila YIM 80379 | reverse complement strand
TCTCCTCCGCGGACCCGCCACGGCTGGGGGCCAGGGCGCGGACCCGAGTCATGTGTGCGGGTAGCAGATGGGGCGCGCGGGCGCTCGCCTCGATCCAGGCACGTTCCCGCTCCTCCCGATCGCCCAGCCCCATGGCCACCGTCTGGAGGGCCGCCCAGGGCGCGGCGTCGTCGGGGTTCAGGCGGGCGGCCTCCCGCAGCGGGATGCGCACCTCGTGCAGGGCGGCCTCCACGGCCTTGCGTTCGGCGGGGCCACCGGAGGGTAGTGACATGGCCCGAGCGAGCAGGGTGTGCCCCAGCCACAAGAGCCCATCGCCCCGGTCCACGCCGGCCTCGATCAGACCGGCCACCTCGTGGGGACGGTCGAGCGCGGCACGGCCGAGGCACTCGGCCTGGTAGGCACGCGCCTCGGGATCCTCACGGGTCTCCATGAGCAAGGAGGCACCTACCTCGACGTCGCCCTCGCGCACCGCCTCGCAGGCGGCGCGCGACACCGGGTCCGTGCCCAGGGACGCGGAGACCAACGCTCCTTCGAGGTCGGTCCCGGTCAACGCCCTGGAGGGTTTGCGTCCGAATCGCCACATGCCGGCCATGACACCGAGGTTAGGTCATCGACCGACCTTCTCCTCCGTCTCCCCGAGGGCCTCCACCTGCCGCGGCTCACCCACGGGGGCGACCAGGCCCCTGGCCTTGTCCCGTCGGTGGTTGATCACCTGGAGCGTGATGAGGACGGTGCAGGCGACCGTTCCGAGCAGCACGAACCAGTGCGATGCCACGTGGACCGACAGAAGTGCCTCGACCCAGCCGGTCCATTCGGGGGCGATCAGGACCAGAGCGGCGGACAGTCCCAGGGCGATGCGTTCAGCCGGCAGCGTGCGACGCAGGAACCAGCCCTCGATGGCCATGGCTCCGGCCGCGAGCGCTACCGCCCCCGTGACGATCGCCATGATCAGGTCCAGGACCGGCCCATCGACCTCCATCAGGGCGGAGTAGGCCATCAGCAAGGGGATCAGGTACAGGCCCTTGGCGAACTTCCACGCGGACACACCCGAGCGCATCGGTTTGGAGTCGGCGATACCGGCCGCCGCGAAGGCCGCGAAGGCCACCGGCGGGGTCACGTTGGAGTCCTGGCTGAGCCAGTACACGATCATGTGCGCGACGATGAGCGCCAGCCCCAACTGCTCCAACGCCGGGCCGGCCAGAATGACCAGCACCACGTAGGAGGCGGTCACCGGCAGGCCGATGCCCAGGACCAGGGAGGCCAGGGCCACCATCACCAGGGTCATGAACAGGTTGCCGGCGAAGGCGTTCACCAGCACGTCGGAGAAGACCAGGCCCAGACCGGTGAGACCGACCATGCCGACGATGACACCCGCGACGGCGCACGCCACCGACACCGGCAAGGTGCTGCGGGCGGCCATCACGAACACCTCCAAGAAGTCCCGAAGGCTCAGTCGACTGCCGGCCCGCAGCATGGCCACGACCAGCAGGGCACCGCAGGCGGCCAGACCCGCCCGTGTGGGCGGCACGTAGTTGAGCAACAGCACGATGAGCAGGATGAGCGGGGCCAGGAAGTGCCAGCCTGCGCGCATCACGATCGCGAGGGTGGGGACGTCGTGCTCGCCCATCGCACCGACGTTGTGCTTGCGCGCGAGGATGTCCACGAACAAGAACATCAACGCGAAGTACATGAGCGCGGGGATGATCGCGACCTTGACGATGTCGGCGTAGGGAATGCCCAATCGCTCGGCCATGAGGAACGCACCCGCGCCCATGATGGGCGGCAGGATCTGGCCGCCGGTGGAGGCGGCGGCCTCCACGCCCGCGGCGTCGTGCTTTTTGTAACCGACCCTCTTCATCAGGGGGATCGTGAACGGTCCGGTGGTGGCCACGTTGGCGATGGCGCTCCCGGACACCGAACCCATCAGGGCGCTGCCCAGGATCGCTCCCTTGGCGGGTCCGCCCACCATGCGACCGGTGAGGACGTAGGCCAGGCCCACGAAGAAGTTGCCACCGCCGGTCTTGGACAGCAGCGCGCCGAACAGGATGAACACGAACACGAAGGTGACGACGACGCCCAACGTGAGCCCGTAGATACCGTCGTTGCCCAGGTAGGTGTGGGTGGCTATCCGCTCGTAGGTGGCGCCCGAGTGACCGAACTGTCCCGGGATGAGCGGACCGACCCAGGCGTAGTAGAGGAAGCCGGCCGCCAGGACGACCATGACCATGCCGACCGCTCGCCGGGTGGCCTCCAAGAGGATCAGGATGGCGATGGCGCCCATGATCCAGTCGAGTTCGGTGTAGGCGCCGGCCCGTCGGGCCAACTCGGCCTGGAAGATGATCGGGTAGAGGCTGACCGCCACGGTCCCGACCACCAAGAGGAGGTCCAGCACCGCTCCGAGTATCCGCACCGGAGCGCGGCCTTGGGCCTTGCTCCCCTTGAACGGCGGCATGACGATGAAGACCATCAGCATCACCAGCATGAGGTGGATCAGACGCTGTTGTCGGGCGTCCAGACCGGCGCGCAGGGCGATGTGGAGCTGGAAGAGGGTCAGGGCGATCCCGAGGGCGAGGACGATCCCACCCATGATCAGTCCGGTACGGCCCTCGCCCCAGCGCTCGGCGGTCACCCTACGCCAGAACGGCGGGGCGTCCGCGCCGATCCCGTCGACGTCGGGCAACGCGTCGGCGGAGGTACCGGTCTCACGGTCGCCTTCACCGGTCGACGTGGGGGTCGCGTCGTCACGCGCGTTCTCGTCCGGCGCCTGCGACGCCGGAGAGGTGTCACTCCGGTCCTGTGGCGTCTGGGCCATCTTCTTTCCTCGGGCTTGTCTGGTCCGCGCGAAGCGTGTGCTCATGGGAGCCGCACGGCGGAGTATCTCAGTCGGAGGGTGCCTCGCACTCCGGCTGCGGCTCGGTGTCGAACAGCAACTGGAGGGTGGTGGCTCGGACGGGTTCGACGACCACCCGCCGGGTGGCCAGGCATGGGGAGAGCCGTACCTGCGCGTCGGGGGTGCGTAGGCGATGGTCGATGGAGGGTGCGCCCACACGGATCGCGACCTCGGACCCGATGTCGCGATCCATGTCCTCGATGACCCACCACTCGCCATCGGCCCGGCCGGTCCCCTCACCGGGTCGATGCCCCATACCGGCTCCGAATTGGCGCAGCCGGGTGGAGTCGACCACCAGGGTCCCGTCTCGGACCTCGATGTTCTCCTCGATCGGCAGCCGGTCGATCGAGTGCACGTAGGAGAGGGTGAACGGCTCGCCCTCGGCCAAGGGCAGGTGACCGAGCCGGTCACCGTCCACGCTCAGTCGCAGCGCGGGCCACAGTGGGACCAGTGTGGCCGCCACCCCGGCGACGAAGAGGACTCCCGCGATCCAGAACGCGGCGCTGTGCAACACCGCGCTCCGTGGACACCGGGCGTTCACGGCGTCCACGGAGCGGTGTTCGGTCGGAGCCACCATCGGCGGGACTCGCCCTACTCCTGGACGACGCCGGGCCGCAGCTCGTCCGGGATCTGCACGCCCTGCTCCTCGTAGAAGCGCAGGGCGCCCGGGTGGACGGGGACGGGGCTGTTCTCGATCGACTCCGGGACCAGGTATTCCTCGCCCGGTGCGTAGACGCCGATGACCTCGTCGATGTTGTCGAACATGGCCTTGGTGATGTCGTAGGCCTGGTCCTCGTTGAACTCGCCGGAGACGACGAGGGCGTTCCACACGGCGATGGTCTCGACGTCGTCGTCGACCCCCGGGTAGGTGCCACCGGGGATCGTGTGCTCGGTGTAGCCGCCGTAACCGCTGACGATCGCTTCACGCTCCTCGTCGCACATCTGGATGATGTGGATGTCCTCGGTGGTGCCGAGCTCGGTGATACCCGAGTGGCCCTCACCGACGACCCAGGAGCCGGCGTCGAGTTGGTCGTTGGACAGGGCGTTGGCGGTCTCCGCGTAGCCCAGCTGCTGGACTTCGATCTCGGTGGTGGCGATCTCCAGCGACTCGAACACCTGCTTGGTGGTGGCCTCGTTCCCGCTACCGATGTCACCGACGGAGTAACGGCTGTCCACCACGTCGGAGAAGCACTCGAAACCCTTCTCCTCGGCGATGTCGGTCAAGGTCACCGCGTGGAAGACGTTCGGGTACATGACCGCGAGCGAGTAGGTCTCGATCGGATCGCCCTCGAATTCGGAGGTGCCGGTGAAGGCTTGGTCCGCGGCGTCACCCTGGACGATGGCCAGGTGGCCTTCTCCACCGTTGAGCAGGCGGATGTTCTCCACCGAGGCACCGGTGGCCTCGACCGAAGCGCTCTGGCCCTCCAGGTGGTCGCCGATGATGGTGCGCAGGGCACCACCGATCGGATAGTACACACCGCTGGTGCCGCCGGTGACGATGCTGAGGTTGGACTGGATCGGCCCTTCACCGAGCCCGACGTCCTCGGCCGCCTGCTCGGCGGGCTGCCCACCGCAGGCCGCCAGCATGAGGACGCTGACGGGAATGGCGGCCAGGGTCGGCGATTTGCGTCGCATGGTCGGTTGGTTCCTCTCGAGGTGGTGAATCAGGGGGTGTCGAGAAGCAGGGATGTCGAGAACGGTGACGGGGGTGCACACCACCGATACGCGTCCGTCCTCCGGACACGAACGTGTCCCACACCGCTTTCCGCCCGGAAACGTAACGGTCATGCCCTCGGGGAGACCAGTTCCGCGGGTGGTATTTGAGCCTCCCCTGAGGTTCGTCCCCGGTTGCTATCGTTCGCGCATGGCATGGCCCCCCACTCACCGGCGGTGGGCGACCATCCGAGCCTTGGCCACCGGCCTGTTGGCCGTTTCCCTGCTCTCGTGGTCGCACCCCCCACGCCCGGATCCGCTCCACCTGTCCATCGGCACGGGCGGCACCGGCGGCGTTTACCACGTGTACGGCACCGGGTTGGCCCGGGTGACCGAGTCCGACCCCGACACCCGGATCACGGCCCTGACCACCGCCGCGAGTGTGGAGAACAACAGGTTGGTCGCCTCGGGGTCGTTGGACGCGGCCTTCACCCTGGCCGACGTGGCCGCACTGGCGGTCGAGGGCGCCGAACCCTTCGACGAGCCCTTGCCCATCGCCGCGATCGCCCGCCTGTACGACAACCACACGCACGTGGTGGTCCGAGCGGACTCTTCCTATGAAAGGCTCGCCGACTTGGCCGGAGGCACCGTTTCGGTGGGCGCGATGGGGTCCGGCACCGAGATGATGGCGGAACGGCTGCTCAGCACCGCCGGGCTGGGCGATACCTCCGAGTCCTCCGCCGGGTCCTCGGCGGAGGAGGGGCCGCCCCGGAACGTGAGGGACCCGGAGGCCTCGGGGCCCTCTCCCACGGGGGTGACCCGCTATCGGCTCTCCATCGGAAGTTCTGTCCAGGCACTGGAGGAGGGACGCGTCGACGCGTTCTTCTGGTCCGGTGGGTTACCCACCCAAGCCGTCTCCGACCTGGCCACACGTGTCCCCATCCGACTGCTGGACCTGTCCGAGCACGTCTCGGAACTGGTCGAGGAACATGGGGAATTCTACTCCGAACTGCCAGTACCGACCGGAACGTACGAGGACGTACCCGCAGTGCGCACCATCGGGGTCCCGAGTTTGTTGGTGGTCAACGCGCGGATGCCGGATCAGACCGCCGAGGACTTCACCCGGCTGCTGTTCGAGTCACGGCACGCATTGGTGGAGATCCACCCGGTCGCCCTCCACCTGCACCCGAGGTCGGCGATCGCCACCCTGCCGGTGCCCCTGCACCCGGGGGCCATCACCTACTACCGGTCGGTCAAGTACGCCTATGACGGGTCCTCTCTCGGTCTCACCCCAGGGCGGGCGACTTCGACGATCGGTCGGCGTGGATCGGTAGACGGATCCTCGCGTCGATCCCGTGCGAAGGGGCCGACCGTAGCGTCAACTCCGCGCCCTGGAGTTCCAAGAGGGTGACCACGATCGACAATCCCAGCCCGGAGCCACCATCGCCTCCGCCACCGTCTCGCCAGAAGGGCCGGGTCGCCCGTTCGAGGCGACCTGCGGGCAGCCCGGGACCATCGTCCACCACGTGCACGTCCAAGTACCCGTCTCCGTCGGGTCCGATGACCGGTTCGTTCACTCGGACCGAGATCCGCACCCCACGCCCACCGAACTTCAGGGCGTTGTCGATGAGTACGTCCAAGGCCTGGTCGAGGGTGCCCTCCACACAGCGCACCGACACGCTCGAGACTCCCTCGCCGACCAGCACGGCCCGGGCACGCTCCGCGATGGGGCTCCACGCCGCCACTCGGTCATCGACGACCTCTCGGACGTCCTCCCACACCATCGAGTGCTCGGGGTCCTCGGTCCGGGCCAAGGTGAGCAGGCCGTCGCAGATACGCGTGAGCCGGTCCACCTCGTCCAGGGCGAGACGGTGGTCCTCCATCCCCTCCGGGCCCAGGTGCCGGCTCAGGCCGGCCACCCGCAACCGCAGCGCCGCCAGTGGGTTGCGCACCTGGTGACTCGCGTAGGCGACGAAGGTGCGCTGGCTCTCCAGCATGGAGGTGATGGTGTCGGCCATCTGGTTGAAGGACTCCCCCAGCCGCCGTAGTTCCTCCGGTCCGGCCGCGGTGCACACCCGGGTGTCCAGGCTGCCACCGCTCACCGCGCGCGTGGCCTCGTCGAGGTCGTCGATGGGCCGTAGGAGCCAACGGGTGAGTGGGCCGGCCGCGGCGCAACCGACCAACATCAGTCCGGTGACCACGAACCACGCCACTCCCCACTGGAGGAGCATCGCACGGCGCAGGGACTCGGTCGGGGAGACCGTGACGGCCGCGCCGACCACCTCCCCGGAACGCCCGATGGGTTCGGCGACGACCAGGGGGCCGTCCTGCCAAGGCCAGACCACGGTGTCGGCGCCCATCCGGTTCCCCGCCAGGGCGGTGCGGACCGGTCCGGGTACCTGCCCGTCGCTCTCCGGCCACCCTGCCGGCCCCAGTTCGGCCAGGGTCAGCCCGGGACGGGAGGAGGCCACCACGGACCCGTCCCGGTCCACCACCACGGCGGCGATCCCGTAGACCTGGTCGTAGGCGGCCAGCTCACCGGCCAGGGTCCCCTCGTCACCGGTGAGAACACCGGGCTCGGCCAGCCCCGCGAAACGGGCGGTGTCGTTGATCCGGTCGAGCAGCATGTCCGAGGTGCCACGAGCCGCGATGCTGACACACAACGGCACGGCCAGCGCCAGACAGGCCGTCACC
Organism: Nocardiopsis alkaliphila YIM 80379; assembly: GCF_000341005.1. Classification (GTDB taxonomy): domain Bacteria; phylum Actinomycetota; class Actinomycetes; order Streptosporangiales; family Streptosporangiaceae; genus Nocardiopsis; species Nocardiopsis alkaliphila. Next base: position 69,010 of record NZ_ANBD01000032.1, on the reverse strand, counting down.
AGCAGGGTGACGTACACGGTCACCAGGCGTCTACGCACGTCCGGCCCTTTCGTCCGTTCCTCTTGGGGTGGGTCTTCTAGGGAACGGAATCGATCTTGGGCCGCTCGTCACCGGAACGTTCCTCGTCCATACGAGCACCGGTCGCCAGACCGTAGCCGATCCCGCGCACGGTCCGGATGAGCCGCGGTACCTCCAACTTGGAACGCAGGGTGCCGATGTGCACCTCCAGGGTGCGCAGGGTGCCGGGCCAAGAGGTGTGCCACACACGCAACAGCAGATGTTCACGGGAGACCACCCGGCCGGCCTCACGGACCAGCACCACGAGCAGGTCGAACTCCTTACGGGTGAGCTCGACGGGCCTTCCCTGGCACTCGACGGTACGGGTGCCCAGGTCCACCCGTACCGGGCCGGCCTCCAAAACGGTGTCGACGTGCTTGCGCGTGCGGCGCAGGACCGCCTCCATCCGCGCACAGAGTTCATCGATCACCAGTGGTTTGACCAGGTAGTCGTCGGCCCCCGAGCGCAGCCCCAGGACACGCTCGCGCTGCCGCCCTCGTGCGGTGACCATGAGGAGGGCGGTGTCCCCGAAGTCCTGCCGGCGGCGTAACAACCGGCACAGTTCGATCCCGTCCATGTCCGGAAGTCCAAGGTCGAGCAGAACGACGTCCGCCGGGGACGCGGCCAGCGCGTCCCCGGCGGTGTGCGCCTGATCGACCTCGTAGCCCTGCGCCTGGAGGGCCCCGGTGAGCGCGTCGGCGAGTCGGACGTCGTCCTCGACGAGAAGCACGTTGATCATGAACACGGTCCTTCGGGGGGTGTGACGGGAGGCTGGTACGCACCCTAGCCGGACCGTGCGCCCCGTGATACGGCGAAAGGGCCCACTCCGCGTGAGGAACCCGATTCACCTGGTGGCGAGAACGCGCGAGCGCCCCTTCAGGAACGCTCCTTCGCAGCACCGATGTGCACGTCCGGGACGATCTCCGGGGCGCCGTGCTGTACCGCGTCGGCCGCCTGATCGGTCTCCTGTTCCTGGGCGGCGCGTTCGGCCTCGATGCCCTTGCGGTAGTACTCCACCTCGCGCTGCACCTGCTCCTTGCTCCAACCCAGGAGACCGGCCATCAACTCGGCGGTCTCCTCGGCGGCGGCGATCCCGCGATCCCATGTCTCGAAGGAGATCCGAGTACGTCGGGACAGGACGTCCTCCAAGTGACGGGCGCCCTCGGCCTCCACCGCGTAGACGACCTCCGCCCGGAGGTAGTCGTCGGCTCCGGTCAGCGGTCGTCCCAGGTCCTCGCGCTCTCGGATCAGATCCAGCACGTCGTGGACCGAGGAACCGAACCGACGCAGCAGGTGCGAGACCCTCGATACGTGCAGACCCACCTCACGTGCCAACCGGTGCCGTTGGTTGTACAACGCCGCGTAACCGTCCGCTCCCACCAAGGGAAGCTTGTCGGTGACCGAATCCGGGATCGCCCCACCCAGTCCGTGGGCCACCGCGTCCACCGCGTCCTTGGCCATGACCCGGTAGGTGGTGTACTTTCCGCCCGCGATGAGCACCAACCCCGGCACCGGGTGCGCGACCGTGTGTTCACGAGACAGTTTGGAGGTCTCCTCCGACTCCCCCGAGAGCAGCGGACGCAGCCCCGCGTAGACGCCCTCCACGTCGTCGCGGCTCAAGGGTGTGCGCAAGACCTGGTTGATGTGGTCCAAGACGTAGTCGATGTCGGCCCGGCTGGCCGCGGGGTTCTCCTTGTCCAGGTCCCAGGAGGTGTCCGTGGTGCCGATGATCCAATGGCGACCCCACGGGATCACGAACAGCACGCTCTTCTCGGTCTGCAAGATCATGCCGGACGAGGCCTGGATGCGGTCGCGCGGCACCACCAGGTGCACGCCTTTGGAGGCGCTGACGTGGATCTGTCCACGCCCGCCCACCATCTCCTGGATGTCGTCGGTCCACACCCCGGCGGCGTTGACCACCTGGCGGGCCCGGACCCGGATCCGTTCCCCGCTCTCCAGGTCCGCCGCGGTCGCCCCCACCACGTGTTCGCCCTCACGGAGGAACTCCACCGCCTGTACCCGGGAGGCGATCCTCGCACCCAGGCCGGCGGCGGTGCGCAGGACCGTGGTGACGTAGCGGGCGTCGTCGACCTGGCAATCCCAGTACTGGACGGCACCGGCCAGGGCGTTGCGTTTGAGCGCGGGGAAGACCCGCATGGCGCCGGACCGGGTCAGGTGCCGGTGTGCGGGCAGGACGCGGTTGTTCCGGGAACTCTGGGCGAGGATGTCGTAGAGCGTGACACCGGCACCGATGTAGAAGCGTTCCCAGTGGTGTTGGAACGGGAAGAGGAACGGCACCGGTCGGACCAGGTGCGGGGCGATGGTGGTGAGCAGCAGTCCACGCTCTTGGAGGGCCTCTCGGACGAGTTCGAAGTCGAATTGCTCCAGGTAACGCAGACCTCCGTGAATGAGCTTGCTGGATCTGCTGGAGGTGCCCGACGCGAAGTCGCGGGCCTCGATCAGTCCCGTGGAGAGTCCGCGTGAGACCGCGTCCAGGGCGATACCGGCCCCGACGATTCCGCCCCCGACCACGAGGACGTCGAGTTCCTCGTGCGCCATGGACTCAAGCGCGGCGGTGCGGTCCTTCGGTCCCAACCAGGTGGTCGCCATAGGTCGTCCTTCGTCTCGATGGGTGTCCCACCAAGGCGCATACCCGATCGGTGGGACCTCAGGCTAACCAGGGGCCGGCGGTGTCGAGGGGTGCCACGCGCCGACCCCATGGTTCCGGGTAGGGGCGGGCCGACGCCGCCACCTCCTCGGCGAGGGCACGGCGTAGCTCCGCCGTGCACGGCGAACCGTCGGTCTCCTACACCTTCGAGTACACGTTGCCCTGATCGGATGTGAGGGCGCCCCGATCACGGAGGGCGTCCTCGGGCGCATGGGGATCACCTTGAACGGGTAGTCCGCTCGCACGGCGTCTTTCGATGAGGAGGGGACGTGTACAGGAGACTGGAATCGGCCAACGACGACGTGCTCGGTTTCGAGGTGGAGGGCACGATCTCCCAGGATTCCTTCGAGGAACTCCTGGAAGAGGTACGCCGAACCATCGACCGCGACGGACCGGTACGCCTCCTCGTCCGGATCCACGGATGGCCCACGAGCGCAACACCGACCCTGGGCGAGCGATTCCGCTTCGCCCGGGATCACTTCGACGACATCGAGCGCTACGCGGTGGTGGGAGAAGCCAAGGCCATCGAGTACCTCATCGGTCTGGCGGACGCCTTCGTCGACATGGACCTGCGCTTCTTCGAACTCGATGAGCAAGCGCAGGCGTGGGACTGGGTGAACGACAGGGGCACGCCTCAGGAGGCGTCGGCGTAGGCGTGGGCGTAGGCCAGGACGTCGTCCCGGTAGGAACCGGACCGGTTGTAGGTCAGCAGTGCTTCCTCCCAGTCCTGCGTCGTGGCCAGGTCCCGGCCGTCCCCGCACAGGTAGCGGGCGGCGGTCAGGGAGGCGTCATCGATGTTGTGCGGGTCGGGGGTCCCGCCTTCGAGTGACTCTCCCCAGCGGGCCCAGGTCGTGGGAATGAACTGCATCGGGCCGACGGCACGGTCCCACTCGGTGTCCCCGTCCAGCTCACCGCCGTCGGTGTCCGGGATGGCCCTGGTGTTGTTGGTGCCGTCCAAGGGGATGCCGATGATGTCGACGGTGGTGGTGCCGTCCGGTCCGATCTCACCGCCCGCGTAGGTGCCGTGCCGGGACTCCACGTAACCGATACCGGCCAGGGTCGGCCAGGACAGTCCGCAGGAGGGCGAATCCTCCTCCAGCACCAGTTGGGCGCTCGCGTATCCCTCCAGGGCACGTCGCGGGATGCCCGTGCCGTCGGCGACCTCGTCCAGCCAGACCTCGTCGGGGCGCAGGGGACCGGCCTCGGGACCGGTGCGTTCGTCCGCGCCCGCCTCGGCCAGCTCCTCGGCCGCCTCTTCGGCCTGCGCGGTGACCCTGGCGTGCTCGGGTGGCCCGGTGAGTTCGTCGTGCGGAGGGGTCGCGATCGAACCATCGGAGGGGTGCACCGTGGACGCGCTCGGGGCCTCCCAGTCGTTGAGCGCGGTGGAGATCCGGCCCACCAGGACCACGACGCCCGCCGTCACGATCAGGCACACGACCAGGGCGAGGCTGACCGCGATCACCGGACCGCGACCACGGCGCCGTCGGGCGTCGGTCGCGCTCTCATTCATGCAGCCCTCCCCAAGAAAAGGTCACCAAGTCATCACGAGACAACAAAACATGCCCCATGGTGGCACATCGTGTCCACCTGATCGCACCGGTATGCGCAGAAAAAGAGGAACGTCCCACTCACATGTGGGACGTCCCTCTGATGTTCCGACGTCTTCAGGAGCCGGCCGGTCCGCGAAGGAACCTAGCGGTGCGGGTTGACGACGACCTCGACTCGCTGGAACTCCTTCAGGTCGCTGTACCCTGAGGTCGCCATGGTGCGACGCAGGGCGCCCATGAGGTTCATGGAGCCATCGCTGGTGGAGGCCGGGCCGTGCAGGATGGCCTTGAGGTCGCCGATGGTGCCGACCTCGACCCGCTCACCACGCGGAAGCTCACCGTGGTGAGCCTCACTGCCCCAGTGGTAACCGCCACCGGGCGCCTCGTTGGCGCGGGCCAGCGGCGAGCCCACCATCACGGCGTCGGCACCACAGGCCAGCGCCTTGGCGATGTCACCACTGCCGGTCATACCGCCGTCCGCGATGACGTGCACGTAGCGACCACCGGACTCGTCCAGGTAGTCACGTCGGGCCGCGGCCACGTCACCGATGGCACTGGCCATCGGGACGGCCACCCCCAACACCGAACGGGTGGTGTGCCCCGAACCACCACCGAACCCGACCAGCACCCCGGCGGCACCGGTGCGCATCAAGTGCAGGGCCGCGGTGTAGGTGGCACAACCACCGACCACCACGGGCACGTCGAGGTCGTAGATGAACTGCTTGAGGTTGAGCGGCTCGGCCCGACCCGAGACGTGCTCGGCGGAGACCGTGGTGCCGCGGATGACGAAGATGTCCACACCCGCGTCGACGACCGCCTTGTGGTACTGGGCGGTACGCTGCGGTGACAGGCGCGCGGCGGTGACCAGCCCGGAGCCACGGATCTCCTCGATCCGGCGGCCGATCAGTTCCTCCTGGATCGGAGCCGCGTAGATCTCTTGGAGCCGTTTGGTGGCGGCCACGTCGTCGAGTGCACGGATTTCCTGAAGCAGCGGCTCCGGGTCCTCGTAACGCGTCCACAGACCCTCCAGGTCCAAGACGCCGAGGCCACCCTGTTCCCCGACCGCGACCACGGTCTGGGGCGAGGCGACGCTGTCCATGGGGCTGACCACGAGGGGGGTCTCGAACCGGTAGGCGTCGATCTGCCAGGCGATCGATACCTCCTCCGGGTCGCGGGTTCGTCGAGCCGGTACGATCCCGATCTCGTCGAGTTCGTAGGCGCGACGCCCGTTCTTGCCCAGCCCGATCTCCACCTGAGCCAACGCTTCGATTCCCCTCTGACGTGCGGCACCGGTCGGTCGACCGGAGCGATGACCGCGGACGCGAGTCTATCGGCCCTTGGACTCGTGTCTTCTCCGTGCGCCCCGGAAGTCGCCCGTTCGGGCACCACCGGGTCGGGTTCGTCTCGACACCGTGCACGACGAGCCGAGGGCACCCACCGGGACCGCGCCGTAGGCGTCCGTTGAAGGCGGTGACGGGTGACGAAGAGGCCGGGCGCCTTCGGCCGCCAGGTGCGAGGAGAGCGTGTTCGCCACGATCCGAACCATTGTCTGCCTTTCGGTGCCCGAACACGGGTCGAAGCCGAGCAGGGGCTCGAAACGGCCCGCCTCTAGCGAGCGTTGTAGTTGGGCGCCTCGACCGTCATCTTGATGTCGTGCGGGTGGCTCTCGCGCAGTCCGGCGCTGGTGATGCGCATGAGCTGACCACGTTCGCGCAACTCTGACAAGGTGCGGGTACCCGCGTACCACATGGACTGGTGCAGGCCACCGACCAACTGGTGGGCGACGGCTGAGAGCGGGCCACGGAAGGGCACCTGACCTTCGATCCCCTCGGGGACCAGCTTGTCCTCGGTGGCGACGTCGGCCTGGGCGTAGCGGTCCTTGGAGAAGGAACGACCGCGCATGGCGCCCAGCGACCCCATCCCGCGATAGGCCTTGAACTGCTTGCCGTTGATGAAGATGAGTTCGCCCGGGCTCTCCTCCACACCGGCGAGGAGGCTGCCCAGCATGACGGTGCCGGCGCCGGCGGTGATGGCCTTGGCGATCTCACCGGAGTACTGGAGGCCACCGTCGGCGATGAGCGGAACCTCGGCGGGACCACAGGCCTTGGCGGCTTCGAGGATGGCGGTGAGCTGCGGGGCTCCCACACCGGCGACGACGCGCGTGGTGCAGATCGAACCGGGACCCACCCCGACCTTGACGGCGTCGGCGCCGGCGTCGATGAGCAGTTGGGCCCCCGCTCGCGTGGCGACGTTGCCCGCGACGACGTCGGCGCGGGAGTTGGCCTTGAGCTTGGCGATCATGTCGGCGAGTCCGGCGGAGTGACCGTGTGCGGTGTCGACCACGAGGAAGTCGACCCCGGCCTCGACGAGCAGCCTGGCACGTTCCTCGGCCTCTTCGCCCACGCCCACGGCGCCGCCGACGATGAGCCGTCCGTCGGCGTCCTTGGTGGCCTTGGGGAACTGCTCGCTCTTGATGAAGTCCTTGACGGTGATGAGGCCGCGAAGGCGGTTGTCCGCGTCCACCAGCGGGAGCTTTTCGACCTTGTGCTCGCGCAGCAGGGCGAAGGCCCGCTCACGGCTGACACCGACGGGGGCGGTGACCAGGTTCTCGGTGGTCATGACGTCGCGGACCAAGCGAGAACGGTCGTCCTCGAAGCGCATGTCACGATTGGTGACGATACCGACCAGAATGCCCTTGGAGTCGGTGACCGGGACACCGGAGATCCGGTAGTGGGCACACAGACGCTCGACCTCGGCGAGGTCGTCCTCGGGCTGACAGGTGACCGGATCGGTGACCATGCCGGCCTCGGAGCGCTTGACCAGGTCGACCTGGCCGGCCTGCTCCTCGGCGGAGAGGTTGCGGTGCAGGACACCGGCGCCGCCCTGGCGGGCCATCGCCACGGCCATGCGGGCCTCGGTGACGGTGTCCATCGCCGCGGACAGCAGTGGGATGCTGAGTTCGATGTTGCGGGACAGCCGCGTCGTGGTGTCCACCTCACCCGGCTGAAGGTCGGAGTAACCCGGCACCAGCAGGACGTCGTCGTAGGTCAGACCGGGCGGGAGCAGTTTGTTCCCGTAGTCGCCGTCGTAGTCCTGGCTCATGACACAACCTCCGCTGTTGACCGGCAGCACCTGCGCGGTTCGCCTCCGCGTGTCGTCTCATCTTAGGCCGTCACCTTGGACGCATCGGGTGAATCGGAGCGTTCACTCCATCACCCCGCTCCCCGGGTGTGCAAGGTCACACCCCCTCCGTGGCCGGTCCACCGAGGGCTCACCGGAGCGGGGCACCCGGGTAGTGACAATACCCGCGTGAGGTCCGAATCCGCGGAAGGACGAAACGGTTCGGGCAGGTACGCCGCCCGGGTCCGGCCCCTCGTCCATGCTCGAGGGAGGACCTATGGAAGGACGCGGTTCGCCAAGGCCACTTTCCGAAGCCGAGCGATAGCTCGGTGCTGGGCAACCCGTACCGCCCCTGCCGACATTCCAAGGAGATGTCCCGTCTCGTCCGCTGTCAATCCTGTGATCACCCGCATCACCAGCAGTCTGCGCTGCTGTTCGGGTAGTTCGTCGAGGAGGTCCCTGGCCCGTTGCGCCTCGATCACGCGCACGGCCGCCTCCTCGGGCCCCGGCCCGTCGTCTGGCTGCTCGGGCACGTGGTCGGTGGGGACCGTCTCCACGCGTCCGGCCCCCCGAAGGGTGTCGGCCACCTTGTGCGCCGCGATCCCGAACACGAAGGCGGCGAAGGGCCTACCCCGGTCCTGGTAGCGGGGCAGCGCCGTGAGGAGGGCGAGACAGACCTCTTGGGCGACGTCGTCCGAATAGTGTGCCAACCCTGAGACCCGTGCCAGGCGGTTGTGGCAGTACTTCACCACCATGGGCCGAATCTCGCGCAGCAACGAGTCCATCGCGCCGTCGTCCCCCTGGACGGCGAGCGACCCCAGATGGTTCAAACCCGTCTCGCGCATTTCGGAGTCCGCCCCCTGATGCCCTCCGGGTGTGCCTGTCCGCTGCGCGGTGATGCCCCCCCGGGCGCCTGCATCCGTCACGTTACGAATAATGCCCGCACCGTGGGACCCAACCACTCCAATCAGCGGCTACGGAATGGTCACATTTTGGGAAAATAGCCCGCAAGCACCACGGCGTAGGGGTTCTTTTCGCCGCTCAGCGTGATAGTGAGACGCACCACCATGAGCGGGGGCGGAGCGCCTCGACGCTCCGCCCCCATGACCCACGGATCAGATCCGGGCCCTGCTGGGTCCTGTTGTTCGGATCATTCCGGGCTCGCGGCCACCACGTCGCCGCTGGCGGCGCCGGTGTCGCTCGGACGGCCGAGCCCGGGCCGACCTTCGCTCATCGTCTGGCGAGAGGTCGCGTGGACGGCCGCTCGCATCGGTCGGCGCAAGCGCCGAGCCGACCGAAAGCATCCAAAAACAGTCCCTAGTGGGCGTGGCCGTGACCGTCGTCCTCGTCTTCCTCGGGCTTGTCCACGACCAACACCTCGGTGGTCAGCAGCATGCCCGCGATGGACGCGGCGTTCTGGACGGCGGAGCGAGTGACCTTGACCGGGTCGAGGATGCCCACGGAGGTCAGGTCGCCGTATTCACCGGTCGCGGCGTTGAAGCCGTGGCCGACCTCCATCTCCGAGACTCGGTGGGTGACGACGTAGCCCTCGGCGCCCGCGTTCTCCGCGATCCACCGGGCGGGCTCGACCAGGGCACGACGCACGATCGCCACACCGGTGGCCTCGTCGTCGCTCAGGCCGAGGTCGCCCAGGGCGGTGGAAGCGTGCACCAGGGAGGCGCCACCACCGGCCACGATGCCCTCCTCGATGGCCGCACGGGTCGCCGAGATGGCGTCCTCCAGACGGTGCTTCTTCTCCTTGAGCTCGACCTCGGTGGCCGCGCCCACCCGAAGCACCGAAACACCACCCGCGAGCTTGGCGAGGCGCTCTTGGAGCTTCTCACGGTCCCAGTCGGAGTCGCTGGCCTCGATCTCGTTGCGGATCTGGCGGACGCGGTCGTCCACCTCGGCTTGCTCACCAGCGCCGTCGACGATGGTGGTGGTGTCCTTGGTGATGGTGATGCGCCGGGCACTACCCAGCACATCCAGTTCGGCGTTGTCCAGGGTCAGGCCGACCTCTTCGGCGATGACCTGACCACCGGTGAGGACGGCGATGTCCTGGAGCATGGCCTTGCGGCGCTCACCGAAGCCGGGCGCCTTGACGGCCGCGACGTTGAGCGCGCCGCGCATCTTGTTCAGCACCAGGGCACCCAGGGCGTCGCCCTCGATGTCCTCGGCGATGATCAGGAGCGGCTTCTTGCTCTGGACGACCTTCTCCAGGATCGGCAGCAGCTCGTTGAGGTTATCGATCTTGCCCTGGTTGATCAGGATGAGGGCGTCTTCCAGCACCGCTTCCTGACGGTCTCCGTCGGTGACGAAGTAGGGGGAGACGTAGCCCTTGTCGAACTGCAGGCCCTCGGTGAAGTCGAGGTCCAAGCCGAAGGTCGGCGACTCCTCGACGGTGATGACACCGTCCTTGCCGACCTTGTCGAAGGCTTCGGCGATCAGGTCGCCGATCTGGGCGTCCTGAGCGGAGTTGGTCGCCACGTAGGCGATGTCGGAGCGCTCCTTGATCGGAACGGCGCGCTCCAGCAGGGTTTGCGCGACCTCGGCGGCCGCGGCGTCGATGCCCTTCTTCAGGGACATCGGGGAGGCCCCGGCGGCCACGCTGCGCAGACCCTCGCGGATCAGTGCCTGGGCCAGCACGGTGGCGGTGGTGGTCCCGTCACCCGCGGCGTCGTTGGTCTTGGTGGCGACCTCCTTGACCAGCTGGGCGCCCAGGTTCTCGTAGGGCTCGTCCAGCTCGATCTCACGGGCGACGGTCACACCGTCGTTCGTGATGGTGGGGGCGCCGAACTTCTTGTCGATGACGACGTTGCGTCCACGCGGGCCCAGCGTCACCTTGACGGCGTCGGCGAGATGGTTCACGCCCTGTTCGAGGGCGCGGCGGGCGTCGTCCTCGAACTCCAGGATCTTCGGCATCTGTGCTGCTTCCTCTTAGCGATATGAGGTCGGAACGAGAACATCCCGCCCCGCCCGGCTTCGAGGGCCGACCGGTGCGGGATGTCGAGGTGTTTGTGCCGAGGACTACTTCTCGACGACCGCGAGAAGGTCGCGGGCGGAGAGCACCAGGTACTCCTCGCCGTCGTACTTGACCTCGGTGCCGCCGTACTTGCTGTAGAGAACGACGTCGCCGACCTTCACGTCCAGCGGGATGCGGTTCTCACCCTCGTCGTCCCAGCGGCCGGGGCCCACGGCCAGGACCTCGCCCTCCTGGGGCTTCTCCTTGGCGGTGTCCGGAATGACCAGACCGGAGGCGGTGGTCTGCTCGGCCTCCAGGGTCTTGACCACGACGCGGTCCTCGAGCGGCTTCAGCACGGTCTTGGTGGCGGTCGACACGGTGTGACCTCCCCCTTCAAGGTTTCGGTGTCCTGTACATCGGCCCGTGCGGTAGCACGGACCGGCTACGTAAAAGGGGCGACCGCGGCGGCCTGTCGTCGCGGGTGCCAGACCGGCCTCGTCGCGGTTAGCACTCTACCCCCGAGAGTGCCAGAATGGAAATGTGGCGGGGGCCTTGGTCATGAGGGCGGGCCCGCTACTCCGTCGTGCCCAACGCAGGAGGATCCATGCACCTTCCCGCCTTCTCGGCGCTGCTCACCGACACGGGGCGCGAGGTCCTGGAGGAGGTGGACCCGGTCTCGGTCACCAAGGACCCCCTGGCGACCGCCTCCCGACTACGCCAAGACCCGAAGGTGGCCGCGCTGGACCCGAACCTTCCCGTGAGCGAACTGGTCAACGCGGTGATGACCCAGATGGGACTGCGGGAACGGGGCCGCGCCAAGTTCGGCGACCGGGCCAAGCGGATGTTCTTCACCCCGAACGGCCTGGAACAGGCCACGCGGCACACGGTGGCCGAGTACCGTGCCCGCCGCACCACGGAGATGGCCGAGGCGGTCTTGGGCAACGGTGGGGCCGGCGACCTGTGCTGTGGTCTGGGCGCCGACCTGCTGGCCTTGGCCACGCGGGGTGTTCCAGTGGAGGGAGTGGAGGCCGACCCGCTGACCGTGGCGGTGGCCCGAGCCAACATCGAAGCCCTGGGGTTGGGCGACCACGCGCGTATTCGCGAGGGCGACGTGAACGAGGTGGACCCGAACGCCTACCCCCTCCTGTTCTGCGACCCCGCTCGCCGAGGTGGCCGGGGCCGGGTGTTCGACCCTTCGGCCTACTCCCCGCCGTGGGACGTGGCCACCGCCCTGGCCGAGGCCGCCGAGGCCGCCTGTTTGAAGGCCGCTCCCGGCATCCCGCACGAAGCACTCTCCCCCGGCGCCCACGCCGAATGGATCTCGGTGGACGGCGAACTGAAGGAGACCACACTGTGGTTCGGAGCGCTCGCGAAGGGACCGCGGCGACGCGCGACGGTGTTGCACGAACGGCCGGGACTGTTGGCGAGCGAGGGCACGGTCGCCCACCTGGACGCCGACCCGGACCTACCCCCCGCCCCGGTGTCGACGGCGCGTCGGTACCTCTACGACCCGGACCCGGCGGTGGTTCGATCGCACCTGGTGGCGGAGGCGGCCGCGCGAGTGGACGGCGCGCTGTTGGACGAGCGCATCGCCTACTTCACCTCGGACCAAGCCCAGGTCTGCCCCCTGTGGCGAGTCCTGGAAATCGTGGAGTTCGCACCGTTCTCGTTGAAGCGGCTCCGCTCCTCCGTGCGCGCGTACGGGGCCGGGACAATAACGATCAAGAAACGTGGTTCGGCGGTGGACACCGAGAAACTCCGCCGTGCCCTGAGACCCTCCGGATCGGAATCAATGACGATCGTCCTCACCCGAATCGGAGAAAGGCCCTTCTACCTGCTATGTCGCGGAATCGAGGCGTCGTAGGGGCTCTGAAGCACCTTTTGAGCCTTCGAGTCGAGGCCGCCAAGGCATTCCGGTCACAGCGCGCAGACCATATCGTTATCTCCCACAACGACATCTTCGGCGATCCCCTCTGGTTACCCCGTGTGATGTCGTTAAACTGGCGACCGCTGCATTCTTCCCTTCTCATGGCTTCACCCGGAAGGCCGTGCTTGTTCGATCCGTCTCGCGGTTCAGCCGGCACAAGGCCCGCGTCCACAGTGCGCACGCTCAGTCACATCTACGTCACATCAAGGCACGTGCAATGCGAAACGACGCTCACCCGGGGACCATCGAGAACCCGTCCCCCCGGAACCTCCACCGTCCGACGAACCGGGTGACACGGACGGGAGCGCCAGAACCATAAGGAGCACCTCGGTGGAACAGACCAATCACAATTTCCTCAGCGGGGGAGGTCAAGCCGGTGTCTCCGACCGGATGCGAGACCTCCTGTCCCAGGCCGCCCAGGAACATGTCTCGGAGCAGAAGTCTCAGGGCGCGGTCAGCGAGGAGATGCGTCAGCGTCTCGAAGGCATGGAGTGGTTGCTGCGCGAACTACGCGAGCGCGAACTCATCGCCCTGTCCGAGTCGATCGGCACGGTCAACGGTCGGATCGACGAGTTCTTGGCCCGACCACCGGAGTGGGCCGAGGCCCTCGCCGAGCACATAGAGGTCGTCGGCCGACAGATCAAGCCCTTGTCCGACATGCCCTCCCTGCGAGCGGACACCCACCGCCTCGCCGGCCACCTGGACACCGCGCTGACCCGACTTCAGCGCATGGCCGAGACGGGCACCCGGACCGCGGAGCAGGTCACCGAGATCAGCGAGCGCGTCAGCACACTGGACCAGACCATGAGCGCTCGTTTGGACGCGCTCGACGCGGCCCTGGAGAACCTCAACGGCCGGGCCGAGGCCATCGAAGCCTCTCTGATCGCGGGTAGGGGCGAACTGGCCGGCACGATCGAGCGGACCCGCGAGGCCGTTCGGGAGAGCCGCACGGAACTCACCGGTGCCCTCACCGAGCACGTCGCCGAACTCCGCTCGTTCGTGGAGGAGCGCACCTTTGAGCAGAACGAGACGCTGCTGGCCCGTCTCGAGGAGAACACCGGTGCGTTGGGCGAGCGCCACGAGGCCCTGTCCGACGGGCTCAAGGCCCTCGCCGACACCTCCGAGCAGCGCCACGCGACCCTGAGCCAGGAACTCAAGACCCTCGCCACCGCCGCCGACGAACGTCACCAGGCCCTCAGTGGTGAACTCAAGGCCGCCGAGACCGCCGCCACCGAGCGGCACGAGGCCCTGCACGGCAGGGTCACCGAGAGCGTCGGTCACCTCAGCACTCAGGCCGAGGAGAACCACGCCGAGAGCACCGCCGCCGTCGCCGACCTCACCGGTACCCTCGGCAAGCTGCGGGAGAACCACGAGTCCTCCCTCACCGAACTGCGCTCGCACCTACGCCGGCGTCTGTCCGAGTTGGACGAGCAGATCGAGTTGGGCCGTACCGAGACCCGCGAGCACGCGGAGGCCACCGCCGAGAGTCTGCGCGCGTCCGTCGCCGAGCGTTCCGACGCCCTGGCCACCCGGGTCTCACAGGACGCGGAGAGGACCGCCACGGAACTCGCCGAGATGCGGTCCTTCATGCAGGAGACGGGGGACAGGCTCACCACGGAGTCCGAGGATCGTCACCGGGCGTTGACCGAAGCGCTCACCGAGCAGGCCGAAACCCACCGGACCGCGCTCGACGAGCGCTTGGAGCGGCACCGCGAGACCCTCAGCGGCAAGGTGGACAACCACCTGTCGCAGATCACCGGAAAGGTCGACCACGAGTTGGGCCGGCTCACCGACCGGTTCGACACCTTCGAGGGACACTTCGAGGGCAGCTTCGAAAGCGTCGAGGGCAAGATCGACCGAGTGGACGGGCGCCTGGACGGTGTCAACGGCCGCTTGGACGGCATCGACGGCCGCGTCAACGGTGTCGAGGGCAAGTTCGAGGGGGTCAGCGGCCACTTCGAAGGTGTCGACGGCCGAATGGAGGCCATCGACGACCGGATGGAGGCGCTCAACCAGCGGCTCAACCAACTCCCGCAGACCCTGGAGGTCAGCGAGGTGCACCGGCGCCTCACCGAGTTGGTGGACCGCCCGCAGTTGGACCACTCCGGCAGGCTCGACGAGATCGACGCGAACATCACCTCCGCGGTCGAGCCGCTTGTGCGGGAGCTCAAGCAGCGCCCGGACCGTCACGAATTCGAGGAGACCGTCACCGAGGCGGTGGAGAACTCGCACGACGACATCACCAAGCGGTTCACCTCCCTGGAAGAGACGGTGCTGGCCCTGGCCGAAGCGCTGTTGCGTCCGGGGCGCGACGGTAAGAAGCGGCGTCACCACGACGAGGACGACGACGAGTAACGACCCACCGCCTCGTCACCGGTCCCACCCCGAAGGGCCCGGCCGCTGGATGAACTGCTCCCTGGAAGTCGGACCGCGAATCCGGTCCTCGGCCAGGGAGCAGTCCCACGAGAGCGAGCAGCATGCTCACCCGGGGCCGTCCCGCCCATTCGGGGTCGGCACCTTTCCGGTCACCGGACGCGGTAGGGGCGAGTGGAGCACGGCCCACACGGACTTCGGCCCGTTCATGGTTCCGGCGATCCATTCGGGCGTCCGGCTGGTGCACCACCACTGCGGTGACTCCGCGTCCCGGGACGCGGAGTCCTTCCCCCGCTCCCTCTGAGCCTGATGCTCCGGTGACCCGCGTCCAGGTCACCAGAGCCCTCTATCCGATCCACCTGGCCGAAGGCACGGGCTTTCCCGTCCCGCGTTCAGGGAGTGAGAACGATCTTGCCGAAGAGTTCCCCTTCGGCCATCGCCCGGAAGCCCTCCCTGGCTTCCTTGAGCGGCAGAACCCTGTCGATCTTCGGTCGGATGCCGGTACGCACGCACATCTCGGTCAAGGCCTGGAGTTCCTCCTTGGTGCCCATGGTCGAACCCAGCACCCGCAACTGTAGGAAGAACACCCGGGTCAGCTCGGCGGAAGGGGCGTCACCACTGGTGGCGCCGCAGGTGACGATGGCGCCACCCGGCTTCAGGGAGCGAACCGAGTGCTTCCACGTGGCCTCTCCCACGGAGTCGAACACCACGTCCACCCTTTCCGGTAGACGCTCACCCGAAGGCACCGCGGCGTAGGCGCCCAGTTCCAGGGCCTTGGCGCGCTTGGCCTCGTCGCGGCTGGTCACGTACACCCGGTGGCCCACCTGGGAGGCCAGGGTGATCAACGCGACCGACACCCCTCCCCCAGCGCCCTGCACCAACACGGTGGAGCCGGGGCGCAGGTCGGCCTTGCCGAAGAGCATGCTGTAGGCGGTCAGCCAGGCCGTGGGCAAACAGGCGGCTTCTTCGAAGGACAGCTCCGCGGGCTTGGGAACGAGGTTCTCCCGGGGCACGAGGACCTTCTCCGCGAGGGTGCCGTCGTGGACCTCGGAGAGCAGGGAGAAGCGTGGCGACCTCCCCGGCGCGGCGGGTTCGGTGATCACGCTGTGCACGATGACTTCGTTGCCGTCCTCATCGATTCCGGCGGCGTCCCCGCCCAGGACCATCGGCAGGCGGTCCTGCTCGAGCGCGACCCCTCGCAGGCTCCAGATGTCGTGGTGGTTGAGCGAGGCCGCCTTGACCCGGACCGTGGTCCAGCCCTCGCGGGGTTCGGGGTCGGGACGCTCACCGATCTCCAAGCCGGAGAGTGGGTCGTCGAACGAGATACGTGCTGCGGTGATGGCGAACATACCCGTAGCCAACCACGTCGACCGAGCTCGGTTCTAGTCCCGCCCCCGGTTCGCCGTTCACATCGCCAGTGGGGAACCCACCGGCAGGGAGGTGTCCGTGGCCAGGTCCAGGGACGACGGGGGCAGACCCGCCTTCACCACCTCGGCGCCCAGCGCGGCGATCATCGCGCCATTGTCGGTGCACAGACGCGGCCGAGGCACACGCAGCTCGATGCCGGCCTCGGCGCAGCGCTGCTCGGCCAAAGCGCGCAGCGCCGAGTTGGCCGCCACGCCACCGCTGATCACCAGGGTGCGTACTCCATGCTCCACGCAGGCGTCGACGGCCTTGCGGGTGAGCACGTCCACGACGGATTCTTGGAAGGCGGCGGCGATGTCGGCGACCACGAGGGGCACGCCCTGTCGTTCGGCGTCCTCGACGTGGCGGGCCACGGCGGTCTTCAAGCCGGAGAAGGAGAAGTCGTAGGTACCGTCTCCCCACTTGCCTCGGGGGAACCGGATGGCCTTGGAGTCGCCGCGCTGCGCGGCGGCGTCGATGGGCGGCCCGCCTGGATAGGGCAGTTCCAGCAGGCGGGCGACCTTGTCGTAGGCCTCACCCGCGGCGTCGTCGACGGTGTCGCCCAGCGAGACCACCCCGGTGGCCAGGTCGTTGACCAGTAGCAACGATGTGTGCCCACCGGACACCAACAGGGCGATGGAGGGCTTGGGAAGGGGCCCGTGCTCCAACTGGTCCACGGCCACGTGACCGACCAGGTGGTTGACCCCGTACAGAGGTTTGCCCAGGGCCATGGCGTAGGCCTTGGCCGCGGAGACGCCCACCAGGAGCGCACCGGCCAGTCCGGGACCGGCCGTGACGGCCACGGCGTCGACGTCGGCGAGGGTGACACCGGCCTGGTCCAAGGCGCGACGCACGGTGGGGGTCATGGCTTCCAAGTGGGCGCGGCTGGCGACCTCGGGCACCACGCCACCGAAGCGCACGTGCTGGTCGACGCTGGAGGCGACCGAGTCGCCGAGCAGCTCACAGCCTCGGACCAACGCCACGCCGGTCTCGTCGCAGGACGTCTCGATCCCCAGGATCAACGGCTCACTCACGGATTCTCCTCCTCCGCGACGCGCCGCATGACGATCGCGTCGGCCCCCTTGTAGTAGCCCCGTCGAACACCGAGCTCGATGAAACCGAAACGTCGGTACAGGTCCTGGGCACGCGGGTTGTCCGAACGCACTTCCAGGAACGTCTCGGTGACGCCGCGCGCCGCCGCCTGGTCCAGGAGTTCGGTGAGCAGTGCCCGACCGATGCCCCTTCCCCAGGCGTCCTCGGCCACGGCCATGGTCTGTACGTCTCCTTCGGGCGGGACGAATCGCAGCCCGGCGTCCCCGACGAGCCGGCCGTCGGTCTCGGCCACCACGTAGTGGCGGGTGGCGGTCTCGGCGAGTTCGTCGCGCAGCACCCCCTCGCTCCAGGCGTCGAGCGGGAACAGCCGTCGCTCCAGCTCCATGACGGCGGGAACGTCCGCGCCGGTCATGGGGCGCAGGGTCGGTTCGATGATCACTTCACCCACTGGCGGACCTTCTTCGGCGCTCCGGGTTCGACGGCGTCGGGCCGACGCAGGTAGAGGGGGACGGGTTCGGGAAGTTCCTCCCCCCGATGCAGGCGCAGCAGGGCCAGTTCGGCCATGGCCCCGGCATCGGGCAGGTGGGGCTCCTGGGCCTGGGTGTTCAGGACGTCGGCGTACATGCGGGCCCCGTCACCGATCAGGGGTAGGTCTTCGGTGTCGATCTCGGCGGGCCGGTCGACCTGGACCTCGCCCGTCCGGGTGAGGTGGTCGTCGTAGCGCGCCCAGAACACCTCCTTGCGTCGGGCGTCGGTCATACCGAGGAAGGGTTCGGTGCGCTTGGTGGCGAAGGCCAACGCGTCCAGGGTGACCACCCCGTGGCAGGGGATGCCGAGGGCGTCGGCGAAGGCGCGTCCGGTGGCCAGGCCCACGCGCAGACCGGTGTAGGGACCGGGGCCCACGCCCACCGCGATGTGGTCGAGCTCGGCGAGGGTGAGCCCGGATTCGGTGAGCAGTCCCTGGATCGTGGGGGTGAGGAGTTCGCCGTGTCGGCGGGCGTCCACGGAGCTCGCGCTCGCGCGGAGGGCGAAGGCGCCGTCGGCGTCGGTCTCACCGATGGCCGCGGTGACCGCCGGGGTGGCGGTGTCGAAGGCAAGGAGCAGCACGAAGGTTCCGCCTTATCCACGTCCGGCGAGGGCGCCGGGCAGGTCGATCTCGGCCCACCGGGGCCCGACCGGGCGCAGGTGGACGGTGCGGGTGTCATCGGTGTGTCGTTCGATCCGGATCTCGAGCCGGTCCTCGGCCAGCCCTTCGGCCACGCCCTCGCCCCACTCGACGACGGTGACGGAGTCGGTCAGGGTCATGTCCAGGTCGATGTCGTCGATCTCGTCCGGGCCACCGAGCCGATAGGCGTCCACGTGCACGAGGGCGGGACCACCCTTGAGCGAGGGATGGATCCGGGAGATGACGAAGGTGGGCGAGGTGACCGATCCCCGCACGCTCAGGCCTTGGCCCAGCCCTTGGGTGAAGGTGGTCTTTCCGGCGCCCAGGGGCCCGGAGAGGATGAGCAGGTCCCCTGGACGGGCGAGGGTGGCGAGATCACGGCCGAGGGCGCGCATGGCCTCGTCGGTGGCGGCGGTCACCGCGTGGACGTCGGGCACGCCGGTGGTGGTGGCTGTGGTGTCTGTCATGGGCTCGCAGCTTGTCGCAGTGGTGGTTCGATGGGCCGTGAAGCGCACCGAGATTCCCTCTTCCGCCAGGTTAGGTGGGGCGAGGGACGTTCGTGACCGGTATCGGCGAAGAAGTCAGGAATCGCCGACGTACTCGCGGGGCACACGTACACCGACCCGCGTGACGATCTCGTACGGGATGGTGTCCAGGGCATCGGCCCAGTCCTGCGCGGTGGGGACGTCGGTGTGCTCGCCCGGATCGCCGAACAGTATCGCGTAATCCCCCGCGGCCACGGCGTCGTCTTCGACATCCACAACGAACTGGTCCATGCAGACTGTTCCCGCGATGGTGCGTCGGCGCCCTCCGAGGAGGAGGGGCCCTTTGTTGGTGGCCGCGCGGGGGACCCCGTCCGCGTAGCCCAACGGCACCAGGGCCAGGGAGGTCTCGCGCTCGGTGACGTATCGGTGACCATAGGAGACGCCACTGCCGGCCGGCACCCGTTTGGTGAGTGCGATCTTGGATTCCAGGGTCATCGCGGGCCGCAATCCGGGCACACTCAAATCCGGGATCGGACAGAGACCGTAACTCGCGATTCCGCCACGCACCAGATCGAAACGCGCCTCGGGAAGGGTCAACAACGCGGCCGAGTTGGCGATGTGTCGAACCTCGGGGGTCAGCCCCGCCTTGTCCGCGATCCCCAGACTCTCGTGGAACACGTCCAGTTGCGCCTGAATCGAGGGGTGACCGGGTTCGTCCGAGCAGGCGAAGTGCGACCACACCCCACTGACCTTGATGAGCCCTCGTTCCTCGGCGCGCGCGGCGGCCTCGACCACCGACTCCCAATCACCACGGGAGACCCCGCCGCGATTAAGGCCGGTGTCGGTCTTGAGCTGCACCCGGGCCGGAAGGTTCAGGCGTCGGGCCTCGGCGACCACCTCGTCCAGTACGGCCCGGTCGCTGACCCCCAGATCGATGTCGGCCTCGATGGCCGCCCCCACGGGTTCGCCCGGTGGAATGATCCAGGACATCACCGGGATGGTGATCCCGGCCTCGCGCAGTGCCAGGCCCTCCTTGATCTGGGCGGTGCCCAGCCAGCTCGCGCCGCCCGCGATGAGGGCACGGGCGGCCGGAAGCATGCCGTGGCCGTACCCATCGGCCTTGACCACACCCATCAAAGGGGTGCCCCCCGCCCGCTCACGGAGCAGCCGGGCATTGGAGGTGATCGCGTCCACGTTGACGCGAGCGTGCGCGAAAGGAGCCATACCTCCAGTGTTTCACGCTCGGGTTACCTCTGAGGAGCTGCGGGTAGGTGGCCTACGACCGAATTGGAGCCCTATTTCAGGGATATCGGTATGAACGAAAACGGTAGTGAACGAGCCGTCAACATCACCCGGCTCTGGTCGGGCGGGTTGGCCACGGCCGTGGTCGCCGCACTGGTGATCCTCGCGGGCACGCTGATCGTCCGCGGGATCTTCGGTGTGCCGGTGCTGGCACCGGAGGAGGCCGGCCACTTGGGCGACGCGGGGACCGTGGGTTACGCGTTGCTGGCCGCCCTGATCGCCCTCATCGCGACGGCACTGATGCACATGCTCTTGCTGTCCGCGCCACGGGCGCTCTCGTTCTTCGGCTGGATCATCGGGCTGGCCACGGCCATCGCGGCCGTCACGCCCTTCACCCAGGGCGCCGAACTCTCCAGCCAGATCTTCACGGGTCTGATCAACCTGGTCTGCGGTATCGCCATCGCCTCGCTGCTGCGCGGCGTGGGTCGCAGCGCCATCATCAGCCGGGTTCCCGCCACCCCCGAGAGTCGACCGGAGCCCGCTCTGTATCAGGAAGGCGTCCTGCCCGGGGTCGGGCAGCGGGACTACGACCCCGCCCGCTATCGCGCGATGGAGGAGGACGCCGAGTACGACGAGGCCCGAGCCCGTGCCGAGCGGCAGAAGGCGGAGGAAGAGCGTGCCCGTTACGGGACCCGCGACGACTGAGCACGTACGAAGGAACGAGTACGGGGACGGGGCCTGGTGACAGGCCCCGTCCCCCTTCTTCGGTCCTGGAGTCGGATGCCGCTCAAGGGCCCACGACCAGGGTCTGGGCGTGTTGGGCGCTCAGGCAGTGTTCGATGACCATGACCGCCGCACCGATGACACCGGCGCTCTCACCCGCTTTGGACGAGACGATGCTGAGGTTCTCGGTGGCCAGGGGCAGGGAGCGCTGGTAGATGATCTCGCGCGCGCCGGCCAGAAGGTGGTCCCCCGCCATCGCCAGGGCACCGCCGATGACGATCACGGACGGGTTGAGCATGTTGACGGCGGCGGCCAGGACCTCACCGATGTCGCGACCGGCTTGGCGTAGGGCGCGCAGAGCGGGGACCGACCCACTACGGGACAACTCCACCACTTCGCGGGCACTCCTGGCGGGCACGCCTTCGGCGGTGAGGGCCTCGGCCAGGGCGTGCCCACTGGCGACGGCTTCGAGGCAACCGGTGTTGCCACATCGGCAGGGGCGTTGTTCACCGTTGGGGACGTGGATGTGCCCCATGTCCCCGGCCGCTCCTTGGGCACCCCGGTAGACCCCGCCCTCACTCACGATGCCGCAACCGATGCCGGTGGCGACCTTCACGAACAGCAAGTGACCGGCCGTGGGCCAAGCGACGTGGTGCTCGCCCAGGGCCATGATGTTGACGTCGTTGTCCACGAGCACCGGCCGGTCGAATGAGGTCCCGACGTGTCCGGCCACGTCGAAGTGATCCCAACCGGGCATGATCGGCGGGTTGACGGCGCGGCCGGTGGAGTGTTCGACCGGTCCGGGCAGACCGATGCCCACGCCGAGGAGTTCGCCACCGTCACGCTCCGTGGAGGAGAGCAGGGCCCGGCCGTGTTCGACCACCCAGTCCAGGACGGGCTCCGGCCCCAGGGCGATGTCGATGTCCGCGCGGTCCTCGGCCAAGACGGTCCCGGACATGTCGGTGAGGGCCAGGCGTGCGTGGGTGGCGCCGAGGTCGGCTGCCAGGACGACGCGTGCACCGGGGCGGAACGAGAAGGTCGTGGGCGGCCGACCGCCGGTGGAGACCGCTTCGCCGGCCGGCCCGATGAGTCCGCTGGCCAGGAGCGCGTCGACGCGCTGGGTGACCGTGGAGCGGGCCAGACCCGTGACGGAGGCCAGTTCGGAGCGGGTACGGGGGCGGCCGTCGCGGAGCAGCCGGAGCAGGGTGCCGGCGCCGGGCGCGGCCGTGGGGGTGCCCGGGTCGACCTTGCCCGTCCCCCGGTCGGTGAGCGCTTCTTCCGTCATGTGGACAGTGAATCACAGGATCTATTGATTTTCTGACAGCCAACTAATCCACTCAGATACGTCAACTTTTGCTTGACTCTCGGCATAAGTGGAGCGTAACGTCACCGGCATGTCAGTGAAGAAGGTCACAGGCCTGGGCGATCCCCCGTCCGGACCGGCCATCCCCCAGGCCTACCGAGCCGCCGTCGTCGGAACCGGCTTCATGGGACGGGTCCACTCCCACGCCGTCCGCGCCAACGGTGGCGAGGTGGTCGGAGTCGCCGGCTCCTCCCACGCCAAAGCCGAACGGTTCCGTGCCCGTCACGGCATCGCCCGGGCCCACACCGACGCCCTCGAACTCATCCACAGCCCCGACGTGGACGTCGTGCACGTGTGCACCCCCAACCACCTGCACGCTCCGTTGAGCCTGGCCGCCCTCGCCGCGGGCAAACACGTGGTCTGTGAAAAGCCCTTGGCCACCGACGCCGACACCGCTCTGTCCATGACGACCGCCGCCGGAAGGAGCGGACGGGTGGCCGTGGTGCCCTTCGTCTACCGTTTCCATCCCATGGCCCGGGAGGCTCGCGCGCGGGTCGCCGCGGGCTCCATCGGGCGGGTCGGTCTGGCGCACGGGGGCTACCTTCAGGACTGGCTCCTCTACCCCGAGGAGGACAACTGGCGGGTGGACCCCGAGGTCGGTGGCCCGACCCGCGCCTTCGGTGACATCGGTTCGCACTGGTGCGACATGCTCGAATTCGTCACCGGCGACCGCATCACCTCGGTCAGCGCCCAGACCTCCCGGATCACCGACGCCCGAGGCGAGGACGGGCGGGCCGTCACCACCGAGGATCTGGTGTCCTTCCAGTTCGCCACGGCGGGCGGCGTGGTCGGCACCGCCGTGATCAGCCAGGTCTCCCCCGGCCGCAAGAACCAGCTGGTGCTGGAGGTCTCCGGCACCGAGGGCTCCCTACGCTTCGACCAGGAACGCCCGGAGACCCTGTGGGCGGGTGGGCGGACCCGAACCGGCCTCATCTGGCGCGACGACCCCGAACTCAGCGCCGACGCCACGCGCCTGGTCTCCCTTCCAGTGGGCCACCCGCAGGGATACCAGGACTGCTTCAACGCGCTGGTCGCCGACACGGGCGCCGCCATCGCCGGAGCGGCCCCGGACGGGCTTCCGGTGTTCGCCGATGGTCTGCGCGCCGCCGTGCTCGCCGAGTCCGTCCTGGTCTCGGCACGGGAGCGTCGCTGGGTCGATGTCCCCACCATGAGCGAGGTGGGTCCGGCGTGATCACCGAACCCCTGCTCAGGATGACCGGTATCGGCAAGTCCTTCCTGGGTGTGCGGGTCCTGCACGACGTCGACCTGGACCTGTACGCCGGCGAGCTGCACGCCCTGGTGGGGGAGAACGGTGCGGGCAAGTCCACCTTGATGAAGGTGCTCGCCGGGGTGCACCGGCCCGATGACGGGCGGATCGAACTCGACGGCACGGAGGTCTCCTTCGAACACCCCCTACGGGCCCAGCGGGCCGGTGTCTCCACCGTGTTCCAGGAGTTCAACCTGCTCCCCGAACGCACCGTCGCACAGAACGTGTTCCTGGGACGGGAGACCCGCACTCGGGGCATGGTGGACGAGCGGGCCATGGAGAACGCCACCGCGGCGCTCTTGGACGACCTGGGTCTGGAGGGCGTCTCCCCCCGTTCGAAGGTGCGGCACCTGTCGGTGGCCGAACAGCAGGTGGTGGAGATCGTCAAGGCGCTCTCCCACGACGCGCGTGTCATCTCGATGGACGAGCCCACCGCCGCCCTGGCCGACCACGAGGTCGAGGTCCTCTACCGGATCATCGCCCGACTGCGCGAGCGCGGCGTGGGCATCCTCTACGTCTCCCACAGGTTGAAGGAGATCTTCGACCTGGCCGACACCATCACCGTCCTCAAGGACGGCCATCGGGTGGACACCGTCGCCGCCGCCGACACCCGGCCCGCCGAGCTGGTCCGCAAGATGGTGGGACGGCCGATCTCCTCCGTCTTCCCCGATCCCCTCGAACCCCACGGCGACCGTGTCGGCGAGGTACGCCTGTCGGTCTCCGGCGGCGGCAACACACGACTGGACGGCATCGAACTCCGCGTGCACGGTGGTGAGATCGTCGGGCTGGCCGGGTTGCAGGGCAGCGGCCGCACCGAGATCGCGCACGCGCTGTTCGGCGTCGACCGTTTCACGCGGGGCGAGGTCCACGTCGACGGGCGCCGGGTCGACCCGCGCTCACCCCGCCAAGCGGTCCGCGCCGGGCTGGCGCTGGTCACCGAGGACCGCAAGGCCCAAGGCCTGCTCCTGGAGCAGTCCGTCCTGGCCAACGCCCGCCTCGTCCTGGACGCCGTACTACCGTTCGGTTCCGGCCGACGTGCGCGGCGAATCCCGGGCCTGCTCTCCTCCCTGGAGCTGGTCGCCCGTGGCGGCCACGGACAGGAGGTCAGGTACCTGTCCGGAGGCAACCAGCAAAAGGTGGTACTGGCCAAGTGGTTGGCCACCGACCCCAGCGTCATGGTCCTGGACGAGCCCACGCGTGGCATCGACGTGGGAGCCAAACAGGCCGTGTACACGCTGATGCGCGAACTCGCCGCGGCCGGTGTCGCCATCGTCCTCATCTCCTCCGAACTCCCCGAACTCCTCGGAATGTCCGATCGCCTGATCGTGCTCGACGACGGTCGGATCGCGGGCGAACTCCCTGGTGACGCCGGTGAAGAGGACGTGATGGCCCTGGCCACCGGAGCCTCGTCCCCCCGGCACGAGGAGGCCGCCCCGTGACCCGCGCCGTCTCCGTGTCCAAGAATCTGCGCGCCCGCACCGGCACCACCGGACTGGTCTACCTGGCCTTGGTGGTCGTCCTGGTGCTCAGCGCGCTCCTCGTGGCCTTCCAGGGCGGCGACCTGTTCACCGCCGCCAACACGGTGGACCTGTTCACCCGCTCCAGCCTGTTGGGATTCCTCGCCATCGGGCAGACCCTGGTGATCCTGTGCCGTTCCCTCGACCTGTCGGTGGGCTACGTGGCGGCGCTGTCCACCATGGTCGCGGCGATCACCATGGCCGGGGACCCCTCTCGGATCGTCCTCGGGGTCGGTGCCACCCTGGGCCTGGCGGCGTTGATCGGCCTGGTCAACGGGCTCGTGATCACCAGGCTGCGGGTCAACCCCTTCATCGCCACCTTGGGTATGGGACTGGTGATCAAGGGCTACCTCGATACCCGGTTCCAGGGACCGGCCGGGTCGGTCCCGAGCGAGTTCCAGATGTTCGGGCTCTCCCGCGTCGGCGTCCTGCCCATCTCCACCCTGGTCATGCTGGCCTTGGCGGTGGCCGCGATCCTCTTCTTGCGGCGTACCCGTATGGGCTTGCACATGTACGCCGTGGGCGGGGACGCCGAGGTGGCCCGGCTGTCCGGTATCCGCCCCGAACTGCCCCTGATCGCCGCGCACGTGCTGTGCTCGATGATGGCCGGCATCGCCGGTCTCCTACTGGCCTCGCGCTTTGGCACCGGCAACACGCTGGTCTACAACAACGGTTACGAACTGGAGGCCATCGCCGCGGTCGTGCTCGGCGGCACCTACCTGTTGGGCGGACGTGGCGGCGTGGCCGGGACCGTGGCGGGAGTGTTCATCCTCGCCACCCTGGACACGGTCTTCAACACCCTGTCGATGGACCCGTTCGTCAAGGACGTGTTGCGCGGCGCCATCGTGATCGCCGCCGTGGCCGTCTACGCGCGCGGCCGGCACGCCCGGGCCGCCGTTCGACTCCGTTTCCCCTCCGGTGGCGCGCCCCCGTCCGCGGCCGGCCCACCGGAGCCGCCGTCGCCACCACCATCACCACCGGCCCCCGAACACGCGGCCCGGAGAGGAGAGCGATGAACGTCGAGAACCCTCTTCCCCGCCCTCGGTTCGGTTCGGCGCTGTCCGCCCTGCGCGGTGGCACCGGGACCGTGAGCGTGCTGCTGGTGTTGATCTTCGTGGTCATCGCCACCCAGAACCCGTCGTTCTTCGAGGGACCACCGCTGATGGCGTTCGCGAAGAAGGCGGCCCCGCTGGTCATCCTCGCGATCGGCCAGTACCTGGTGATCGTCTCCGGCGAGTTCGACCTGTCGGTCGGTTCCCTGGTGGGCGCCCAAGTCGTGATCGCCGCGCGCCTCATCGACGGTGACGAGGCGATGACCTTCCCGGTGATCGGTGTGATGCTGCTCTTCGGTCTGTTGGTGGGCCTGGTCAACGGCCTGGTCACCACTTTGCTGAAGGTCCCGTCGATCATCACCACCCTCGGCACGATGCTGATCCTCTTCGGCGCCGTGCGCTACTGGACGGGAGGCGCCCCGACCGGCGCCCTGTCGGAGAACTTCCGGGTGTTCGGCCGACACGGTCTGGACGGTGTCCCCGGACTGGGTCAGCTGCCCTGGGCCCTGGTCGTCGCCGCGGTCCTGACGGTCGGAGCGATCCTGCTGATGCGTTCGCCCTACGGACGCTCGCTCATGGCCACCGGTGACAACGACACCGCCGCCGCCTTCTCCGGGGTCCGGGTCGGGCGGGTGCGCACCCTGGCGTTCGTGGGCTCCGCCCTGATGGCCACCGTGGCCGCCGTCCTCATCGGCGGCTTCGCGGGGGTCACCGCCCAGGTCGGACAGGGGTTGGAGTTCACCGCCATCACGGCCGTCGTCCTCGGCGGCGTGGTGTTGGGCGGTGGCCGCGGGACCGTCGTGGCCGCCGCTCTGGGCGCCCTCACCGTCGAAGCGCTCTTCACCCTGTTCAACCAGCTGTACCTGCCCTCGACCATCCAGCCGACGGCACAAGGGCTCATCATCGTCGCGGCGGTGGCCTACGCCTCACGTCGCACCGACCCGCGCCCGCCGAAGCGGCGTCCGCGCCGGCGACCGGATCACCCGAACGAGCGACCGCTCGACTCTTCCAGGAGGTAACCCCCATGCGCGCACCTCGCGTACTCCTCGCCGGCGCGGCCGGCCTGACGCTGATACTCAGCGCCTGTACGACCGACGCCCCCGAGGGCACCGAAGGGGTGGAGGGCTCCAACGGCACCGAGTCGTCCCCGGACGCCGAGTGGTTCGACCAGGCCGAGTTCGACGCCCAGATCGCCCAGCGCGACATCGAACCCGAGGGCCCGGAGAACGAGCCCTGGATGCAGGCGATCGAACCCGAGTGGGTCGACACCTCCGAGTTCGCCATCGACGCCCCCGAGGACGCCCACGTGTGCTTCTCCAACGCCTCGGTGTCCAACCCCTGGCGGGTGACCGGCTTCATCACCATGGAGGAACAGGTGGAGGCGCTGATCGACGAGGGTCGGATCGGCAGCTTCGACAGCTCCGACGCGGCCGATGACGACAACCAGCAGATCTCCGACATCCAGGCGTTCGTGGACTCCGGGGATTGCGACGCGATCATCATCTCCCCGTCCACCACCGCCACCCTGACGCCGGCGGTGGAGACCGCCTGTGAGAGCGGGGTGCCGGTCATCGTCTTCGACCGGGGCGTGAACTCCGACTGCATGGTCACGTTCATCCACCCGATCGGCGGCTACGCCTACGGCGCGGACGCCGCCGACTTCTTGGTGGAGAACCTGGAACCGGGGTCGACCGTCCTCGCGCTGCGCATCCTGCCGGGTGTGGACGTGTTGGAGCATCGTTGGGCGGCGGCACAACGGATCTTCGCCGACAGTGAGCTCCAGGTGCTGGGCTTCGAGTTCACCGAGGGTGACGGTGCCCAGATCAAGGACCTGGTCTCCCAGCACCTGCAACGTGGAGAGGTGAACGGCATCTGGATGGACGCCGGTGACGGCGCGGTCGCGGGGCTGGAGGCCTTCGAGGACGCCGGCCGACCCTACCCGGTCATCGCCGGGGAGGACGAGCTGAGCTTCATGCGCAAGTGGAAGGAGGAAGGACTGACCGCGATCGCACCGGTGTACTCCAACTTCCAGTGGCGCACTCCGGTACTCGCCGCCGGCATGATCCTCGCGGGCGAGGAGGTCCCGGCCGAGTGGGTCCTGCCGCAGGACCCGATCGGCGAGGACGAGCTCGACGACTACCTGGAGCGCAACTCCGACATGCCCTCCCTGCACTACGCGAAGTTCGGCGGCGAGGACCTGCCGGGCTTCCCCCAGGCGTGGGTGGACCGGTAGATGCGTGCGCTGGGGGTCAACACCTGGGTGTGGACGTCACCGTTGACCGACACCGAACTGGAACGGATCGCGCCGCGTGTGGCGGGGTGGGGGTTCGACCTGCTCGAACTTCCGGTGGAGAACGTCGGTGACTGGGATCCCCGGCGTGCCCGGACCCTGCTGGAGGACTCGGGCCTGGGTGCCACCGTCGCCTTGGTCATGGGGGCGGGCCGGGAGTTGGTGGCGACCGATCCCGGCACCCGGAAGGCGACCCAGGACTACTTGAGGCGGGTCGTGGACGCCGCGGCGACGGTCGGTTCCACCGTCGTCGCGGGTCCGGCCTACGCCTCGGTGGGGCGCACGTGGCGACTGTCCCCGGCCGAGCGGATGGGACTGCGCGCCGAACTCACCGAGGCACTCGCCCCCGTGGTCGACCACGCGTCGGCCGCGGGGGTGCGGGTGGCCGTGGAGCCGCTGAACCGGTACGAGACCAGCGTACTGAACACGGTGGACCAGGCGTTGGACGCACTGGCGGACCTGCCCGCGGAGCACTGCGGGCTGGCGCTGGACGTCTACCACATGAACATCGAGGAGAGGGACGTCGCGGAGGCGATCTCTCGGGCGGCCGGCAGGATCCACCACGTCCAGGTTTGTGCGAACGATCGAGGGGCTCCCGGGGCCGATCACCTGGACTGGTCACGCATAGTGAGGGCCCTGGGCGAATCCGGCTACTTCGGCCCCCTGGTCATCGAGTCGTTCACGGCCGAGAATGCGAGCATCGCCACGGCCGCGTCCGTGTGGCGGCCCCTGGCCGCTTCCCAGGACGCGATCGCGGTCGAGGGCCTGTCGTTCCTCCGCCCGATCACGACCTCCGAACCGTCCGCCACGCCTCCCTCCTCCCCGGCCCTACCCGGAAGACAGCACCCCCTGGGGCCCGTCGAGGGCGGTGGCCGACGAGCCCGATCGGAAGGGTGAACGCCGGGCCCGCCACACCCCAGCGACGCGTTCGCACGGCACACGTCGCCCGCCCGGCAAGTGTCGACCCCGACAGGAGGTGCCCGTTGAGCACCCACGAGAAGCAGGACGACCTCCCTCAGCCGACCAGGGACGAAGAAGGCCCGAACACGACCGAAAGGGTGATGACCCAGGGCTCCACCCGCGCCACGTGGTGGCTGACCGGAGGATCCGTGCTGTTGGCCGGTGCCTTCGTGGCCACGTTGGTGGCGTTCTTCCAGGAAAGGAGCGAACACCTCGCGCCCGACCCGGCACCCGTGGCCGGACTGGAGACCCCCGCCGCCGAGGAGCACGTCGATCAGGTCGCGGAGCTGATCGAACACACCCGCGCGGCCCGTGAAGGCCTGGTGCCCGTCCTGGAGTTCCTGGACGAGATACCGCCCACGGACGACTCGAGCGACATGGAGGACCTCCCCTCCCTCGATGACATCGACGAGCGGCTCCGAGCCGTGCGCGACGCCCGCGCCCACTTGGACCACGCCGAGACCGGTGAGACCGGATTCGACGTCACCCAAGCAGGGCTGCGCGGCTCCGTGGACGTGCTCTACTCCGCGTTGAACGCCTACCGCGCCGCCGGCCGAAGCGATGGCGACCGGCGCGCGGAACTTCTCGAACTCGCCACCGACCTGCGCGACCAGGCGGTCCGTGCGTGGTCGGTGGCCGCTACCCAACTCGACCTGATCAGTATCGACGCCGGTCATGGCCACATCCACCTGTATCTCCCCGGCCCTGCGGACGTCGGGGCCATGGAACCCGACGACGCCCGGGACGGTGACCAAGCCGTCGACGAAGTCGTCGGTGGGCCGCCCGGACAGCACGATCACTGACACGGAATCCACGGAGGAACCACGATGACCAGACCGGTCACCCTCTTCACCGGCCAGTGGGCCGACCTGCCCTTCGAGAAGGTGTGCGAACTCGCCGCCTCCTGGGGCTACGACGGACTGGAGATCGCTTGTTGGGGCGATCACCTGGACGTCACCCGCGCCGCCACGGAAGACGAATACGTTCAAGACCGCCTGGAGATCCTCCAGCGCCACGGACTCGGTGTGTGGGCCATCTCCAACCACTTGCCGGGGCAAGCGGTGTGCGACGACCCGATCGACCACCGACACGAGGAGATCCTGCCTTCCCGTGTCTGGGGCGACGGTGATCCCGAGGGTGTGCGACGGCGCGCCGCCGAGGAGATGAAGACGACGGCGAGGGCCGCCGCCAGGCTCGGTGTGTCCACCGTGGTGGGCTTCACCGGGTCGGCCATTTGGAAGTACGTCGCAATGTTCCCGCCGGTGGGCGACGAGGTCGTCCAGGCCGGATACCGGGACTTCGCCGAGCGGTGGAATCCGATCCTGGACGTGTTCGACGAGGTAGGGGTGCGTTTCGCCCATGAGGTGCACCCCTCGGAGATCGCCTACGACTACTGGTCGACGCAGGCGGCTCTGGAGGCGGTGGGGCACCGTGAGGCGTTCGGGCTCAACTGGGACCCCAGCCACATGGTGTGGCAGGACATCGACCCGGTCGGTTTTCTGTGGGACTTTCGCGATCGCATCTACCACGTGGACTGCAAGGACACCCGCAAGCGGGTGGGCAACGGTCGGAACGGGCGGCTGGGGTCGCACCTACCGTGGGGAGACCCGCGCCGAGGCTGGGACTTCGTCTCCACCGGCCGTGGCGACGTGCCCTGGGAGGCGTGTTTTCGCGTACTGAACTCGATCGGCTACGAGGGGCCGATCTCGATCGAATGGGAGGACGCCGGAATGGACCGGCTGACCGGCGCCGCCGAAGCGGTGAGGTTCGTGCGCGCCAACGCCTTCGACCCGCCCGCGGCCTCCTTCGACTCGGCCTTCTCCTCGGACTGAGATCGAGTCGAAGCCGGCAACGGCACCGCCGCCCCGATCGGTTCGGGGCGGCGGCTCACATCATGGGGGCGATGACCACCCGGTAGCGGTCGCCTTCGGTGGTGCTCACGTCATGGCGGAAGTCGTTGACCCGGTTGACCGAGCGTTGCACGGCGTCGCCGCCGAAGACGGTGGTGTCCACGGTGGGCAGGATCTTCTCGAGTTCGAGGACCGCCTCGTCGATGGACAGGGCCGTGCCCCGGTGTTCGGGGGTGATCCGTCGGCCGTGGTCGGTGAGTCGACTGATCGCGATCCGGAACATCGCCGGTCTCCCTGCCTGTCGGGGGGGTGGTCAACGGCATTGTCCCCCATCGGCGTCGGAATGGGGAAGGTCGTGACGAGGTCGGTGGGGCGGCTCGGTGGAGGTGGGCCCGACCTCCACCACTTCGGCCCGGGTCCGGTCAGACCTCCAGTGTCTCCTCGATGCCCTTGAGGCGGTGCCTGGCCAGGGCCAGGTTGCCGCGGCTCCGATCCAGGGCCAGGTAGAGGAAGAGTCCCTGCCCCTTGCGGCTGGTGAGTGGGCGGATGACGTGGTACTGCCCGGACAGGGTGATGAGGATGTCCTCGATGGCGTCGTTGAGACCCAACTGGTCCATGGTCCGCATCTTGGCCCGGACCACCTCGGTGTTCCCGGCCGCGGCGACCGTGAGGTCGAGGGAATTGCTCGAACTGAGCGTGCCCAGGGCCATACCACTGCCGTAGTCGACCACGGCGGCACCGATGGCCCCTTCGATCTCCATCATTTCCTTGAGCCCGGCTTCGATGTTCGGCATGTCCTTCTCTTTCCTTTGGTTGACTCGGCGCGACGCTTTCCGGTCGGCGATCCAACGGCGCAGCCCCGGAATTCGATGATGCGGGGGAGGAGCACCGCTCACGTGACCACCGTTCCCGCGCGGGTACGCCCCAGGGTCAACGCGCGAAGTCCGGTGAGCACTCGTTCCAATACCGGACGGTCCACCGTGACCAGGGCACGGGGACGGACCGGGCGGCCCTCGCCACGGCGGGGCGGAGGTCGGGGATCGTGTTCGGGCGGTTCGGCGTTGTCGACCAGGTCGCGTAGCCGACGCAGGGCGAAACCCAGGTTGCCCCGTTCGCGTTCCACACGGACCTGAACGCAGTACCGCGAACCGCGCAGAACCGCCAACAGCAGGTGGTGCTCTCCTTCGGTGACCACTACGTCCTCCACCATCTGGGCGGCGCAGAGCGGTCCACCATCGATGGCCTGGAGCATCGCCGTCGCGCCCGCCACCCCGTCGGTCTCACCGAGGCAGGTCAGGGCGTGGCCGCCGCGCCAGTCGACGAGGCAGACACTGCGCACACCCGGCGTCTGGAGCATCTCCCGCATCTGCTGGTCGATGGCGTGCACGGCGTTCCTTTGTGAGGGTGGAGCCGATCCGGTCGGCCCACGGGTGGGTCGGACAGTGTCCTTGGAGGACGGTTCGAGAATAGAACTCCAAAGTTTATTTCGCAGGCTTTTCTAATATTTGTTGTGTCTTTGCTGGTTAACCGCACATTTCTCACCAGCAGGCACTTCTGATTTTTCCAATCAACGAACACTTACGCGGCATTTCGACACTCACATAGCCTTATGGCCGGTTATTCCCTTTCGGGACTTCCGTGTTCGATGCCGCTCCCGGCTCCTCCGGGTGGTCGTCTCGATGCTCCTGACCTCCACCGGCTCACATCCGGCGACTATGCTGGGTGACCTACCGATCGTTCGTTCACCAGGCGGTCCCGCTTCCGAAGACACGACTTCGAACACATGACGTGTGGGCCCGTCCTCCGCGCACGCCCAGCCCTCGCCGCAAGGTAGGTTCGACAACCGTGGCCCGAACTCCCGCAGCCGAAAAATCCGCCGATCGTTCGACCGGCAGGCGTCGCTCCGGTCGCCCTGGGCACGACGCCGACTCCGTGTTGCGCGTGGCCGCCCGGGTCTTCAACGAGCGCGGATACGACGGAACGAGCATGGAGGACCTGGCCCGCGCGTTGGGCGTCACCAAGTCCGCGATCTACCACCACGTCACCGGTAAGGCCGAGCTGCTGCGCCGATCCCTCGAAGTGGCCATGGACGCGCTGTTCGCCGTCACCCGGGAGGACGCGGCGACCACCGGACCCGCCATCGACCGCCTCGAACACGTGATGCGCGGCAGTGTCCGGGTCCTGGTCGAGGAACTTCCGCACGTGACCCTGCTCCTGCGGGTGCGCGGCAACACCGAGGTGGAGAAGCGGGCCCTGGAACGTCGTCGACGGTTCGACCATCTGATCGCGGACCTGGTACGCGAGGGCGTGGTCGACGGTGACATCCGCAGCGACGTGGACCCCGCGATCGCCTCTCGCCTCCTGTTCGGCATGGTCAACTCGATCGTAGAGTGGTACAAGCCGGACCGTGGCCTGGGTACCCAGGAGGTCGCGGACGCCTTGGCCCACATCGCCTTCGAGGGCATGCGCTCGCACCGAACCTGAGAACGGACGCCGATTCGGAGTGAGGTTGAACACCAGGTTCCGGGTAAACCGAAACCTGCTTCGCCTACCCAGCGGGGCTCACGCGCACGTCTGACCACGACCGATCAGAAGTTCAGCCCAAAGCCACCTGACCAGGGAACTTATCCTTCTGGGGATTCCCCACCCTCTTACACCCCAAGGGCGCTGAGTTCATGATCGATCACTTCTCTCTAGGTCTTTGGACCCCCCTGATCGCCTACACGGTCTCCGTCATCGGATCCTTCATCGGTCTGCTGTTCAGTCGGCGGGCCCGGGTCTTCACCGGTCTCGCCCGGTGGTTCTGGCTCGTCCTGAGCGCGATCTGCCTAGGGGGAACCGCCGTGTGGTCGATGCACTTCATCGCCATGCTCGGTTTCCAGGTCCAGGGCACCCCGATCCGTTACGACGCACTCCTCACGGTCGTCAGCGGTCTACTCGCCATCGTGGTCATGGGCGTGGCCCTCTACCTGACGAGCATCCGTCAGACCTTCGCTTGGCTGGTGGCGAGTGGCGTCGTCGCCGGAATCGGTATCGCGTCCATGCACTACATGGGCATGGCCTCCATGCACATGCACGGCCACATGAGCCACGACCTCGTGTTCGTGGTGGCGGCGACGGTGATCGCGATGGCGGCGGCCACCGTGGCCTTGTGGTTCGCGCAGCGCCTGGAGGGAACCGTCTCGATCGCGGCCGCGGCCCTGCTCATGGGTGTCGCCGTCTCCTGCATGCACTACACCGGCATGCTCGGGGTCGACGTGACCTTGACCGAGGCAGGCGGGAGCGCCTCACTGCCGGGATCGAGCTCCATGGAACTCCTCTTGCCCCTCGTGGTGGGCCTCTTCGTCTTCCTGCTGGTGTGCAGTCTGCTCCTGATGCTGGGCGAGGACGACGAGCAGGGGAGGAACAAAGCCAGGTCACGGCGCGACGGAGTTGAAACCTACGGCTAGCACATTGGCCACATCCGGACATATCAATTCCAGATACACCCCTGGCAGGTGAGCGGGGTTCGTCTCTACGATCCATGGACGATGGTCACAGCTGTGACCTCAGTCATAGAAAGTAGAGGCCTGAGATCGTGGCCGACCTCTTCCCCCAGGGTTTGCTCACCCCTGCTCTCGCTTACGCCGTCTCCGTCCTCGGGTCCTTTCTCGGCCTGACCTTCGCCACCAGGGCCCGCCGAGCGACCGGCTTCGTTCGCTGGCAGTGGCTCGTCCTGGCCGCCGTGACCCTGGGCGGGATGGCGGTGTGGTCGATGCACTTCATCGCGATGATCGGGCACACCATCCCCGGGGTCATCCTCCGTTACGACCCCCTCCTGACACTGATCAGCGGGCTGGTACCGATCATCGTCATGGGTGTGGCCCTACACCTGGTGATCCGGTCCCACGACACCGTCCGACTGCTGATCGCCGGGATGCTCCTCGGTGTCGCCGTCATCACCATGCACTACATGGGCATGGCTTCCATCAACCTGCACGGGGAACTGCACCACGACGTCGTCCCCGTCGTCCTGTCCTGCGTGATCGCCCTGGTCGCCTCCACCGTGGCACTGTGGTTCGCCCGAAACCTGAAGCACCTCGGCGCGACCGCCGGGGCCTCCCTGGTGATGGCCTTGGCCGTCACCGCCATGCACTACACGGGCATGGCCGGTGTGCACATCACCGACTCCGAGCTCACCCGCTACGGCGCCCCGGATGGCGCCAAGGCCACCGACCTGGTGCTACCACTGATCGTGGGGTTGTTCGTCTTCCTGCTGATCTGCAGTCTCTTCCTCCTACTGAGCGGGGACGAGGACGAACGCCGGAACTACTCACGGCCCTCCCACAGGTCCTCCGAGCACACCCTGCAACCGGAAGACGACGACTACACGCCCCGACACGGTGCTCCGGCCACGTCCTCCACGCCCCCTTCCTCGGGTGACGATGTGTGGAGACCACGCCGCTGATCACGAAGGCGAAACGGCCGGCTCGGGCGTGGGTCCGCCCGCCACGAACACGGGCTCCGAGCTCCAGAACCCGACCGGGCTTCGGCACGTCTTCCAGCGCCGAGCCCGGTCAGAACCCGAAGGCCCTCCGAGCGTTGTCGGCGACGATCCCGGCGAGCTCGTCCTCCTCCATCCCCTTGGCCTCCGCGATCCGCCGCAGCGTGAGCGGGATGAGATAGGGCGCGTTGGGCCGGCCCCGATAGGGCTTGGGGGTGAGGAAGGGGGCGTCGGTCTCCACCAGGATGAGTTCCGCCGGGGCGGCCCGCGCGGCCTCACGCAGGGATTCGGCACCGGCGAAGGTGACGTTGCCCGCGAAACTCATGAAGTAACCGTGTTCGGCGCACACCTTGGCCATGTCGGCGTCACCGGAGAAACAGTGGAAGACCACCCGTTCCGGGGCGCCCTCCTCCTCCAGGACCCGCAGGACGTCGTCATGTGCCTCACGGTCGTGGATCATCAGCGCCTTGCCGTGCTTCTTGGCGATGGCGATGTGGCGTCGGAAGGATTCCTCCTGCGCTCGGGCTCCCTCCGGCCCGGTCCGGAAGGTGTCCATCCCGGTCTCCCCGACCGCGACGACCTCGGGCAGGCCGGCCAGTTCGTCGATCTCGGCCAGCTCGGCCTCCAAGGCCTCGAGCCCGCCCGCGGGACGGGCCTTCTCGGTCCAGTCGGTGTCGTCGACCTCCACCCCCTCGGCCCCATCACCATGCACCACACGCGGAGCCTCGTTGGGGTGCAGGGCCACCGCCGCCCAGACCCTGCCGGGGTACGCACGAGCCATCTCGGTGGCCCAGCGAGACGAGGACAGGTCCACGCCCACCTGCACCAGCGGGGTCACGCCCACGGACTCCGCCGCGGCGATGATCTCCGCGACCTCGGGGGTCTGCATGTCCATGTGGGTATGGCTGTCGGCCACCCGTACCCGCAGCGCCTCGGGTGCCGGCGGCGGTGTCCGCGCGTTGCGCTCCTTGACCGCCTTGCCACTGCGCTTGCCCACGTGTGCGTCTCCCGTTTCCCATCGTCCGACGTCGTGCAGATTCTAGTCGGGCCCCGCCACCGGACCCTCCAGCGCTCGAACGCGCGATGGGGACCAAGACGGACCCTGGCCGCTTCCCGGCCACTCGGGGAGCACCGTGGGCCCCTGGGGAGAGCTCCCCAGGGGCCCACGGCACCGGAAGTGGAGGCTAGTCGACCTCACCGGCCAGGCGTGCGAGTTCCTCGTCGACCACGGACGCGTCGAGCTTGGTGAACAACGGCTCCGGACGACTCAGCGGAGTGCCCACGACGATCGGGGTCGACTCCCAGCGGGCGACGTTGTCGGCGTAGTCACCGGTGATGACCGGGTAGTCCACCTGTTCCGTCGATTCGCCGATGGTGTCGTGACCGGTGTCGAGCCGGGGCATCCCGGTCCAGGTCCCGGAACCGCCCAGCATCGCGTACACCTTGTTGGCCGCGGCCGGCAGGAACGGGGTGAGCAGGGTGTTGGCGTCGTGGACCAGCTGCAAGGCCACGTGCAAGACGGTGGCCATCCGCTCGGGGTCGGTCTTCTTCAGCGCCCACGGGGCCTGATCGGAGATGTACTTGTTGGCCTCGGCGACGGCGCGCATGGCCTCTTGGAGGGCCGCCTTGAACTGGGAACGCTCCAGACGGGCACCGACCGTGGCGAAGGCCGCCCGTGAGTCCTCCAGGACCTTGCGGTCCTCGTCGGTGAGCTCGCCCGCGGCGGGGATCTCACCGAGGTTCTTGGCGGCCATGGAGATGGAACGGTTGACCAGGTTTCCCCAGGCCGCGACCAGTTCGTCGTTGTTGCGACGTACGAACTCGGCCCAGGTGAAGTCGGTGTCCTGGTTCTCCGGGCCGGCGGCCATGATGTAGTACCGCAGCGCGTCGGCGGAGTAACGTTCCAGGAAGTCACGCACGTAGATCACCACGCGGCGCGAAGAGGAGAACTTCTGCCCTTCCATGGTGAGGAACTCACTGGAGACCACCTCGGTGGGCACGTTCAGCTCACCCAGCGGGCCGACCTCGCCGCCCCGGTCCCCTCCACCGCTCGCACCCGACAGGATGGACGGCCAGATGACCGAGTGGAAGACGATGTTGTCCTTGCCCATGAAGTAGAAGGACTCGGAGTCCTCCCCCTGCCACCAGCGCTTCCAGGCGTCGGGCTCGCCCACCCGCCGGGCCCACTCGATGGACGCGGACAGGTAACCGATGACCGCGTCGAACCACACGTAGAGACGCTTGTTCGCGTTCTCGTTCCAGCCCTCCAACGGGATCGGCACACCCCAGTTGAGGTCACGGGTGACCGCACGCGGCTGTAGGTCGTCCACCAGGTTCAAGGAGAACTTGAGGACGTTGGGTCGCCATTGGCCCTCCTTGCCCTTGAGCCATTCGGTGAGGACCCCGGCGAAGGCCGGCAGATCGAGCATGAAGTGCTCGGTGTCCACGAACTCGGGGGTCTCCCCGTTGATCCGAGAGCGGGGCGCCAGGAGGTCGACCGGGTCGAGCTGGTTGCCGCAGTCGTCGCACTGGTCACCGCGGGCTCCGTCATAACCGCAGATGGGGCAGGTGCCCTCGATGTAACGGTCGGGCAGGGTGCGGCCGGTGGACGGTGAGATGGCGCCCTTGGTGGTGTGCGTGAAGACGTAGCCGTTGTCGTAGAGCGTGGTGAACAGCTGTTGGACGACGGCGTAGTGGTTACCGGTGGTGGTACGGGTGAACAGGTCGTAGGACAGACCGAGGGCGACCAGGTCCTCGGCGATGATCCGGTTGTAGCGGTCGGCCAGCTCGCGAGCGCTCACACCCTCCTGGTCGGCCAGCACCTGGATCGGGGTGCCGTGTTCATCGGTGCCGCTGACCATCAGCACGTTGTTCCCCGACATTCGCTGGAAACGCGCGAAGACGTCGGAGGGGACCCCGAAGCCGGAGACGTGGCCGATGTGGCGCGGGCCGTTGGCGTAGGGCCAGGCGACCGCGGTCAGGATGTGGCGATTCGACGACATGACTCAAGACTAAAGGCGTCCAAGGGTGCCCGCGTACCGCTCTCACCGGCCGTGAGCGCCTTTCGTGCACGTTCCCACAACAGTTGTCCACAGGCTTGGTGACGAGTGATTCCCCGGGATGGACACCTACCCTTATGCTCGGCTCAACGACGTCGGGTGTCACCGGGGCACCGGCGTGGAACGGACACGACCCTCCAACCCGGGACTGAGGCGGTGGTCACCACGGTTACCCGTGCCCTACCCCTCCCTGCCCGACGTAGCGCCTCACTGCTCGCCGGTGTGGTGTTGCTGCTGGTGCTGTCCTTTCCTCTGGCCGCGGGCGCCCCCCAAGAGGGGATCGGCTCCGCCCCGTCCTCGATCGACGCGACCGCCTCCCAGGCGGACACCGCCGCCACCGGCCCCTCCCCCACCGCCCAAGGGGCGGGCAAGGAGGTCCGCCCCTACGTCGGCCCACAGACGATCGCGCTCGGGCCACCCGCCTCCACCTGCGACCAGCGGTTGGTGCTGCGGGACCTGCCCGATGCCGTGCCCTCGTGCGCCCTGCGCCTGGCGGTGTGGGACCAACCCTGGTGGCCGCTGCCCCTTCCCCACTTCGATCCCGTTCCCGAACGGATCGACGCGAAGGGTCTGCCGTCCACCCGGGCACCCCCTCTCACCGCGCACGCCACCGTCTGACCTGAGCCGGCCGGTCCCGTCCGTACTCCACGGACACGGCCCCTCGCACCCCCCGCCCGGTCCCGGGCGCCCGAACGCCTCGGGCCGCCCCGTGTCCGGGCACGCGACCGGTACCCATCATCCGCAGTGAGAGGTTCGCCCCTTGTCCAGTCAAACGGGAGCGGGGGCGCGCTGGACGCGCGCGCTCATCTCCCTTCTCGTCATCCTCGTCGCGTTCGGCGCGGCGTGGTTCATTCCACCGCGCCTGGGTCTCGACCTGAGCGGTGGCACACAGATCGTCCTGGAGACCCAGGACGGCACCGACGGCACCCAGGCCAACTCCGAGAACACCGACAAGGTCGTCGAGGTCCTGCGCCAGCGCATCGACCGACTCGGCGTGGCCGAGGCGTCCATGTCCCGTTCCGGGGAGAACCGGATCATCGTCGAACTCCCCGGTGTGCAGGACCCTGCGGAGGCCGCCCAGATCGTGGGCCAGACCGCCCAATTGTCCTTCCACCCCGTCTTGGGCGTGGGCGAGGCCGGGGGGCAGGGTGTCCAGGCACCCCCGGGTGGCGACTTCGCCAACCCGCCCGCGGACGAGGCCCGCGCTCCCGGCGACGGCGAGGCCGAAGAAGCCCCCGCCGAGGGTGGGGAGATGACCCAGGAGGAGCTGGAGGACCTTCTGGGCGGCATGGACGGCGGCGGCTTGGGCGGCATGCCTCCGGGCGGCCAGGGAGCCGGCGGCCCCTCGGCGGAGAACCCCGAGGACGTCGCGATGACGCTGCCCGACTCGGAGGGCAACCCGCTCCAGCTGGGCGAGGCCGCCATCCAGGGCGACCGGGTCTCCAGCGCCGAGGCCGGACTCGACCAGGTCAACCGCGCCCAGTGGGTCGTCAACGTCAGCTTCCGTGGCGAGGGCCGGGACCAGTGGCAGGAACTGACCGGCCAGGCCGCCTGCTTCCAGGAGGGCGACCCGCGTCGCCGCGTGGCGATCGTCCTGGACGACCAGATCATCTCCTCCCCGCAGGTGACCCAGGAGACCGCCTGTGAAGTGGGTATGGCCGGCGGCCAGACCACCATCAGCGGTGACTTCACCAGCGAGACCGCCAACGAGCTGGCCGTGCTGATCGAGGGCGGCTCACTGCCGCTGCCGGTCACCGAGGTCCAGCGCCAGACGGTCGGTCCGACCCTCGGTGCCGCCGCCATCCAGGCCAGCGCCATCGCCGCCGTCCTGGGCATCGCCTTCACCGCCTTGTACATCACCCTGGTCTACCGCCTGGTCGGTTTCCTGGCCTCGGTGGCACTGGCCTTCTACACCCTGATCGCCTACGGTGCGCTGGTCGCCATCGGCGCCACGTTGACCCTGCCCGGTCTGGCCGGTTTCGTGTTGGCCATCGGGATGGCGATCGACGCCAACGTGCTGATCTTCGAACGAGCACGTGAGGAGTACCAACGCCAGCAACAGGTCTATGAGGCCAACAAGGCCTCCGGCATGAAGGACGCCTCCGATGGGGAGGGCAAGGAGACCGGTGCGTTGGCCCGTCGCCGTCGCCGCGCGGTGCCGCCCAACCTGGAGAAGGCGTTCGTCCAAGGCACCCAGAAGGCCTGGAGCGCCGTCCTCGACACCAACGTCACCACGATCATCGCCGCGGCCCTGCTGTTCTTCTTCGCCTCCGGTACCGTTCAGGGCTTCGGTGTGACCCTGAGCATCGGCACCATCGCCTCCATGATCTCCGCGCTCGTCATCGCACGTGTGTTCGTGGAGTGGGCGGTGCGTCGCGCGGTGATCAAGAAGCACCCGTCGATCACCGGCCTCGGAGGGATCGGCAAGGTCCGTTCCTGGCTGGTCGAGAAGAACCCGCAGCTCATGAAGTTCCGCCGCGTCGGTCTGCTCGTCGCGGCCCTCATCGTGGTCACCGCGGTCGCCGCTCCGCTGGTCCGAGACGTCAACCTCGGTGTGGAGTTCACCGGTGGTCGTGTCCTGGA
Organism: Nocardiopsis alkaliphila YIM 80379; assembly: GCF_000341005.1. Lineage (GTDB taxonomy): Bacteria > Actinomycetota > Actinomycetes > Streptosporangiales > Streptosporangiaceae > Nocardiopsis > Nocardiopsis alkaliphila. The sequence goes on along the minus strand of NZ_ANBD01000032.1, from coordinate 27,860 downwards.
GTACGAGGTCACCGGCGAACAGGACATCTCGGTGGACGAGGCCCGGGGCGTCATCTCCGGGCTGGACTTCCCCGGTTCGGACACCGCGGTGGTCCAGGAGTCCGGGGATGGCGACATCGCGGTACGTACCGGTGACATCTCCGACCCCGAGGCGGCGAGCATCGCCGATGCCCTGGCCGAGGAGACCGGCGGTGTGGAACTGGTCAGTGACGAGCTGATCGGTCCGAGCATGGGCGACGAACTGCGCAACCGGGCACTGATCGCGCTCGGTGCCGCCCTGGCCCTGCAGATGGCCTACCTGGCCTGGCGTTTCCGCTGGTCCTTCGGTGTCTCCACGATGCTCTCGCTGGCCTTCAACATGATCTTGGTCATCGGCCTGTTCATGTGGTTGGGCAAGCCCATCGACGGGGTCTTCCTCGCCGCGATCCTGAGCGTCATCGGCTTCACCGTCAACGACGCGGTGGTGGTGTTCGACCGGGTGCGAGACGAATGGGCCAAGGACGAGAAGTCCTCGTTCCCCGAGATCGCCAACCGCGCGGTGCTCAACACCCTGCCACGTACGGTGAACACGACCGTCGGCGCGTGGATCATCCTGGCCTTCCTCACCTTCTTCGGTGGGTCCTCGCTCCAGGACTTCTCGATCGCCATGCTGGTCGGTCTGACCACCGGTGTGGTCTCCACCGTGTTCGTCGCGGTGCCGCTGGCCATCTGGCTACAGAGGTGGGACAAGACGCCCCCTCCGCACGTGATCAAGGAGCGCAAGGCCAAGCAGAAGGTGGCCGCCAAGGCCGCTCGCGAGAACGACGACGGCGCCGTCGTCTAGGAGCCCGAACGAACGGGTCCCCGAATGAAGGCAGGGCCTCGGACCGCTCGCGCGGGCCGGGGCCCTGCCCCTCGTCTGTGCCCCCTCGTCCGTAGGTGGGCCCGGGGACCTCCTCCAAGGCCCGGACCGGTACGGGGCCCTGTCCTTCCAAGACGAGTCGGAAGGCCTCACCGGTGTCTCCGACTCACTCGGCCTCGACCACCTCGTGGACCAGGTCATAGACCCGACGTTTGGGCGCCCCGGACTCCTTGGCCACCCGAACGATGGCCTCCTTGCGGCGCATCCCCTCGTCCTCCAACGTGGCCACGGCCTCGACCAGATCGGCGTCGCTCATGCTCTCCGAACGGGGCCGGGCCCCCTCCACCACCACCGAGATCTCACCGCGCACCCCGTCCGCGGACCAGGCGGCGAGCTCGCTCAGCCCGCCCCTGCGGACCTCCTCGTAGGTCTTGGTGAGCTCTCGGCAGACCGCCGCGCGACGGTTCGCGCCGAACGCCGCCGCCATCGCCTCCAGGGTGGCGGTGATCCGGTGCGGACTCTCGAAGAAGACCATGGTGCGGCGTTCGTCGGCCAACTCGTCCAGGTAGGTCTTCAAGCCCTTACGCGGCGGGAAACCTTCGAAACAGAATCGATCGGTGGGAAGCCCGGAGACCACCAGGGCGGTGGTCACCGCGGAGGGTCCCGGGATCGCGGTGACGGGGATGCCCTCCCGCGCACAGGCCGCGGCCAGACGGTAGCCGGGGTCGGAGACACCCGGCATCCCCGCGTCGGTGACGACCAAGACCTCCTCACCTCGACGAAGGTCGGCGAGGAGTTCGTCGCCCCGACGGTTCTCGTTCGCGTCGTAGTAGGAAACGATGCGGGCGCCGGCCTCCCCACCGATGCGGATTCCGGCGCGGGAGGCGAACTGCCGCAACCTGCGGGTGTCCTCCGCGGCGATCACCCGCGCCCCCTCCAAGGCCCGGAGCAACCGAGGTGGGGCGTCCTCCAGGTTCCCGATGGGCAGCCCGGCCAGAACGAGCCTCCCAAAGCGTCGCGTTCCGTCAACACCCTCGACCACTGTGATCCCCGTCCTGTCGCGCTACGGTTGGCCATGATGGCACTACCCGAAAGCCGGTTTCGCGGCCCGTCCGCAACGGACCCCCATCTGTGACCCCAACCTACGAGTCGAGATGACCACCAGCGCACTCCCCAGTGAGGCCGAGTCCTCCGAACCCCGGACCACGAGCCGGTCCACCGACCTCCGTTCCCGCTTCGTGCCTCGTATGCCCACCCCCTGGTGGCTGGGCTGGTCGGGCGCCGTCACCATCGCCCTGTTCGCCGGGGCGTTGAGGTTCTTCAACCTCGGACGACCGGAGCGGATCTACTTCGACGAGACCTACTACGCCACGGACGCCTTCGCCCTATGGCGCTACGGCTACGAGCACGAGAGCCGGGAGAACTCCGATGTCCTCCTGGCCGAAGGTGATCCCGACATCTTCACCGGCACCGGCGATTTCATCGTGCACCCGCCGGTCGGCAAGTGGATGATCGCCCTGGGCGACTGGTTGTGGTCGCTTTTGCCCTTCGGCACCGCGATCAGCCCAGAGGGTTGGCGCACGGCCTCCGCCTTGGCCGGGATGATCTGCGTCCTCATCCTCGTCCGGCTCGCCACCCGAATGACCCGTTCCCTGCTGCTCGGTTGCACGGCCGGCCTGATCCTCGCCCTGGACGGCCTGCACTTCACACTGAGCCGTATCGCGATGGTGGACATCTTCCTCACCTTGTGGGTCCTCGCCGGGTTCACTTGCCTGGTGATCGATCGGGACAGGACCAGGGAACGATTCGTCCGCTTGTCGGAGGCCGGGGTCGACCTGACGACGGTGGGCTGGCTCGGGATGCGTTGGTGGCGTCTGGCCGCCGGCCTGTGCTTCGGCCTGGCGATCGGGACCAAGTGGTCCGCGCTGTTCTTCGTGGCGGCCTTCGGTCTGCTCACCGTCGCCTGGGACTACGGTGCGCGACGCACCGTCGGACAACATCGTCCTTTCGGTCGTTGGCTGGGCATCGACGCCGTTCCGGCCTTCCTCCAAACGGTGGTCGTCGCCGCGATCGTCTACCTCGTCTCGTGGTCGGGGTGGTTGTTCACCCGTGGTGGATACAACCGTGACCACGCCGTCGGTCTGCTTCCCGACTGGGTGCCGAACTTCCTGGCCGCACCCGTGGAAGCCCTCTTGAGTCTGGCCGATTACCACGGCCGGATGATGAACTTCCACTCCAACCTGACGAGCGACCACACCTACATCTCCGCTCCGTGGGAATGGATCATCATGCGCACCCCGGTGATGTTCCACTACGACGGCCAGGCCGTCGGGTGCGGCACCGGCGACTGCGTGACCTCGGTGGTGTCCATCGGCACCCCGACCGTGTGGTGGGTCGGCATCATCGCCACGGTGGTGATGTTCGGCTGGTGGATCACCTTCCGCGACTGGCGGGCGGGTGCGGTACTACTCGCCGTCGCCGCGGGCTGGCTGCCCTGGTTCGCTTACCCCGAACGGCCGATGTTCCTGTTCTACGCGCTGCCGATCCTGCCGTTCCTGGTGCTCGGTATCGTGCTGATGTTGGGGTTGTTGATGGGCGCCGGTGAGGGAGGTTCACGCTTCGCGCCCTACCTGCGCGCCTTGGGCGGTGTGGTCTTCGGCGTGGTGGTTCTGTTGATCATCGCCCACTTCGCCTACCTTTACCCGGTCCTTTCGGCCTATCCGGTCCCCACCGAGAGCTGGGGCGACCCTCTGTGGTTCGACGTGTGGATCTATGGCCGTGACGCATCCTGACCCACTCCTGAGAAGAACCACGAAAAGCGTTCCCGGAACACAACTCCATTAGTGGCCCAAGGGCAGGAAATCAACAGTTTCGAGTAGCCGAAACAGGACACTCCGATAGCGGCGATTCCTGGTGGAAAGGCCTCGGCAAGGCACCATCCTTCCTGGTATTGTCGGCAACTGGTTGCTGTTGTAGTTTCCATGGATGCCCCAGGCGCCTCGCGGAACTTCACGTGGGCGCTTGTCGATTCGGGTATCACCCTTCTTCGGTCCGGCGCTCGGCGACCCGGGACCAGCAGGGTGCGGTCCCGCCGTAGTCCCCAAGGGAGAGCACATGGCTCAGGGCACCGTGAAGTGGTTCAACTCTGAGAAGGGTTTCGGGTTCATCGCCGTCGAGGGTGGTCAGCCCGACGTGTTCGTTCACTACTCGGCGATCGCGGGCACCGGCTTCCGGAACCTGGAAGAGGACCAGAAGGTCGAGTTCGACATCATCCAGGGCCCGAAGGGCCCGCAGGCGGCGGACGTTCGCACGGTCTGACCGTCACACGTGCGTTTCCTCAGCCCTCCGCCCGGTGCCGGGTGGAGGGCTGGTTCGCGTTCCCGGGGGTCGCACATCTGATGGGGACACGGTTACCCAAGCATGGCGATAACGGTTAACCTGCTTGAAGCTGGTCATCATCCGAAGGCGAGGACGGCACATGTTCGGCATCAGTGGAGGAGAGTTCGTCCTCCTCCTGCTTCTCGCGTTGCTGGTCTTCGGTCCGGATCAGCTACCCAAGGCGGCGCAGCAGGTCGGCCGCGTCCTGCGGCAACTCCGCACGATGGCCAACTCCGCGTCCAAGGACATCAAGGAAGGGCTCGGCCCGGAGTACAAGGACTTCGACGTTCAGGACCTCCACCCCAAACGCTTCATCCAGAAGCACTTCTGGGAGGAAGAGGAGGAGGCCGAGAAGAAGCCCGCCTCCCGCCTGAACGGCAAACGTCCGCCCTTCGACGACGAGGCCACCTGATCCTTGTGTCCTCGGTTCATCCCACCAGGACGAGGAAGAACGCCCCCAACCCCAGCAAGATGATCGATCCCACGATGATCGCCGGCGACCCCACCGCCAGGATCAGTAGCTCGACGATCACCGCGCCGCCCAAAGCCGCCGACAGCCACGGCCAGCGTGGTCTGGGCGCCCAGTCGTGGCGACGTTCACGTGCCACCGTCATCCCCAGGCCGAACGCGATGAACAGCCAGAACAACAGGTGCGCGCCGATCCGCGCCTGCGATTCGACGTAGTCGGCCATCCCTCCGACCACCATGACGTAGAAGATGGTCGAAACGCCCAGACGCCAGAACCCTCGCCCGCGTTCGGCCCGCATGACCTTGTTGCGCGCTCTGGTGGTGCGTCGAAAGTTCTCCCCCACGATCGCGGTGGGATCCTCGTCCGGCACCGGTTCCACCCGACTCTCGGGAATCGGACGCCCCGGCCCGTCTCCCCGGTCCGGTGGGCGCGCATAGCCGCCCGCCGATCCCGGTTCTTCCGGAGACTGATAACCACCTGGCTGCTGGGGGGAGTCGGACACCGCTGTGATTCGCCCTTCACGATCGACTCGGTCCGGACACCGACTGGCCCGGAAGGCGCAAGGGGCTCCTACCCGGAGGAGTGATGGGTCGAATCCTCGTGTACCCACGTTCGCGGGGGAAGGAGACCATTCCATCCATGGGAAAGGGGCCCACCGATCCGGCTCGGGATCGATGGGCCCCTACTCAGCGACGACTCCGCTCGAGAGTCATCGGGCCGGTCCGGTTACCACCAGGTCCAGCCGTTGTTCTTACGGGTGCTCTGCGCGTACACGGTCATGGCATCTACCTTTCTTAGCGTTTCCAGCCCATCCCGGAACCAAGATGTCCTATCTCGGAGCACTCCACAAGGCCCGAAGCCGAACATTCATCATTCCATGACCGGCGCACGGCCAAAGGTTGCCGACCCGAAGCCCGAATAACCACAGAAAGCCATGTTCTCGCAGTTCAGACAAGTCCCCATTGACCATACCCACAGGACGCCCTCCCCATGACCTGCAAAGACAACGACCTTGGTGGACAAAACCAGAAGAGCTCTACATAACAGAGAGCAACCATCCCACTATTGCCGGCGCGGCTCCGGCGTTCCACCTCCGGCACCCGATTCCATCGGGAACCGAGGCGTACTCTGGCGCTCACGTGGAGCGATACCATCTTCTCAAGTGTGGAGAAAACTAGACATAGCACCATTTCCACGACAGATCACCCGAAGTCTTTCGTCACTCTGGGCGATCATGAGGAAAGTTGTCTTCCCTCGAGCGACCGTCTCCGGCGCCTCAGAGAACCCTGTTTCGGACACACCGGAAAGGGGTTAACTCCCTCAGCCTTTTCCGATACGCACGATGGCCCCCGCAAAGCGTCGAGGGGCGGTGACCGGAGCCGTCTCACCAAGGGGGTCACGAACCCTCGCCCCATCGAACTTCCGGGTAGGCTGGATCCACATCGGCTGCCCCGCTGAAGGGGATGGACGCTTCGCCGGTGATACTCGGGGCTCCGGTCCGGACGGCCGCCCGCGACAGGGAATCACAGCAGAGTCGGACCGACCACCATGCGACCCCGCACACGGGAAGGTGCCCGATCCCCTTGGAGTCGGGCCCCTTCCCTCGTTTCCGAGTCGGCGCCGTGGCGGTCGAGGTTCACAAAATGCCGAAAGGCCCTGTTCCAGGGGTGGAACAAGGCCTTCGACCTTCGGTGGAGCTGAGGGGATTTGAACCCCTGACCCCCTCGATGCGAACGAGGTGCGCTACCGGTCTGCGCCACAGCCCCGAAGACGTGCACAACATTATCAGGAAAGTTCCCGTGCTCCGAACGGGTCCACCCCGGGCCCGGAGTGAGGTCAGTCTCCGGCGGCCCGTAGACGGGCGTCCGCGTATTGGTCGTAGACCTGACTGCGGCGTTCCTTGAGGGCGATCACCTCGGCCTCACGCTCGGCCTCGCGTTCGGCTTCACGTTCGATCTCACGGGCCCGACGAGCGCGCAGGAGGTCCTGCCGGCGAGCCCTGTGCCGGGCGCGACGACGTTCGGCGTCGGCCTTGGCCGCCTCACGGAGCAGAACGAGGTGTCCACCGAGCAACAGGACCGGTGGGGCGATCACCCACCAAGGCCCGAGGCCGAAGGCCACGGCCACGATGGTGGCGACGTTGACCAAGGTGAGCACACTGGTACGCCGCCGCCGACGGGCGATGATCCGGGCACGCGGTTCACGCGCGGGGCCCGCACGCCGTTCGGGGCGCGGCCCTCTCGCGTCGAGAGCCTCCTCCTCGGCCGTGACGCCCGCGAGGCCGCCCGAACGGGTGAGGACCTGGGTCTCGGTGTGGTCGGGATCCTCCTCGCCCTCCTCAGGCGCTTCCGTGGCCTCGGGTTCCTCCTCACGCCGCCCGTCCTCGTGGATCGGATCGACGGCGTCCTTGCGCAGCAGCATCGGAACCAGGACGATGAGCCACACCACCACGATGGCCAAATACAGAGGAGAGCTGCTCATCACCCCTCCTCACGATGACGGCCACTGAACGTTGATCGACACTTCGTCGACACCGCGCCGCGTGTGGCCGGCCGTACCTCCAGGAGTAGAGACGTCTCCTGGCCGAGCATCGTTCCTCTCCCCGCTCGGGTCGGAAGCGATTCCCGTACGCCATATCCACGCGTTGCCCGCATCGTCAATGCGTCTATGTTCCGCACGGTACGACCCCGTGTCCATAAATGCGCCACATTCCGGCCGGAGTGTCGCAAGATTGCGGACTCTTGGTTTCGGTCGCTCCACCCCCTTCAGAGAAAGCCCAGCTCAGAAGGCAACTGCGGAGCGGAGTTACAATTCAACACAAAGTAATGAATCATTGTGCTTAAAGAGGGGTTTAGGCTCGGCCCGCATCCGTGATGCTGTCATGTTCAGTTCGTCCCCGGGTGCGGACGCGCCGGATCATGTGGTCCCTCGCCGCCGTTCGGGCCCTGTGTCCCCAAAGCGGAACCAGGACCGGAACCACCCTCCATGGTCGGACCGGAAGAGCCCTCGTCACACCATCGGCGGAGCACCCCCTGAGGGACCTCTTCCGCTGTGAGCGCATAGCAGATGTGGTCCCGCCAGGCCCCATCGATGTGCAACTGTCTGCGATGAACACCCTCGTCCCGAAAGCCCAGCTTGGTGACCACGCGTCTGCTGGCACGGTTCTCGGGACGAATGCTGGCCTCGATTCGGTGGAGCCCGACACGGAAGAAGGAGTGGTCGACGGCCAACGCGACCGCGGTCGGGGCGATACCGCGACCGGCGTAGGCACTGTCGATCCAGTAGCCCACCTGCGCAGACCTGGCGGAACCCCAAGTGATGGCACCGACCGTGAGCTGCCCGACGAAGTGTTCCTGGTAGGTGATGGCCCAAGGCATGGACAACCCTCGCCGGGCCTCGGCACGGATCGCCTGGACCATCGCGACATAGGAGGCCAGACCCGTCGTGCGCAGTGGCATCTCCGGATAGCTGGGTTCCCACGGGCGTAGCCACTCCGCGTTACGAGCACGGGTCTCGCGCAGCAGTGGTGCGTCGCGCAGTCGCAGGGGACGGAGCCCGATCGGCCCCTCTTTCAGGGTGACCGGCCACCTTCGTCTGCGATTCACGTCGTCCCTCCGAGGCCCTCTGCACCGCCCGGCGCGGATACGACACCGGCTCTTGGAGCGCTCCGGCGCCCGCTGTCGGTGACGTCCTCCAGTATTCCACCCCAAAGGCGTGGGGTGACGGGCGCCACCTTCAATGCTCGAGAAACGGTCGATTCCAAACTCCATTCACTCCAGCACCGAAAACCGGGCTCGGGTCAAGGAATTCTCTCGCCCCGGAATGCCCGAGATGTGATTACGGTCATTAACCGGTCTCATTCGGAACGTGGGTGGTCTCCACCATGGATCTGGTCGATGGCGTGCTCCAGAACCGGTGCCAGCACGTCCATCCCGTCACGCACACCGCCTCGGGATCCGGGAAGGTTGACCACGAGCATGCGGTGCCCCTCACGCTCCACCACACCCGCCAGACCGCGAGAGAGGATCGCGGTGGGCACACCTTTCTCCCGCCCGGCCGCACGCAGCGCCTCGGCGATCCCGGGGATCTCGAAACTCAACAGGGGGCGGGTCGCCTCGGGAGTGTGGTCCTGCGGGGTGAGCCCGGTCCCCCCCGTGGTGAGCACCGCGTCCACCCTTTCCCGCAGCGCGCGCAGCAACGCCTCGGTGACCGGTGGACCATCCGGCACCACCCAGGGCCCCACCACGGCGTAGCCCGATTCCCGTAGGCGTTCCACGATGACCGTCCCGGAACGATCCGAGTAGACCCCGGCCGCCGCCCGATTCGAAGCGGTGACCACCGCGACCCGACGCGTCCGGCCGGACCGGTGCCCCGCCTCAGTCACCACGCCTCCAATGGCCCTTCTTGCCACCGATCTTCTCCTCGACCCGCACCCCGGTGACCTCGGCCTCCGGATCGATCGCCTTGACCATGTCGACCAGTCCGAGCGCCGCGGTCATGACACAGGTGAGCGCCTCCATCTCGACGCCCGTGCGATCGGCGGTGCGCACCGTGGCGCTGATGTCCACCCCGCCGTCCACGACCGTCAGGTCCACGTCGACCCCGTGTACGGCGATCGGGTGGCACAGGGGGACCAGGTCCGGGGTGCGTTTGGCCCCCTGGATTCCCGCGATACGGGCGACCGCGAGGGCGTCGCCCTTGGGCACCTTTCCATCGCGCAGGGCCGCGACGGTCGTGGTGTTGAGCAGCACCCGACCAGTGGCGGTGGCGCTACGGGTACTGACGTCCTTACGGGAGACGTCGACCATGCGCGCGGCACCGGACTCGTCGAGGTGGGTCAGACCGGAGGGATGCGCCTCCGGCCGTGGGGTGTCGGTCATCGGCATCACCCGATCGTCCTCGCGTGCGATCCACACGGCCCACTCGGATGGCCGGCCGCGGGGGCGTGCGGTGGCACGCCCACGGACGACCGTACTCCTGTGGGGTGACGATGGCCCAGTGGTGCCGTTCAGCCACCGGGCAGAAGCAGCACCTCGGCGACCGCACCGACCGGCAATTCCGTCAGCTGCTCCGGAACGACCAGAAGACCGTTGGCGTCCGCCAGCGCGGACAATTGATGCGATCCCTGGCGAACCGCCGGCGCCACCGTGTGCTCCACCTCCTCGCCGGGGCCCGCGGACTCCACCACGGCACGCAGGTAGGACCGGCGTCCCTTCGGCGAGGTGACGGCGGCGGACAGGCGGGCACGCACGCTCGGTAGGGGGGAGGGGGCGAGTCCGCGCAACCGCAGCAGTACCGGCCGCACGAACAGCTGGAAGGAAACGAAGGCGCTCACCGGGTTGCCGGGAAGGGTGAGGATGGGGGTCCGGTCGGGACCGATCGTGCCGAATCCCTGTGGCTTTCCGGGCTGCATGGCCACCGACGTGAACTCCACGGTGCCCTGCTCGCTGAGCACCTCCTTGACCACGTCATAGGCGCCCATGCTGACACCACCGGTGGTGACCACGACGTCGGCGCGGAGCAAAAGGCCCTCCAGGGCCTCCCGAACCCCGGCGGGATCGTCACCGACGAACCCGTGTCGGTGCACCTCGCAGCCGACCTCCTTCGCCGCGGCCGCGATCATGTAACTGTTCGACTCGTAGATCTGCCCCGGTCCGAGGGCCCGTCCGGGTTCGACCAACTCCTCACCGGTGGAGAGCACCACCACCCTGGGACGTGGTCGAACCGGGACGGTCCGACGACCCACCGCCGCCAACACCCCCATCGCGCCCGCGTCGATGAGGCTTCCGGCGCGCAGCACCGTCGCCCCCTCCTCGACGTCCTCACCTCGGCGGCGTACGAATCCCCCAGGGGTGGCGGGAGCTTCGATGCGGACCTCGACGTTCCCGCCGTCGGTCCACTCGACCGGGACCACCGCGTCGGCGCCCATGGGCATGGGCGCCCCGGTCATGATGCGAGCGCACTGACCCGGCCGGATCGCGTTCGGTGTGGGGTCCCCCGCGGGGATGTCGGCCACCACGGGGAGTCGGACCGGTGTGGTGGGTGAGGCCGAGGCCAGATCCGCGGCGTGAACGGCGTATCCGTCCATCGAAGAGTTGTCGAAGCCCGGCAGGGACACTTCGGAGACCACCGACTCGGCCAGCACCGTCCCGTGGGCCCGGAACAGGTCCGACTCCGTCGCTTCGGGGGCGGTGACCAGAGCCAGTAGATCCAGGACGTGCTGTTCGACGCTCTTCATGGGGTCCTTCCGGGTCGTGGTGCGCGCTGGGCCCTCCCGTCACGCGGGTCGCCCTGACCCCATTGTGTCCACCGACTCCCGTGGCGTCCCATCCGGGCGCTCAGCCGTGGTCGACGGCGTCCTGACGGTCGACGAACTCACGGAGCCAGGGCAGGAGCTCTTCTGCCAGCTCCGGGCGACGGAAGGCGAAGTCCACCACGGTGCGGATGTAGTCGGCCTTGTTCCCGGTGTCATAGCGGCGGCCGCGCAGCAGGACCCCATGCACTCCTCCGCCTTCCTCCGGCTTGGCGCGGGCGAGTTCGAGCAAGGCGTCCGTCAGCTGGATCTCACCGCCACGGCCGGGCGGTGTGTGACGCAGGATGGGGAAGACCGCGGGGTCGCACACGTAGCGGCCGATGATCGCCCAGCGGCTCGGGGCCTCCTCCGGCGAGGGTTTCTCCACCAGATCGGTGACCGTGACGACGTCCTCCTCCTCGGTGGGCTCCACCGCCGCGCAGCCGTAGAGGGAGACCTGTTCGGGTTCCACCTCCATCAGCGCCACGACACTGCCCCCGTGCCGCTGTCGCACCTCGATCATGCGGCACAACAGGTCGGCCGACTCGATGAGGTCGTCACCGAGGAGAACGGCGAAGGGACTCTCCCCCACATGCGCCTCCGCGCACAGCACCGCGTGCCCGAGACCGCGCGGCTCACCTTGGCGGACGTAGTGGACCTGGGCCAGGTCGTTGGACGCACGGACCGAGCGGAGCCGGTCTTCCTCCCCCTTGGCGGCGAGCGCCTCCTCCAGTTCGTGGGCGCGGTCGAAGTGGTCCTCGATCGAACGTTTGTTGCGTCCGGTGATCATCAGGACGTCATGGAGTCCCGACTGCACCGCCTCCTCCACCACGTACTGGATCGCGGGCTTGTCCACGATCGGCAGCATCTCCTTGGGGGTGGCCTTGGTGGCGGGTAGGAAGCGGGTGCCCAGCCCCGCCACCGGAATGACCGCCTTGGTGACGGTATCGGAGGTCGGCGGGTTCGTTCGATCGATGTCGGCGCTCATGGACAGGCACTTTAGGGCAGAGCCGCCCGTTGTCGTGTCACCTCGACGAGGGTGGCGAAGAGAAGTCTTTGCCCTTTCGGACCAAGGCGTCGAAAACGCCACCCGGCGTTCACCCAGGGCAAAGAGCCGTGGCCCGCCCGGCGACGTCGTCACGGTGTCACACTGGGTTCCATGGGCGATCGAATCCGGGCCGACAAGCGCGCGTTGCGCGAGCACTTGCTCACCGCGCGTGGCGAGCGAGGGGCCGAGGAACGTGACCGGGTCGGCGCGTCGGTTCGCGACACCTTCATGGAACTGCCCTGGGCGGCCATGGGCCGCGTCGTGGCCTGTTACTACTCGGTCGGTGGGGAACCCGATACACGCGGGCTGGTGCACGCGCTGAGGAGGCGTGGCACACACGTCCTCCTTCCGATCTTCCTCACCGACGGAACCCTGGACTGGGCCTCCTTCGATGGTCCCGACGAGCTCGTTCCCGCCGGGCACGGGCTGCTGGAGCCCACCGGGCGCCGACACGGCCCCCAAGCGCCTGGCCGGGTGGACGCGATGATCTGTCCCGCCCTGGCGGTCGACCATCTGGGCACCCGTATGGGCCGGGGCGCGGGCTGCTACGACCGTGCCCTCGCCCACAAGGGCCCGCGCACACCGGCGATCGCGGTGGTCCACGACGAGGAGTTCGTCGAGGAACTGCCCTGCGAACCCCACGATCTTCCCGTGGACGCGGTGATCACACCTGGTGGGGGCCTGCACGCCTTCGTCCCCACGTCCGAGGTCTGGTCCGCCGAGGCCGGGGATTAAGCGGGTCCCCCAAGGCGTTGACGCCGACGGTCGTGTCTCGACGGGACCGCGTGATGTGACGTTCTCCCTGGTCAGAACGTACAGATGAGGGGCTGTCACGGTCGTGGTCGGCGAACGCGTACTATTTAGCAGTCAACGGGCATGAGTGCCAGCAAGGAGGACCCGGAACAGTGCCTACGTATCAGTACGCGTGCACCGAGTGTGACGCTCAGATGGAGGTCGTGCAGAGCTTCAGCGACGACTCGCTGACGGTCTGCCCCGAGTGCGAAGGGCGTCTTCGCAAGGTGTACTCGGCCGTGGGTGTGGTCTTCAAGGGCTCGGGCTTCTACCGCACCGACAGTGGCAAGGCCACCACGAACAGCTCCGCCCTGACCGGTTCGAGCTCCTCCGGCGAGAGCAAGAAGGAGGGCTCCGCCGGGTCCACCGACTCCAGCGCCAAGAGCTCTTCCGGCGCCGACTCCTCGAGCAGTGGAAAGAGCTCCGACAGTACCGCGAGTAGCAGCGCGAGCTGAGCCACCTCACCGTTGACCGTGGTCGCGCCGCCGGGCCCCGGCGGCGCTTTCGTGTGTCGAACGGCAACGGAATCCACCCTGTGGACAACCGGTTCCTCGCCCCTTCTCCGCCCTAGCGTTGAAGGCATGACCCACACCCCCTACCGTCACCGTCGTGGCCTCCTTCGCTTCTTGGACCGTTACCGACGCGCCTTGGCGGCCCTGCTGGCCGCCTTCGCCGCGGTCGGCGCCGTCCTGATCCTGCGACCGCCTCCCGAGCCCGGCACCGAGGTCCTGGTCGCCACCCGCGACCTGGACGCCTCCGCTCCCCTGACCGAAGCCGACCTCACCGGCCGTACCCTGCCGGACCGGGTACTCCCCGAAGGCGCGCTCCTCCCCGACGAGCCGGTCACCGGACTGACGCCGAACGCACCCCTACGCGCCGGTGAGGTGCTCACCGACGCCCGCGTGGGCGAGTCCCCCGCCGCTCCCTACGGGCCCGACCTGGTCGCGGTACCGGTCCGGGTGGCCGACCCGGGAGTGGTTTCACTACTCGCACCGGGCAGCAGGGTGGACGTATTGGCCGCCCGGGCATCGGACGAGCTCGGCGGGCCACCCGCACGTGCCGGGCCGGCGATCGAGGTGTTGGGGAACCGGCCGGTGCTCGCCGTGCCACCCGAAGGCGACGGTGGTGGGGAAGGCGGTGCGTTGATCCTCGTCGCCGCCACCCCCGAGGAGGCCCGTGTCCTGGCCGGGCACGCGACCACGTCACGGCTTTCCATCATCATCCGCGGTTGACCGAGCGATCATCGGTGGTGAAGGCTGTGCCAGACGTCCGTCCGGACGTTCGTGAACAACCCCGAACACCGAAGGCAGCAGCATGGAAGGCTTCAAGAAGTTCCTGTTCCAGGGCAACCTGGTGCAACTGGCGGTCGCGGTCGTCATCGGCTCGGTCTTCGCCGGCCTCATCACCGCGTTCACCGAAGGGTTCATCACCCCGCTGCTCGGCGTCTTCGGCGGGGTTCCCACTTTCGGAGAGCTCTACTTCGAGGTCAATGGCAGCCGGTTCCTCTACGGCGCCTTCATCGACGCCCTGATCTCGTTCCTGCTCACCGCGGCGATCCTGTACTTCCTCGTGGTCCTTCCCCTGAGCAAGATGATGGAGAGGTTCATCAAGGCCGAAGAGGCCACCACCCGCGAGTGCCCCTACTGCTTCACCGAGATCAACAAGAAGGCCAGCCGGTGTGCCCACTGCACCAGCGAGGTCACCCCGCAGACCGCCACTTCCTGAGGGCCCGCCGCACACGCGTGCCGGCGGCCCCGCCCTTCTCGGCCCTCCGCTTGGCTTCGGACCGTGTTCGGGCACCAAGAGACAAGGACGAGTGCGGGTTTTTCAGCACGTACGGCATCCTTCGGACACGCCCATGGCGCTGTCCTTCCCGGTGCTCACGGCTCGTCTCGCCCGGTATCGAATCGACCCCGGGCTTCGGTGCCCGAACCGGCCCGAACCGTTCACAGGTCCGGATGTCAGCCCTCGAACTCCCAGTGCCAGGGCTCGAACGGGCTCGATTTGGCCCAGGCCGGGTGGATCCAGCCGTGATCGGCCCCGTTTCTCTCCATCCAGTTCCACCGGTCCGAACGGAAGTTCTGGATACCGCACCCCAGGTCGATCGCCTGCCCCAGACCGTGGTTACTGGTGCCCGGGACCGCCGCGAAACCGGGGGCGACCTCGCCGTACACACGGTGCTGGTTGGGTAGGTCGCGGTAGGAACTGGTGATGCAGATGTTCTCCCCGTACTCCTCGACGTACTTCATGTTGAGTTCGAGGAAGGCCTTGGCCGCGTCCGCACGGAGGAAATGCCCGTCGTAGAGCGCGCACAGGGCCTCCTGCGGCAACAGACCGTTGGGGTAGCCGTCCGCGGCCGAGGCGGCCGAGGGGTCACAGTCCGCGGCGGCCATGTAGGTCTCCGGGTCCAGCCCACGAGACTCCAATTCGTCGGTGAGCTCGTTGGTGCTCGCCTCGGACTGGGCACGCAGCTCCTCCACCTGGGCCGCGAGTTCGGCCTGTTCGAGCTGGGTGAAGGTCTGGAGCTCCTGCGCCTCGCTCGCCAACCCCACCTGTTCTTCGCGCAGGTCCGTGGCGTCTTGGATGAGCGCCTGGTTGTCCTCGGACAATTTCGCGGCGTAGGACTGTGTCTGAAGGTCCTCGTCGAGGTCACCGGTGGCGAGGATGCCGAGCACACCGGCCTCGGGCTGCTGATACATGGTGCTGGCCAACTGGGCGAGCGGCTCGCGCATCTCACCGAGGTCGATCTCGATCTGTTGGAGCTCGTGGAGGGTTTCGACCAGGTCCTCCTGAGCCGCTTCCAGCTCCCCTTGGCGCTCGACGTACTCATCGGTGGCCGTTTCCAAGGCCTCCGCGGCGTTCTCCGCGTTCTCTCGCAGGTCCTCCAAGGAAGCCTCGGCCGAGGCCGGTGCCAGCGCGGCGTGCGGCAGGGGAACGATGAGCAACGCGGTGACCAGGGCGAGCGTCAGCGCCTGCGTCATCCGAACCCGCTGACGCGGGCTCAGGGCGGCCGGCACCCCGCCGCCCGGAACGCGGGACCCGCGCCGCGCCGAATCAGAAGTGAACGGCACGAATGATCCTCCGGCTGCTTTTCCTCGAACACCTAATCGTGGCCGCAAGGCAACGTACTACATGTCCACATGCGGACACGCTGGACCGTTCACCTCGGCGACCGTGGCCGGGGGCTTCTGGTCGCTCCCGGGCCGGGCACCCCGTTCCACCCTCGATGGAAGGCCTGGTCATCAAGCCCCCGGTGGTTCTCACGTCCATCAACCCACAGTGACCGCAACACCCGAGTCGCCATAATCGCGACACGCGAAATGAACAACATCACACCGACGCCAGGACAACCAATCGTAGGTCAGCGTACTCTGCCCCGCGCACAACACCTCCCCGACTCAGCGGTCACGCAGCGATCGGCACCACATGCACACCCAACCTGGGTTAGGCTTGACCCTGCGTCGGGGAGCTCCTCGCCCCGCCATGGCTCCGTAGCTCAGGGGATAGAGCACCGCTCTCCTAAAGCGGGTGCCGCAGGTTCGAATCCTGCCGGGGCCGCAGTCCGCGCATGGGCGTCACCTTGAACAGAGGTGACGCCCGTTTCGTTGTTTTCACCCCAAAACCCCTTGCCCCCGGTCAAGTCGCCATGAGTGCCCCCACCTCCCCATTCGGAAGGTCACGACCGCCCAGCGGAGTCACGGTCCTGGGGAAGAGTTCGTCGGGCACGTCGTGTCGAAGGGGCTTCTCCCCCATCGGCGTCGATCATGGAAGCAGGGCCGATCAGGCCGAATGGACGTGATCGAGGTCGAACGGGGGGTGGCCGATGGCGGACCGCGAGGACAGGACCGAGCCCGACACGGAGCAGGAGAGCGGCCGCACGAGGGGACGGCGACGAGGCGGCTCCCCCTCCGCGATCGCGGCGGCGCTCACCAAGGACCCCCAACCCGGCCCCCAACACTGGGGCGGTCCTCGCCCCCGGCGGCCCGAACCCGACGTGTTCTTCCCCCGATTCCACCGGTTCGCGCCCGAGGACCCCTAACGAGGTCGCAGGACGTACCCCACGTAGCCGTACTCGTGCCCGTGTTCCCGGTACAGCCGGTACTCCCGACGTAGGTCCTCCGCGGCGGCCACGGCGTGCGGGTCCGCTGGATCGCTCTGTTCGGCTCGAGCCATCAGGGGCGCGTAGTAGGTGTCCAGCCAGTCGCCGTCGGGCAATAGGTAGGTCGCCGCCACCGTGTACCCGGCGGCGGTGGCCTGGTCCACGTTCTCCCCGGTGCTCCGCAGCGGATAGGCGGCCTCCCAGTACTCCTTGGCTTCGGTGGAGGGTTCGTCGGTGATCCACCCGCACTCGGTCACCACCAAGGCTCCTTCAGGGGCGAGCAGCCTGCGCCAGGAGGCCAGGGCATCGCCGAATCCGATGTTGTAGGCGGCCCCCTCACTCCAGACCAGGTCCAGGCAGCCGTCCTCCAGGTCGTCCAGATCGGCCATCGACCCAAGCCGTACGTCGACACGGTCGGCGACCCCGGCGGTTTCGGCCGCGGCCCGCAGCTGCTCCAGGAAGGGCGGATAGACGTCCACGGCGGTGACCTTGGCGCCCTCGATCTCGGCCAGGGCCAGGGTCGCCGCACCGGCGCCGCTGCCCAGGTCGAGGATCCGTGGCCGCTCGGGCAGCGGAGCGGCCAGGCGGAGCAGGCATTCCGTGGTGGCACGTGACCCCGGTCCCTGGCGCTTTTGTCCCTCGTGCAGGGCGAGCGCGGCCTTGAGGGCGGGATCGTCGAAGTCGAATTCCATGGCGACACTTCCTGGTCGGTGATGGCCCACGAGGGTGGAGCCGAGGGTTCAAAGAAGTAGGCGGCCCGGATCCGGTTCAGAGGATCCCGCGCCAAGGGGCCAGGACGAGTTCGCTGAACTTGGCCATGACGGGACGACCGCGCCACTCCTGTTCGGTGAGTTCGCGGGCGTTGGTGAGGTCGGTCTCGAAGACCCGTTCCAGGTGCCTGGCCACCCCCTCGTCGAAGATCTCGACGTTGACCTCATAGTTGCCGGTGAGGCTGAGCCGATCCACGTTGGCGGTGCCGATGGTGCTCCAGCGCCCGTCCACGGTGGCGGTCTTGGCGTGCACCATGGTGCCCTGGTACAGCCACAGACGCACTCCACCGCGAAGCAGTTCCGAGTAACGGCCACGGGCGATCCAGTCGGCGACGACGTGGTTGGAGGTCTCCGGGATGAGCACGTTGACGTCCACCCCGCGTCCGGCCGCTTCGATGAGGACCCGGACCAGCTCACGGTCGGGGATGAAGTAGGCCTGGGTGAAGAGCGCCCTGTCCTTGGCCCGGTCCACGGCCTCCAGGAACATCGCCCGGATCGGGTAGATGAGAACCTCGGGCACGTTGCGGTGGACTCGAATGCGCGAGTCCCACGTGGTCTCGCCCAGCAACTCGATTCCGGGTTCGCCCACGGCCTTGTGCGAGTTCCAGAAGTCGACGAAGGCGTTCTCCAGCTCCCACACCTCCGGCCCCACCAGCCGCATGTGGGTGTCCCTCCACTCGATGGCGTAGATCGTGCCGATGTTGAAGCCGCCGACGAACCCCACCCTGCCATCCACGGTGAGGATCTTGCGGTGGTCCCGACCGGACTTACGGACGTCCAACAGCAGCACGCCGGGGCGGAACGCGGGATAGCGCAGGACCCGTACCGAGGGCGGAAAGTCGAAGAATCGTCGGGGGACCACCAGGTTGGCGAAGCCGTCGTAGACGACGTACACCTCGACGCCCCGCTCGGCCGCCTCGATCAGGGCGGCTTTGAACTCCTGTCCCACCGAGTCGGACTTGATGATGTAGGACTCGAAGAGGATGCGGTGTCGAGCGCCTCGGATCTCCTTGAGCATGTCCTCGAAGAGGTCGGCGCCGTAGGTGTAGACGGTGACCGTGTTCTCTCCCACCGGCACCGAGGCGGGTTCGGTGCGGGGGAAGGCGACCCGGTGTGGACGCACCTTCTTGCGCCAGTGGTCGATTCCGAGGAGGGTCGCGACCACGGCGACCTGGGCGGCGAGCAGACCCAGCAACCCACGTCGAACCCAGGTCATGACTTTCGCGCGTCTGAGCATACGGTCGCCTCCCGGAACTGGCCGTCTGCCGCGGGCCGCCCATGGGCACGGTTCGGCACAGGTCGTGCCCAACCGTATCCCGGCGTGCGCGTAGCGCTCCACAGGCACCGCGGCGGTCGGATCAGATCGGATCCGACCGCGTTCGCGCAGCAGGAGCGGTTCGGTGGTGGGGCCCTTCCGCCGGCTTCGAACCAGGCTCCGATCAACCTGGTGGAGATCGGCTCCGGCCGACCCGTGGGCGCGGTGGCGGTGGCGGTGACGGTGCACAAGGGACCACCCCAGGTCCGACGCCACGGCGCAGGGGCCTCGACCTGGGCGTTCATCAGCATGAGCATGGGCACACGAGGGGGCACGTCGAAACCGGTGCCGCTACCGGCGTCGAGGACACGTGCGCCACCAGGCCGAGGCCGGAACGCCCGTGCTCCAGGGCCGTGAAGCCCGCCGCCGGAAGGCGGCGAACGACCCATGGAAACCGTCGTCCCCAAGGGCCATAATCCCTTCCATGGCCCTTCCACGTGTGATCGCCACCGACCTCGACGGGACCCTCTTGGGCCGAACCGGAGAGGTCTCCGAACGCAACCGACGCGCCCTGAACACCGCCATCGAGGCCGGCATTCGAGTGGTCATCGTGACCGCCCGCCCACCCCGCACCACCACGGCCATCGCCTCTCTCTTCGAATGCGCCGCCGTGGTCTGCGGCAACGGAGCCCACACCCGGCTGCCGGGCCGGGACCCGTTGGTGCGGGCGATCGACCGGCAGACCTCCCAAGTCCTCGTGGACGAACTCCGCTCCTCCCTGCCCGAGGTGGGGTTCGGTGTGGAGACCGGCACGGACTTCTACCACGAATCCGGCTACTACCTGGAGCCATGGGTACCGCCCGGCTGGGTGGCCGGGGTGCTGGACGACACCGACGCCCTCTTGGCGGCGGCCGATCCGGTCACCAAACTCCTCGCCCGTTCTCGCGATACTCCGGTGCACGTCATGCACGAAGCGGCCGTCGCCTCGGTGGGCTCGTTGGCGGAGGTCACCTACTCGGGTAAGGGCGGATTGTTGGAGCTGAGCGCCTTTGGGGTGAACAAGGGCAGCACCTTGGCCCTGCTGTGCCAGGAGTGGGGGGTGCCTCGCGAGGAGGTCGTGGCATTCGGCGACATGCCCAACGACCGCTCCGCTCTCACCTGGGCCGGTACCGGTTACGCGATGGAGAGCGGACACCCGGAACTGCTCGATCCCGCCTTGGGGCTACGCGTGGCTCCGTCCAGTTTCGAGGACGGTGTGGGTCGGGTGGTGGAGGAACTCCTGGAGCGGGGCTGAAACCCACCGGCCACCGACCTGGCGTGGCCCTACGGTGACGGGATCGGTGTGTTCGAGGAAGAAAACCGTCGTGCCGGGTCCCGCCCGTTCGGTGCCCTCGTCGGCCGATACCGAGCGCCCGTCCGTCTTGGAGCGGATCGCCGAACGGCTCTTCGCCCCGGGGATGGAGTACACCGAGGAGCAGGTCGACGCGGCCGCTCTCGGCCGCTTCGACGATCCCTCCACCTTGCGCCGCTACCTGGTGGAGGAAGGATCCCTCGAACGGGAGGCCGACGGTAGCCGCTACCGTCTCCCCTGAGGCCGAGGATCAGCTCAGGACCTTCAGGCCGACCACACCGGCCACGATCGCGATCAGGCAGAGCGCCTTGGGCAGGCTGAAGCCCTCGCCGAGGAAGAAGACGCCGATCAAAGCGGTGCCGACGACGCCGATGGACACCCAGACGGCGTACCCGGTGCCCAAGGGGATGGTGCGCAACGCGTAGGCCAGACCGGCCATGCTCAACGCCAGGGTGACGAGGAAGGTCACCGATGGCCACAGACGGCTGAAACCCTGTGAAGCGTTGAGCGCCGCCGCCCACGCGGCCTCCAACAGACCCGAGATCACCAGAACGAACCAGGCCATGCCCTGTCACCTCCACGAACGCGGAAACCGTATCCGCGCCGTCTTGTCTTGACCGGGTACGGCGCACCTCGTCCGGGGTCCACGGGTTCTCGCACGGTACAACGGCTCGTCCCACGAGGGACTTCCGGGGTGGGTGGAGGGGTCGGTCACCACCATGGGAGCGGACCCATGGTCACCGCTACGACCATCCGGCGACCGTTCGGCGTACCGCACGACCGTTCACCGCACGTCGAACGACCGTTTGACGCTTCACTCCCGCGTTCGGCGCGCGCGAGGTCGCGCCCCCTGCTCAATCACGGTGTCGCTCCTTACAGTCCCGAGGAATACATCTCACAAGCACAGGGCCCGCGTTCAACGGCGTGACCGCCCGCTGACCCATCCCCCGGAGGTATCCGCACCATGGCGACAGACAGGCCCAGCAAGGATCCGGCTCCTCCACCCGAGCACGGTGCCGGGGACGAACCCATCAAGGAATCCGCCTACGTGACGATGCACTCGGATCCACGCTTCGGTGAGTTGAAGCGGCGGCTGTACCGCTTCGTCTTCCCGATGAGCATCGCGTTCATGGCCTGGTACCTGCTCTACGTCATGATGTCGGCCTTCGGTCGTGACGTGATGGGCATCGACCTGTTCGGCAACGTCAACGTCGCTCTGGTCTTCGGGGCGTTCCAGTTCATCTCGACCTTCGGCATCGCGGTCTTCTACACGATGTACGCGAATCGCAACTTCGACTCCCGCGCGGCCCGATTGCGTGCCGAACTCCAGAACGGCACGAAGGCCAAGGTCGACGAGGAGGCGGGCCGATGATCCTGGCTCAGGAAGCGATGAGCGACAGTAGTCGCCTCGTCACACTCGTTCTCTTCGGCCTCATGGTCGCGGCCACGATCGGCATCACGGTCTGGGCCGGTCGCAACACCCGTTCGGCCACCGACTTCCACTCCGGCGGGCGTGGATTCTCCCCGTTGCAGAACGGTCTCGCGATCGGCAGCGACTACATGTCCGCGGCGTCCTTCCTGGGCATCGCCGGCATGATCGCCCTGTTCGGCTACGACGGTTTCCTCTACTCCATCGGTTTCTTGGTCGCCTGGTTGGTGGCCCTGCTGTTGGTCGCCGAACTCCTGCGCAATTCCGGCCGTTACACGATGGGCGACGTCCTCTCCTATCGCATGCAGCAGCGTCCGGTGCGGACCGCCGCCTCGGTCTCCACCCTCGTCGTGTCGATCTTCTACCTCCTCGCGCAGATGGTCGGCGCGGGCGCTCTGATCGCCCTGCTCCTCGGTATTCAGGAGGGACAGACCTTCCTGGGCATGGACGCCCCGACCGCGAAGATCGTCGGTATCGTCGTCGTCGGTCTACTGATGACCATCTACGTGGCCTTCGGTGGCATGAAGGGCACCACTTGGGTGCAGATCGTCAAGGCCGTCATCCTCATGGCCGGCGCCGCGTTGCTCACATTCCTGACGCTGTCGCTGTACGGCTTCAACCTCGGCGCGCTCATGGGCGACGCCGCCAACGCCAGCCAGGCCGCCGCGGACGGCAACGCGGCCGGATTCTTGGAACCGGGCCTGCGCTACGGCGTCGAGGTCGTGGGCGACCCGATTCAGACCATGTGGAACAAGCTGGACCTGATCAGCCTCGGTCTGGCGCTGGTCCTGGGCACCGCCGGTCTACCGCACATCCTCATCCGCTTCTACACCGTCCCCGACTCCCAAAGCGCCCGTAAGTCCGTCAACTGGGGCATCGGTCTCATCGGCACCTTCTACGTGATGACCCTGGTGCTGGGCTTCGGCGCGGCCGCCCTGGTCGGCCATGAGGCCATCACCGCCCAGGACGCGGCGGGCAACACCGCGGCTCCGCAGTTGGCGCAGGTGGTGGGTGAGCGCATCGGTGGTGACATGGCCGGTGCGATCCTGCTGGCGATCATCGCCTCGGCCGCGTTCGCCGCGATCCTGTCGACCGTCGCCGGCCTGGTCATCGCCTCGTCGTCCTCGCTGGCGCACGACTTCTACAACTCGGTGCTGCGCAAGGGCGAGGCCACCGGCAGCGAAGAGGTCAGGGTCGCCCGGTTCGCGGCCATCGGCGTCGGAGTGGTGGCGATCGTCCTGGCGATCTTCGCCCAGAACCTCAACGTGGCCTTCCTGGTCTCCCTGGCGTTCGCCATGGCGGCCTCGGCCAACCTTCCGACCCTGCTGCTCAGCCTGTTCTGGAAGCGCTTCAACACCCGAGGCGCCCTGGCCGGCATCTACGGTGGTCTGATCAGCGCCGTCGGTCTGGTGTTCTTCTCCCCGGTCGTCTCCGGGTCCGAGACCGCGCTCATGCCCAACGCCGACTTCGCCTGGTTCCCGCTGCCCAACCCGGCCCTGGTGTCCGTGCCGATCAGTCTCCTGTGCGCGGTCATCGGAACCCTGTCCTCGAAGGAACAGGACTTCGAGAAGTTCGCGATGCTCCAAGTCCGTGCCCTGACCGGTGCGGGCGCCGAGAAGGCCGCCGACCACTAGGTCGTGCTCCTTGGATCATTCCGGCTCCCGTCCCGCCGCTTGCGGGGGTCGCGCATGGACCGTGATCACCTCTCCCGTTCACGTCCGTGTGTTCCCGGCCCGCCACCCTTCCTCCCGGGGGTGGCGGGCCCTTCCCGTGGCGTCTTCGCGCATCGTCGAGAAAAGGTGACCTGTCGACGTGATCGCTGACACACTTTGCGAGGATAAGATCGTTCCGTGTCGTATCGGTGGTTGTCGTGGCTTTCCCTCACCCGCCGCCCAACCTCTGTGGAACGCCGGGCGAGCGTCGAACTGATGCGTCAGGTCCATGCCCTGAGAGTCGACCTCCAGGATGGGCTGCATGGTCGCAACGTCGGCGCGGCCGTTCGGCGATTGCGTCGGGTCCTGGCCGTGGACGGCGTGATGCTGGCCGACCTCGACGGCCCCGTCGTCGCGCACGGGGCGCGCCCGAACGACGAGGAGATCGAGGGGGTCCTGTTCCAGGTCTTCGAGTACGGCGGCGGTGCCCGTACCCGGTTGTCGGACGGCACCTCGGTCTGCGCCGTGCCCCTGCACGTGGCCGACGAACTGGCCGGGGCCTTGGTGGCCACCGGTGAACCGGTGGAGACCGACGTCGAGGCGGCCGCGGCGCTGGTGTCGGACAGCCTGGACCACGCGGCGTTGCGCCGGGCCAGGGACCGTATCGCCGCCGCCGACCTGCGGACCCTGCGCGCCCAGATCTCCCCTCATTTCATGCACAACTCCCTCGCCGTGATCGCGGCCCTGGTGCGCACCGACCCCGACCGGGCCCGCCAGTTGCTGTCGGACTTCGCCGACTACCTGCGTTACGGGTTCTCCGACAAGGGCGACTACGCGACGGTCGCCGACGAGCTGGAGGCCACCCAGACCTACTTGGAACTCCAGCGGGCCCGTTTCCACGACCGGCTGGACATCACGGTGCGCATGGCCCCCGAGGTGCTGCCCGTGGCCGTCCCGTTCCTGGTGGTGCAACCGATCGTGGAGAACGCGATCCGGCATGGTCTGGAGCGAAAGGAGGGGCGGGGGCACATCAGCGTCTCCGGCTTCGGGGAAGGGCCCTTGTGCGTCATCGAGATCGAGGATGACGGCGTGGGCATGCACCCCGAGTTGGCGCGCGCCCTGTTGGCGGGTACCGGTCCGGAGGCACGCAGCGTCGGTCTGGCCAACGTCGACCAGCGACTACGGGCGGTCTATGGACCCGAGTACGGTCTGATGATCGAGACCGCGCTGGGAGAAGGGACGAAGGTGACCGTGCGCGTGCCGAGATTCGCACCAGGAGTGGTGGTCAGGTGAAACCGGAACTGCGTGTGCTCGTGGTGGAGGACGAGGCCTCCACTCGCCAGGAGATGACCTCCCTGCTCGGTGACATGCCGGAGGTATCGGAGGTGCTGGTGGCCTCGAACGGGGCCACGGCGGTGCGTTTGCTGGGCACCACCAGTATCGACGCGGCCTTCCTGGACATCCTCATGCCCGGATTGGACGGCATGGACGTGGCGCGGGTGCTGAGCGTGATGTCGGAGCCGCCTTCCATCGTGTTCGTGACCGCCTCGGAGGCGCACGCCGTGGAGGCGTTCGGGATCGGCGCGGTGGACTACCTGCTCAAGCCGATCCGACCCGAGCGGTTGGCCGAGGCGGTGGGGCGGATCGCGCAACTGCGCAGCGATCCGAGCGACAGGTCCTCCCCGGCTGAGGACCTGCACGTGGTGCAGATCGATACCGGTCGACGCACCGTGTTCGTCAAGCGTGACGACGTACAGTTCGTGGAGGCCCAGGGTGACTACGTACGACTGCACACCGCAGACGGCACCCACTTGATCCGTCTGTCCCTGTCGTACCTGGAGGAGGTGTGGGCCGCGGCCGGGTTCGTGCGGGTGCACCGAGGTTTCCTCGTCGCCATCCCGTGGGTGCGGGACCTACGGGTGACCTCCTCTTCCGGGCTGGTGGCCGGTACCCCCGCAGGCGACGTACCGGTGAGCCGTCGTCACGGTCGCCACCTGCGCGCCCAGCTCTTGGAGGCGGCCAAGCGGGACCAGCTCGGACGTTCGGCGTCCGGGCGCGCCTCGGGGACGGCCAAGGAGCAGTCTTGAGCCCACGTCGGGAGAAGCTCACCAGCCCTCAGACCCGGATCGCGTTGGCCAGGGGCAACCGGCCCGTGCAACACCTGCAACCGGTCCCCGGCCCGGTGGACACCGAGGCGGCCCGCGCCCTGTTCCGGGCACAGCGACGCACCGCGGTGCGCACGGTGGTGGTACTGAGCGTTTTGCTGTTCGGTCTCAGTGGTTCCTTCGCCCTGTTCCCCGAACTCGGGGAGATCCGGTTGGCTCAGGTGCCGGTCTCCTGGTTGCTGCTGACCGTTGCGGTCTATCCGCTGTTGTTCGGGCTGGCGTTGTGGCACGTGCGCTCCACGGAGCGGTTGGAAGGGGAGGCGGAGTCGGTCGACCGTGGCCGCTCCACCGCGCGCGGCCCCTCTCGCCGGCGCGTGGATCGCCGCCGACGCTCGAAGGGTGATTCGAGCACGGGCGGCGAGGCGACATGACGTGGGCGGTACCGGCCATCGGTCTGGTGCTCGTCACGAGCCTGATCATCGGGGTCTACGGAGTACGGGCCGCGCGCTCCACCTCGGACTTCCTGGTGGCCTCGCGGAGGATCTCCCCCAACTGGAACGCGTTGGCCATCGCCGGTGAGTACCTGTCCGCCGCTTCGGTGCTGGGGCTGGCGGGGCTGCTTCTCAAGAACGGCCTGGGCACCATGTGGTACGCGGTGGGATTCACCGCTGGATACGTGGCCGTGGTGGCGTTGGTCGCCGGGCCGATGCGACGCTCGGGTGCCTTCACCGTGCCGGATTTCGCCGAGTACCGACTGGGTGCGCCCCGACTCCGCAAATTGTGCGGCTTCGTGGTGTTGGTGATCATGCTGCTGTACCTGGTTCCCCAGTTCAAGGGGGCCGGAGTGGTACTGAGCCTGGTCAGCGGCACGCCTTACTGGGTCGGGGTGTTGTTGGCCGGGCTGGTGGTGAGCGGTTCCATCGCGGCGGGCGGCATGCGTTCGGCCACCTACGTACAGGCCTTCCACTACCTCATCAAACTGGCCTTCCTCGCGATCCCGGCGATCTACCTGGTCGTGCACGCCGGCGCCGACACGCGCACGGAGGCCCTGCATCCCGAGTGGGAGACACACTTTCCGCAGACCACCCCGGTGGAGTTCAGCGTCGCCACCGACTTCACCCTGAACGAGCCGGTCACCGTCCTCACCCCCCAGGGTGAGGAACTGGAGTTGCCCGCGGGCTCTCACTCGGTCGCGCGGGGTACCGAGTACGTCTTCCCCGCGGGCGCTCCCATCCCACACCCCGAGGATCTGCCGGTGCTGGGCAGCCAGCGGTGGAGTACGCCGTTGTTGGACGTGGGCGGCTATCCACTGTTCGAGACCTGGTCGACGCTGCTGGCCATCACCCTTGGCTGCATGGGGCTACCGCACGTGATCATGCGGTTCCACACCAGCCCCACCGCGCGGACCGCACGACGGGTGGCCGTGGGCGTGATCGCGCTCTTGGGGTTGTTCTACCTGTTCCCCACCGTCTACGGCCTGCTGGGACGGGTGCTCACCCCCCATCTGGTGATGCTCCAGGGCACCGACACCGTGGCCGTGGTACTGCCCGCCCACGCGGTGCCGGGTTCGGTGGGCACCCTGCTGACCGCGATGGTCGCCGCAGGAGCCTTCGGGGCGTTCCTGTCGACCTCGTCGGGATTGTTGCTGGCCCTGGCCGGTGGACTCTCCCACGACCTTTTCCAGGGCAGCGTGCCGCGACTACGCCTGGCGGTGGTGATCGGCGCCTGCGTGTCGGTCCTTTTGGCGTTGCCCGCCCAGATGATCGACATCAACGTGCTGGTGGTCTGGGCGTTCACCGTCGCCGCGTCGACCTTTTGTCCACTATTGGTGCTGGGGATCTGGTGGCGCCGGTTGACCCTGCCGGGCGCCGCCACCGGATTGATCGTGGGCGGGGTGACCGCCACCGGCGCGGTGGGATGGTCGATCCTGTTGCCCACCCCGAGCGGCTGGGTGACCGTCCTCTTGGCCCAGCCTGCGGCATGGACCGTCCCACTGGCCTTCCTGACGATGATGGTCGTCTCACGCTTCACTCGGCCTCCGGAGTGGGCCGAGCACGCGGTATTGCGCCTGCACTCTCCCTAGACGTACCGAGCCTGAGGAACGGAGGGATTCGGCCCGACCGCTCCCGGAAAACACGTCAGGGACGCGGACAGCCTCGTGCCCGCGTCCCTCGACGTCGGTCGGCCCCATCGTGCGGAAGGGGCGGGGCCACCGTCGTGACTACCGTTCCAGACGGTTCAGCAGCGCGTGGTACTCGTCCCAGAGTTCCTCGGGGAGGTGCTCACCGAAGGTCTTGAAGAACTCGGGAACCAGGGCGGCCTCCTGCTTCCAGACCTCGGTGTCGACGTCGAGGACGAACTTCATGTCCTCGTCCGAGA